>DASQOL010000224.1:0-18343 GCA_035644475.1 Gammaproteobacteria bacterium | reverse complement strand
CCGATCGAGATCCTCGACGCGAGCGAGCACGGCATCAAGAAAGTCCGCGTGTTCGCGCCTGGCGCCTCGCCGCCGCCCAAGGTCGCGGCCTGATCAGCCGTCGATAACCGCGAGCGCCTCGCTCAGCCGGTCGACGGCGGTGACTTGCAGCTCGAGCGGCCGCCGCGGCACGTTCGCGCGAGGCACGACGGCGCGGCGAAAACCGTGCTTCTGTGCTTCGAGCAGCCGCTCCTCGCCGAACGGCACCGGGCGCACCTCACCCGTCAGGCCGATCTCGCCGAACACCGCCAAGTCATGCGGCACCGCCCGCCCGCTCAGGCTCGACACCACCGCGAGCGCCACGGCGAGGTCGGCCGCCGTCTCGGCGACGCGCAGGCCGCCGACGACGTTCGCGAACACGTCGCTCGTCCCGGTCGGCACGCCGCAATGCCGGTGCAGCACCGCGAGCAGCAGGCCGAGTCGCTGGCCGTCGAAGCCCTGCGCGAGACGCCGTGGTGACTGCGCCTGCGACTCGTCGACGAGCGCCTGCACCTCGACGAGCACGGGCCGCGAGCCCTCGCGCGTCACGAGCGTCACGCTGCCCGGCACCGGCGAAGTGTGCCGCGCGAGGAAGATCGCCGACGGGTTCTTCACCTCGCGGAATCCATCCTCGCCCATGACGAAGAATCCGAGCTCGTTCGCCGCACCGAAACGATTCTTCGCCGCGCGCACGATGCGAAAGCGGCTTCCCAAGTCGCTCTCGAAGTACAACACGGTGTCGACCATGTGCTCGAGCACGCGCGGACCGGCGAGCGTGCCCTCCTTGGTGACGTGGCCGACGAGCAGCGTCGCCACCTGACGCGACTTCGCAAACCGCACGAGCTGCGCGGCGCACTCGCGGACCTGGCTCACCGATCCGGGCGCCGACTGCAGATCCCGGCTGAAGAGCGTCTGGATCGAGTCGATCGCGAGCACGCCGAGCTTGGGCTCGTTGGCGAGCCGCTCGAGCACCGCTTCCACGCAGGTCTCCGCGAGCAGCTCGAGCGGCACCTGCGCCACGCCGAGCCGCTGCGCGCGCAGCCCGATCTGCTCCGGCGACTCTTCGCCGGTCACGTAGCACGCCGTCATGCGGTCCGCGAGGTTGGCGAGCGCGCGCAGCAGGAGCGTGGACTTGCCGATGCCCGGCTCGCCGCCGAGCAGCACCACGCCGCCCGGTACGAGCCCGCCGCCGAGCACCCGATCGAGCTCGCCCAGTCCCGTGTCGATCCGTGCGACCCGTCCGACGTCGAGGCGGTCGAGCCGCGTGATCTCGACTTGGCTCGTGTACTGCGAGCGCTCGCTGCGGCCCGTCTTCGCGGCGACGGGGGTCTCGACGAGGCTGTTCCATGCTCCGCAATCGGGGCACTGTCCTTGCCACTTCGGTTGCTGTGCCCCGCAGTGATCGCACGTATAGACGAGCTTGGCTCTGGCCATCGCGCGGAGGATAGCCGAATTGGCGCGGCCGCGGACTCGGCGAAGCGCCGCGTCCCGTCGAGAAACCGGGCTTGGATCACACGGGACGCGCGCGGTCGCGTGCCATACTCCGCCTCGCCGGGCGGGTCGATCCATGGATGCTTTGCCGAATTTGCGCCGTTGCCTTCGAGCCGGGGGCCTCGGCCTCCTGGCGGCACTCGCTTTGCACGCGCCGCCATTCGAGCTGGTGCAGCGGATCGACCTCGCACTGTTCGATCTCTGGTCACGCGCCGGCTCGACGCCCCCTCCCGACCGCATTGCGCTCGTCCGCGTCGACTCCACCGCGGAGCTCGGTTCGCTGATCGACCTCGCAGCGGCCGCTCGAGCCAAGCTGCTGGTGGCGACCCTCGCACAACCGCCGCCTGCTCTAGCCGAAGAGCTCGTCGTGGGACCGCTCGACGTGCCCGTCGGCGCCACGCTGCGGCGCACGAACTGGCAACAGGGCGGTCACCTGTCGTTCGAGACGGGCATCGACGGGCGCGTTCGCTACGACCGGCCGGAGCTCCGCGCGGAGGCCACGACACCGTCGCTCGGCGCCTACGCGGCGCAACGAGCGGCGGACAACTCGGCGCTCGCGAGCGCCGACGCGGACGAGCGCCGCTGGCTGCGCTTCTACGCGCGCGAGTCGTTCCCCACGATCGCACTGCGCGATGCGCGTACGCAGCCCGACCGTCTGCGTGACCGCGTGGTGATCGCGGGTCCCGCAGTGCCCGCGTACCGAACTTCGATCGGGGTACTGAGTGCGCCGGAGCTCCTCGCCCAAGTCGTCGCCGGCTATCTCGAGGATCGGCGCATCACGGGCGGCGCGTTCGGCTCAGCGGTCGCGTGGGCGGCGGCCGCGTTGTCGATCGCGCTCGCCTGCTTGCGGCCGCCGCTCTCTCGCTCCGCGATCGTGCTCGCCGGCGGCACAGCGACAGTCGGCCTACTCGCCGGCGCCGGCGTCTTGTTCACGGCGCTCGACTTCTGGCTGCCGGTTGCCGGACCCGTGGCTTGGGTGTCGATCGCGGCCGTGGCGTTCGGCCTGTCATCCGCCGAGCTCGGCTCCCGTAGGGCTCACGACATTGCGCTCGCGGAAGCGCGCCGCGCCGCGGCGGAGGGCCGCCTCGCCGACGCGTGGCTCAACTATCGCCAAGTCTCGCCGACGCCGGCGCTCCTGTCCGAGCTCTATGACGTCGCGTGCGCTCTCGAGTCGAACGGCGCGACGCGCGAAGCCGCGGATCTGTTCCACCGTCTCACTCAGGTCGACGGCAATTTTCGCGACGTCGCGAAACGACTCGTTCGTTGTTCTCGTCCGAGCAGCGACCCCGTGGCGCCCGACGGCATGCCGGCGGCGATGGGCCGCTATCAGCTGCTCGAGCCGATCGCGCGTGGGGCGATGGGGTATGTGTATCTAGGTCGCGATCCGAAGATCAATCGAATCGTCGCGCTCAAGGTCGTCGATCTCGCGGCGGAATTCGAGCCGGCCGAGCTCGAGACCGCGAGCCGCACCTTCTTGCGCGAAGCGGAGATCGCAGGCCGGCTCAGTCACCCGAACATCGTCACGATCTTCGACGTCGGCGAGAGCACGGGGCTCGCCTACATCGCGATGGAGTACCTGAGGGGACATCACCTGAGCGAGTTCACGAAGTCCGAGCGGCTGCTGCCGGTACCGACGGTGCTCGATCTGCTCAGCAGAACGGCGGATGCGCTCGACTACGCACACGCTCAAAACGTCGTGCACAGGGATATAAAGCCCGCCAATATTATGTATGATTCCGTGTCGGACGGCCTGAAGATCACCGACTTCGGAATCGCCAGGTTGATCGATGTCAGTCGCACCAAGACCGGCATCGTGTTGGGGACGCCCGCGTTCATGTCGCCCGAGCAGCTCGAAGGGAAAAACGTGAACGGCCACACGGACTTATTCGCGCTAGGTGTTAGCCTATACCAGTTGCTTACCGGCCACCTGCCCTTCCGTGGAGCCTCCATGACCAAGCTGATGTTCGTGATCGCGAACGAGCCGCACGACTCAGTTACCTCGGTTCGTCCGGAGCTCCCGCAGTGGCTCGATCCGATCATCGACCGAGCGTTGGCGAAAGACCCCGGGGACCGCTTCCAGTCCGGTGCCGAGATGGCCGCTGCGCTGCGCTTCGGCGTCGCGCAGCTGGCGTGACCTGTAGAACGTGTTCTTTGAGCGCGCATGAGCCTTAAAGGGAAATTCGTTCATGTGGAGGTCACTGACGTCGGCAAGGTTAGAGACCACAACGAAGACGCTATCGGCGCCCAGCCCGACATCGGCCTGTGGGTGCTCGCCGACGGCATGGGCGGGTACAACGCCGGCGAGGTTGCAAGCGGCATCGCGGTCAAGACGATCACCGACTTGGTCACCGAGGCGTGCAAGCGCGAGAAGCGCAACGAGATCGAGGCCGGCACGGGCTACATGCGACAGACGATCGTGCTGCGAGACGCGATCCATCGCGCGAACAAAGTGATCAACCAAACGGCCCAGTCGCAGCCGCAGTGCGAAGGAATGGGCACGACGTTGGTGGCGAGCTTGTTCTACGACGACAAGGTTTCCATCGCCCACGTAGGCGACTCGCGGATGTACCGCCTGCGCGCGAATCGGTTCGAGCAGATAACGATGGATCACTCGTTGCTGCAAGAGCTGGTCGACCGCGGCTTCTATTCCCAGGAAGAGGCGCAACGCTCGACCAATCGCAACTACGTCACTCGTGCGCTCGGAGTGGAGTCGAACGTCGACGTAGAGGTGCAGGAAGTCGACGTTCAGAAGGGCGACTACTTCTTGATGTGCTCGGACGGCCTACCCGACATGGTCGAGGACGAGGACATCCATCTCACGATCAGCACGTTCAACAACGACGTTCGAACGGTTGGGGAACAGCTCATCAAGCTCACCAACGACAACGGTGGGCGGGACAACGTTTCGGTGATCTTGGTGCGCATCGCGGATTCGTTTCCGGCCGAAGTCGGATTGCTCGGCAAATTCCGCAACCTGTTCGGGTAACAACAGTCTCGGCAATTGGGGCGACAACCATGGCACGTTTGATCTTGAGCTTGGATGGCCAGACCTTGGCGGAATACAACATGACCAAGGAACGGTACACCGTCGGCCGTTTGCCGGATAACGACATCCGCATCGACAACGCCGCGGTGAGCGGCCACCACTCGTTGATCATCAATATCCTGAACGACTCGTTCCTCGAGGACCTGAACAGCACCAACGGCACGTACGTCAACGGCAAGCTCATCAAGAAACACGCGCTGCAACACGGCGACGTGATCACCGTGGGCCATCACCAGCTGCGCTACGTCGACGACCAGGCGGGGCAGGTTCCGGAGGACGAGTTCGAGAAGACGATGGTCATCGAGCCGAACAGCCAGATGGAGAAGCAGGCCGCGAAGGCAGCACGCGCCGCGGAAGCAGCGGCCGCCGCGGCGGCCGCGAAAGAAGCGCCCAAGCGCCCGGCCGCCGGGGCCACGCCTGCCCCCGCGCCCGTGCTGAAGCCGCGCAGGCCATTCCAGCCGACGGCGACGCAAGAGGTGGACTCGGAGTCGGTGCCCGTGCTGCCGCTCGCGAAGCTGCAGGTGTTGTCGGGTACGTTCGCCGGCCGCGAGCTCGAGCTCGTGAAGGCGCTGACCACGCTCGGCCGGCCGGGCGTGCAGGTAGCAGCCATCACGCGCCGCGCCGAGGGCTACTACATCGTCCACGTCGAAAGCGGCAAGACCGAGGGCTTCCCGCTCGTCAACGGCATGGCGATCGGCCCGCAAGCCCGCAAGCTGCAAGACAACGACGTGATTCAGCTCGCCGGCGTGAAGATGGGCTTCTTCGTCAACTGACGCCTTTCGAGTCCGCGAAACACGAAGGGTCAGACCGCAGGGTCTGACCCTTCTTCGTTTTTGGTGTCTGACACCCTTGGTGTCCGACACCATCTTCGGTTGCTAGAACACGCCCTCGCCGTACGCCTCGGCCACGAGGTTCTCGAACTTCGTGAACTCGCCCAAGAACGTCAGCCGGAACTCGCCGATCGGGCCGTTGCGCTGTTTGCCGATGATGATGTCCGCGATGCCCTTGCGCGGTGTGTCGGGCTCGTAGACTTCCTCGCGGTAGATGAAGACGATCAAGTCCGCATCCTGCTCTATCGCGCCGGAATTGTGCGTGACGATACCGTCCGCGAGCCAGTTCGCGAGGCCCGGGACGGTCAAGTCAAAGACGTCTTCCTCACCATCGGCAGATACGGCGACGACGCGATCCCAGAAGAGATCCGACTCGGCCCACTTCGCAATGTGAGGCGCTTCGAGGAGTTGCGCGTACTGGGCAACCATATCTCGGCTCGGAGAAAACAGGAAATGACTCGAGCCACCGTAAGCCGTGCCGCGCATCTTGGCCATGGCACGCGTCGTGACGCCCTGAGCTCGCATTTGAGCTCGGACCTCGCCGAAGACTTCCAAGGGAAGCGTGTCGACATTGGTATTGGCATCGACGGACTCCAGACTTCTCGCGAGCGCCGCCGCGGGCGCGGCCCGTGGTCCGAATCCTCCGACGGTATCGAGAAACAGCCGCAAAGACGCGGCGCCGCTCACGTCGACCGTATGAACCGGACGCGAACGACCGGAATGCACGCTGCGTATGCGAGCGACGATTCCGAGCCGCAAGAGCAATGCCGCGACGTCGTGCGCCAGATCTTGGCTGCAGGTCGAGAAATACACGCGCGGGGCACCGCGTTTGCCTGGGGAGCGCTCCGTGATCGAGCCATCGGTCGCCCACAGATGGCGCAACAGCAAAGCCACTTGCGCGTTGCTGAGCGTAAACACGCCCGGTGGCAATCGCTTCTCGTGCGATCGCTGGTTGAAGATACCCAAGGTCTTCAGCCAGGCTCCGACGCCCCGTGGATGCCAGCGGTTGCCATTCCCACTGATGACCAATTGATGCCACGCTCCGCGCCCGGCATGACGCGCGACGCGACTTCCCAATGTCTCGGCCGCCGCTCGTACGGCGGCGCTGTTTTCTTCCGACGCTGTCGTGTAGCGCAACGGTTGGTGTTTGAGAAAACTTCCGTCGCCGATCAGGTGTCCCAGCAGGATCAACTCATGGTCATGCCAACTGCTTGGCTCATGGGGAGCGGGCAGCCGGCGCGCGAGACCTAATCGCGTTCCCGGCACTAGTTCACCGACCGTAGTCCACCCAGCACCCGACAACAAACGGTGCTCCGCCGTTGCTCGAATCGATCTGCCGCTTGCCAACTGAACGCGAAGCACCGGTCGTCGCCCAACGCGCCACACCTTGTCGGCACGCGCTGTGCGTATCCGCTGTTGCTCGTCGAGCGACCAAACCTCCGGCTCGGAACCGACCAAATCTCCTATCGGAACTCGCCGGCCGTCCGTCAAACAGACAAGCGTGTCGCCAGTGACGCATTCGCGTAGATCCGACATCACCGGCCTCTTGTCCGTGCGCTGCTCGACGCTGCGATTCAGCTGCGACAGCGCGACGACCGGAACGTTGAGCTCCTTCGCGAGCGCCTTCAGCGACCGCGAGATCTCGGAGATCTCCGTCGCGCGATTCTCGACGGTGCCGGTAACCTGCATGAGCTGCAGGTAGTCGACGATGACCAACCCCAAGCCGTGTTCCCGCTTCAAGCGGCGCGCACGCGCGCGGACCTCGGTCGGCGTTAGCGCGCCGCTGTCGTCGATGTAGATCGGCGCGTTCGACATCATCGACACCGCCGAGTCGATGCGCGACCAATCCTCGTCCGAGAGCTTGCCGGTGCGCAGCCGGCTTGCATTGACTCGGCCGACGGAGCTGACCATGCGGAAGCTCAACTGCTCGGCAGACATCTCCATGCTGAAGATCGCAGCCGGCACCTGGCCGCCGAGCGCGGCGTTCTCGGCTATGTTGATAGCCAAGGTGCTTTTTCCCATGGACGGCCTCCCCGCGATGATGATCAGCTCACCGCGCTGGAGACCGGCCGTCAGCTTGTCCATCTCGCCGAAGCCGGTGGAAATGCCCGTGATGTCGCTCGTGGAGTGGCTCAATACGTCGAGCCGGTCGATCGTCTTCGGCAGGATCTGCTTGAGCGACACGAATCCCGAACCGCGACGCTGCCCGCGGTCGGCGATCTCGAACACGCGCTGCTCGGCGAGGTCGACAATTTCGCTGACGGTGCGCCCCTCCGTCGCGTGCGCGCTCGCGGCGATGTCGCCGCCGATCTCGATGAGCTGCCGCAGCATCGCGTGGTCGCGCACGATTCGCCCGTATGCGCGGATGTTCGCGGCGCTCGGTGTGTCCTCGACGAGACGCGCGAGGTAGGCCTGACCGCCCGCCGCCTCGAGCTGACCGAGGCGCTGCAGATGCTCGGCCACGGTCACGGCGTCGGGCGGCTGGTTGCGTTCGACGAGCTCCGCGATCGCGCTCAGGATCAGCCGATGGTCGGCGCGGTACAGATCCTCGACGCCGACGACGTCGGCAATCTGGTCCCACGCGCGCTGGTCGAGCATGAGCCCGCCGAGCAGGGACTGCTCGGCTTCGACGGAATGCGGCGGCAGCCGCAGCCGCTCCGTGGCCCGGCGCGTGAGCTCGGTCGGGGCGGATTCGGCCATGTCGAGTTAACCGAGTCGAGTTAGCGCGGCGCCGGCGCTATTCGGCCGCGGTGGTCTCTTGATCGGACGTGACGATGACCGTGATCTCGACGTTGACGTCGGTGTGCAGGTGCAGCTCGACCTTGTGCTCGCCTACGACGCGGATCGGACCCTCGTGCATCCGAACCTCGCTGCGCTCGACGGTCACGCCCAGCTTCTCGCACGCCTCGGCGATGTCCACCGTGCCCACCGAGCCGAACAGCTTGCCTTCGGGCCCGGCCTGCGCCGTGAGCCGAATGACCTTGCCCTCGAGCTGCTTCGCGCGGTCTTGCGCGGCCTTGAGCTCGCCGGCCGCCTTCGCCTCGAGCTCGGCCCGCCGCGCCTCGAACTTGGCCTTGTTCGCGGCCGTGGCGACCGTCGCCTTGCCGTGGGGGATCAAGTAGTTCCGCGCGAAGCCGGACTTCACGCGCACCAGGTCCCCGATGCCGCCGACGTTGTCGACTCTCTCGAGCAAAATCACTTCCATCTTCGTAACTCTCTAAATGCGCCGGCCACCATGATTGCCACCGGCTGAGCGTCCGAGCGTGCACCACGCGGCGGACGGCGACAAGTTTCCAAACCCGCCGGGACCGCCCGATTCTGACGCAGCCCCCGAGGCAACTCCAGAACCAGACCCGACGCGGCCGGGCTCAGTGCTGGTCCGTCAGTGTTGATCCGTATAGGGCAGCAGCGCGAGATAGCGCGCGCGCTTGACCGCGGTCGCGAGCTGCCGTTGGTACGGCGCGCGCGTGCCCGTGATCCGGCTCGGCACGATCTTGCCGGTCTCGCTGACGTAAGCCTTCAGCGTCGTGAGATCCTTGTAGTCGATCTCCTTGATGCCCTCGGCGGTGAATCGGCAGAACTTCTTGCGGCGAAAATAGCGGGCCATCGGCGTTGCTCCTGTTCAGCGTCCGCGCGTCAATTCTTCTCGTCCCAATCGCGCCGGCCAGCGACCTCGGCGGGCGGACCGTCGTCGTCGGCGTCAGCCACCTCGGCCGGCGGCGCGTCGCCGTTCGGTCGCGGCGGCCGCTCACGCGGGCCCGACGAGCGCTGCGCGGACTGTGCCTCGCGCGCCTCTTCCTCTTCGCGCGCCTTCGCCATCAGCGACGGCTCGGTGACCGCCTCGTCGCGCTTGATCACGAGATAGCGCAGCACGGCGTCGCTGAAGCGGAACGCGCCGACGAGCTCGTCGAGCGTGGCCTTGTCGACCTCGATGTTGAGCAGGAGGTAGTGGGCCTTGTGGACCTTGGAGATCGAATGCGCCAGCTGGCGCCGACCCCAATCTTCCTGGCGATGGATCTTGCCGCTCGCGCCCTCGATCATGTTGCGATAACGCTCCATCATCGCGGGCACTTGCTCGCTCTGGTCAGGATGGACCAGAAACACGACTTCGTAGTGTCTCAATCAAGACTCCTCGTGGGTTGATGCCTCCCGTCGAAGCGGTGAGGCAAGGAGTAAATCCCCGATTGTTCGGGCTCGGGGGTGCGACATCCTACCCGCTCGAGTCCGACGGCTCAAGCCGAGCGCAAGCGCCGGACGGCAGCGCGACCCGTCAGGCCCGCCGCACCGGCGCCTGGCGCAGGAGCTCGAACAGCACGATCCCCGCCGCCACCGAGACGTTGAGGCTCGCCACCGCGCCCGCGAGCGGGATCGACACGAGCTCGTCGCAGAGGTCTCTGGTGAGCCGGCGCAGCCCCCGCCCTTCGCCACCGAGCACGACCGCCACGGGTGGCGCGAGGGCGGTGGCGTAGAGCGACTTCGGCGCGCCGGCGTCAGCCCCGACGACCCACACGCCCGCGTCCTTGAGCCATTGGAGCGTGCGCGCGAGGTTCGGCGCGCGCAGCACCGGCACGGTCTCGGCCGCGCCGGTGGCCGCCTTCACGGCCGCCGCGCTGACCGGCGCGGAGTGCGCCTTCGGCACCACCACGGCGTCGACGCCGGCGGCGTCGGCCGTCCGTAGACAGGCCCCGAGGTTGCGCGGGTCCTCGACGCCGTCGAGCACAAGCAGGCGCAGAGCGCGCCCGCGCGCGACGACCAGGTCCTCGAAGTCGCCGAGGTCGAACGCCACGGCTGCGGCAGTCTCGACCAGCACGCCCTGGTGCGTCGCCCCGCCGCTGCGCCGATCGAGCTCGTGGCGCGGCAGGTGGTCGACGCGAACTCCGCGCGCCGCGAGCTCCCGTGCGAGGTCCGCGAGCTTACCGCCGGGCTCCCGTAGCACGGCCGCCGCGAGGATGGTTTCGGGCCGGCGCTCGAGCAGCGCGCGGACCGCATGCAGCCCGTAGACCTGCGGCCGCCTCTCAGCCACGCCGCCCGCGCCGCTTCTTGCCGTCGGGCCGCGGGGCCTTGTCCTTGCGTCCGGCCCCGGCCTGCTGGCCCTTGCGCCCGGCCCCGGCCTGGCCCTGGGGTCTGCCCCCCTGCGGTCGAGCGCCACCGCCGGAGCCCGGCTCCGCGTCGGCCGGCACGAAGTCGACCTTGCGCTCCTCGACGTTGACGGCGACGAGGCGCACGCGCATGGCGTCCGTCAGGCGATAGCTCGCGCCGGTGCGCTCGCCCGTGAGCGCCGTGCCCGTCGGGTCGCGGTGGTAGTAGTCCTTCGGCAGCGACGTGACGTGCACGAGGCCGTCGGCCTGGAGCTGCGGCAGCCGAATGAACAGGCCGAATGCGGCGACACCGCCGACGATGCCGTCGAAGATCTCGCCCACGTGGTCCTTCAAATAGAAGCACTTCAGCCGCTCGGCCACCTCGCGCGTCGCGTCGTCGGCGCGCCGCTCGGTGCGCGAGCAGTGCTCGCCGAGCCGCTCCATCTCCTCGAGGTCGTAGCGGTAGCCCTTCGTGGAGCCCTTCTTGTTGAGCCACTTGAGCGCGCGATGCACGAGCAGGTCGGGATAGCGGCGGATCGGCGACGTGAAGTGCGCGTAGGTGTCGAGCGCGAGGCCGAAGTGGCCGACGCTCGCCGGTTGATAGCGCGCTTGCATCATCGAGCGCAGCACCACCGTCTCGACGAGCTCTTCTTCCGGCTTGCCCTGCACACGCTCGATGATCGTGTTGATCTCCTTCGGCGAGACCTTCTGGGGCGACAGCTTGTAGCCGAACGTCTGGAGGAACAGCAGCAGCTCCTCGAGCTTGTCCTCGCCCGGCGCCTCGTGAACCCGGTAAAGGCCCGGTATCTTCGCCTTGCGCATGCGCTTCGCGGCCTCGACGTTCGCCGCGATCATGCATTCCTCGATGACCTTGTGGGTCACGAGACGATGAGCCGCGCGCACGCTCTTCACCTTGCCGCGCTCGTCGAGCTCGATCTTCGTCTCGGGCAAATCGAAGTCGATCGCGCCGCGGCGGCGGCGCGCTTTGTCGAACCCATGATAGACGTCGAGCAGCGGCATCAGCGCCGGCTTCAGGTGCGCATGCGGGCTCTTCGGCTGCGGGCTCTCGAGGATCTCGGCGGCCTCGGTGTACGTGAGGCGCGCGGCCGAACGGAACACGCAATCGAAAAACCGCGAGCGCGTAACCTCGCCGCGCGGCGACACGCTCATCTCGCACGCAAGCGACAAGCGATCGACGTGCGGGTTCAGGGAGCACAGGCCGTTCGACAGCTCCTCCGGCAGCATCGGCACGACGCGGTCGGGGAAATACACCGACGTGCCGCGCGAGCGCGCCTCGCGGTCGAGCGGCGTGTCGGGCTGCACATAGTGCGCCACGTCGGCGATCGCCACGATCAGCCGCCAGCCCTCGCCCTGCGGCTCGGCGAACACGGCGTCGTCGAAGTCGCGAGCGTCCGCGCCGTCGATCGTCACGAGCGGCAGCGAGCGCAGGTCCTCGCGGTCCTCCTTCGCGTTCGCCGGCACGTCCTTCGGGAACGCACGTGCTTCCGCGAGCGCGTCGATCGGCCACTCGTAGGGAATTCCGTGCGCGAGCATCGCGACGTCGGTCTCGATGCTCGGCTGGTCGTGTCGGCCCACGATCTGCACCACGCGTCCGACCGCGTGGCTCCGCTTGGTCGGATGCTCGAGCACTTCGACCTTGACGATGTCGCCGGGTTTCGCGCCGTGACTCTCGCCGCGCGCGATCAGTATCTCGATGCGTGTGTCGCCTTCCTCGATCACGGAGTCGATGCCGCGCTCGCGGCGGAACAAGCCGACGACGTGGACCTTGCCGCGCGCGAGAATCTCGGCGACGTGGCCCTCCTTTCCGCGCGGCGTGTCGCTGGTGCGCACCGCGACCCGGTCGCCGTCCCAGAGCACGTGCATCTCGCGCGCCGACAGATAGACGTCGGGGGTGCCGTCGTCGGGGCGCAGGAAGCCGAAGCCGTCGCGGTGCGCGAGCACGGTGCCGGTTACGAGGTCGACGTGCCGAATGAGGCAGTATTCGTCCGCGCGGTTCCGAATCAGCTGGCCGTCGCGAACCATCGCCTTGAGCCGCGCCTCGAGCGAGCGCCGGTGCTGCTCCGTGTGGATCTCGAATTGCGGGGCGAGCGCTTCGAGCGTGAGCGGATGGCCGGTGCGCTCCATCGCGGCGGAGATCTCGTCGCGGCTCGGGATCTGGTGCTCGTAGTGCCGCTCGGCGCGGTCGGCGTCGCGGGGATCGCGCGGCACTAGGTCGTGCCTCGCGAGGCGGAACGAGAGAGTCGTTGAGTCATTCGGTGGAATCTTAGCCGACGCTGCGGCCGGGCGCGCGTCGGGCGATGGTCGGATGGTGCCCAGGAGAGGACTTGAACCTCCACGAGTGTTACCCCACTGGCACCTGAAACCAGCGCGTCTACCAGTTCCGCCACCTGGGCATCGGGGCGAGAAGGCGGACGAATGTACTGACTGCCTCCAAACCTGTCAAACCGCGCTCAAAGCCCGCTCGCCGCCGCCCCGGCTCGCTCGGAGGCGAGACCGCGATACAGCGCGAGCGTCTGCGCGATCGTGTCCTCGATCCGGAAATGGCGCCCGATGCGTTCGCGCGCGGCGGCCCCGAATCTGCGCCGCAGCTCGGGATCGTCGCGCAGCGCCCCGATCGAGCGGGCGAGAGCCTCCGCGTCGCGCACCGGCACCACGAAGCCGCAGCGACCGTCGAGGACGAGCTCGGGGCTGCCGCCGCAGTCGGTGACCACCGGCGCCACGCCGTAGGCCATCGCTTCAATCAACGACCGCGCGAGCCCTTCGCGTTTGATCGACGGCAACGCGAACACGTCGCAGGCCGCCGTCAGCGCCGGCGCGTCCTGCCGATGGCCGAGCCGATGAATGCGCGCGGCGGCCGGGCTCGCGGCGATGCGCGTCGCCAAGCCGGGCGCATCCATGTGACCGACCAGCAGGAGGTGCGCGTCGCCGGGCAGCAGCGCCATCGCGTCGACGAGCACCTCGATACCCTTGCGCGGCCGGTAGTTCGCCACGCACGCGATCGCGAACGCGCCTTCCGGAACGCCGACGGTGCGCAAGTGCGCGGGCGCCGCCGTGTACCAGGCGAGGCTATGGCCCTTATAGATGGTCACCGGCCGGCTCGCCGGCATGCGCAGGAACGCGGGGCGCATGGCCAGGAAATGGTCGCGCACGGCGTTGCAGACGCAGACGATCCGGTCGATCCGCGGATTCAAGAACCGCGACCAGGACGCCGGGCTCAGGAAGCTCACGTTGCCCACGATGCCGCGGTACGCGACGATCTTCACCGGCAAGCCGCGCGCCGCCGCGAGGCCGTTCTGCACGCCGCGATTGCCCAGCACGTGCAGGATGTCGTAGCGGCCGCGCTCGAGCTCGGCGCGAAGCGCGCGCCGGCCCGCGCGGTCGTGGCCGCCCCTGAGCGGCAGATCGAGAAGCCGCACGCCCGCCTCCGCGAGCAGGGTCCGTGCGCTCCCCGCCGGGCAGACGACCGTGACGTCCACGCCCGCGGCGTGCAAGCCGACGAACGTAGCCGCGGTGGGCCGGTCGGGATCTTCGGTGATGCAGAGCGCCTTGATCGGCGTCGCGCTCATTCGAGCCTGCCCAGCACTTCGCGATAGAGGTCGAGGTACTTCCGCGCCATCGAGGCGGCGGTGAATCCCCTCGCGAGCTCGCGGCCGGCGGTGCCGAAACGCTTACGGAGCTCCGGGTCGGCCTGCAGCAGCAGAATTGCCGCGCGGAGCTGATCGGGGCTCGCGGCGTCGATCAGCGTGCCGTTCTCGCCGTCGTGCACGATGTCGGGTACCCCGCCGACGCGGCTCGCAACCACCGGCAGCCCCGCCTCCATTGCGTCGAACAGGATGCTGCCGATGCCCTCGCGGTTCGACGGCAAGACGAACAGGTCGAACGACGCGAGATAGTCGCCAACGTTGTCGACGAAGCCGATGAACGCCAAGTTCGTGAGGCCCGCGGCGGCCCTCCTGAGCATGGCTTCGTCGTCACCGCCGCCGACCAGCATGAAGTGCAGGTCGGGATTCGAGCGCTCGACCGCGCGCGCCACGGCGATGATGAACTCCTGGCCCTTTTGCGAGTTGTCGAGCGCGCCGACGTGGCCGACGAGGAACTTGCCGGCGTGGGCCGCGCGAATCGCGGCGACTCGGCCCGTGTCCACCTTGAGACCGCTGCTGCTGCTGTGGATCACCCGCACGCGCGCGACGGGATCGTAGCTCCGCACGACGTCGGCCACCTGCGACGCCACGGCCGCGATACAGGCCGCTCGCTCGTAGGCACGGTGGCCGAGCCAGCTCGAGCCAATCGGGTTGTTCACGCGTCGCGTCACCACGTACGGCGTCCGCGACAGCAGCCAGCGCAGATAGGCCGCGTAGACGCTCCGGCCTTCGTGCACGTGCAGCAGATCGACGCCGCGGGTCGCACGCGCTACGCCGAGCGGATTGCCCTGCACGGTCCGTATGTCGATGCGCGCATCGTGCAGCCGGCGCGCGAGCGGACCACCGCGACGCGCCACGAGCACCTGCCTAAGTCCCGCGCCCTGGAGCTCGCGAATCAGTAGCTCGGTCTGCCGTTCCCCACCGCGATAGCCGCGCGCCACATTGACGTGAGCGATCGTGATCGTCATCGGCGCCGACAAAATCTCTCGCGAGCGCGAACCGAAGCTGCACGAAAGCGTAGCACAGCCCGAACAGCCGCCCGCGAACGTCGACGCCGGGACATCGAACCCAGAACGTCAACCCCAGAACGTCAACCCAGTACGTCGACTAATTTGCGACCGCTTCTCGGACTCCCTTAGAGTGCTCGCTCCGACATGCGCCCCCGAGGCGCGAGGACAACCGAAACGTGTGCGGCTTCGTCGGCGGCACAGAGCCGGACTGGAACTACGCCCGAGCGCTCGACACGATCGCCCACCGCGGTCCCGACGCGAGCGCGCTCGAGCTCGGCGGCGCGATCAAGGTCGGCTTCCGGCGGCTGTCGATCATCGATTTGAGCGCCGCCGCCAACCAGCCGATGTTCGCGCCCGACGGCGCGACCTGGCTCGTGTTCAACGGCGAGATCTACGGCTATCAGTCGCTGCGCGCCGAGCTCCGCCGCCGAGGCAGGGAATTCCGCACGGAATCCGACACCGAGGTGGTGCTCAACGCCTACCTCGAGTGGAACGACGGATTCGTCGAACACTTCGACGGTATGTTCGCGATCGCGCTCTGGGACGCGCGCGAGCGGCGCCTGAAGCTCTACCGCGACCGGCCGGGGATCAAGCCCCTCTACTACTTCCACGACGGCCGCCGCTTCGCATTCGCGTCCGAGCTTAAAGCCATCGAGGCCGCCTGCGCCGGCGAGCGGCTCTCGGTCGACGGCACCGCGCTCTACGACTTCTTGGGCTACCGCTACGTGCCCGCGCCGAAGACGCTGTACAAGAACGTCTACAAGCTGCCGCCCGCGCACCGGCTCGTATTCGATCCCGCCACGGGCGCGATCGAGCCGCCGCGCCGTTATTGGTCGGTGCCGACTCCGGAGCGGCCGCGGCAACCCGAGGTCGGCGCGTGCTGCGAGGAGCTGCGCGCGCTCGTAACAGCCGCGGTGAGCGATCAAATGATCGCCGACGTGCCGCTCGGCTTCTTCTTGTCGGGCGGCATCGACTCGAGCGTCGTGGTCGCCTCCGCGGCGCTCACCGGCCGCCGTGTGTCGACGTTCTCGATCGGCTTCGACTCCGACGCCGTTTCAGAGACGCCGTTCGCGCGCGAGGTCGCGGCGCAGTTCGGCACGGATCACCACGAGCGCATCCTGTCGCAAACGCACGCGCAAGAGCTGCTGCCGAAGCTCAAGACGTGGTTCGACGAGCCGTTCGCCGACGAGTCGTCGATGCCGACGTTCCTCGTGTCCGCGGCGGCACGCGAGAGCGTCACCGTGGTGTTGACCGGCGACGGCGGCGACGAGGTGTTCGGCGGTTACAGGACCTACGCGCGCTTCGAGCGCTACGACCGCTGGCCCGTTTGGCCGCGGTTCCTGGACTCCGTCGCGTTCGCTGTGCGCCGCCCGTTCCACCGCCGCCATGCCGTCGCGCGCGCGGTCACGCTGCTCGAGACCGCTTTCAGCGGCGGCCCGGACCTTTGGGCGCGGATCATGGGCGGCTTGCCGCGCGCGGCGAAGCGCGAATACGCCGCCGAGCTCGGCATTCCGCGCGACTACGACGACTGGTGGCACTATCGCGAGCATTGGCGAGCGGATCTGCCGATCCGCACGCGCCTGCAGCTCGTCGACTTCCATACCTTCCTGCCGGGGTTGGTGCTCACGAAGGTCGACCGCACGAGCATGGCGGTGTCGCTCGAGGCGCGCGTGCCGCTGCTCGACCGCCGGCTCATCGAGTTCTCGTTCGGGCTCGCCGAGAATCTGCGCTATCACGGCGGCCAAACCAAGGGCCTGCTGCGCCAGGCCTATCGCGGCATCCTGCCCGACCACATCCTCGACCGGCGCAAGAAGGGCTTCGGCATTCCGCGCTATTACTTGAAAGACATCGGCGGCGGCCGAGCGATCCAGGAGCACGTGCTGCGGAGCCTGTTCCTGCCGAAGGACCGCCCGGCGGCCTGAGTCACGCCCCGCGTCACCAAGGCGCAACGTCGGCGAGGTAACATGCACCCGCCGGAGAACGCGAAAACGGACGCGCAGGCTCGATACAGGAACCAGGCAGTGACCAACGATTCAGCGAACAAGCGTGCCCTGATCACGGGCATCACCGGACAGGATGGCGCCTATCTCGCGGAGCTCCTGCTCGCCAAGGGATACGAGGTGCATGGCGTCAAACGCCGCGCGTCCCTGTTCAACACCGACCGCATCGACCACCTCTACACCGATCCGCACGAGCCCAACCGGCGGCTGATTCTCCATTACGGCGACCTCACTGACGCAACTAACCTGATCCGCATCGTTCAAGAAGTGCAGCCGCAGGAAATCTACAACCTCGCGGCGCAGAGCCACGTGGCCGTCTCGTTCGAGACGGCGGAGTACACCGCCAACTCCGACGCGCTCGGCACGCTGCGCCTGCTCGAGGCGATCCGGATCTGCGGGCTCGCATCGAGCACCCGCTTCTATCAGGCGTCTAGCTCGGAGATGTTCGGCAAGGTGCAAGAGACCCCGCAGCGCGAGACCACGCCCTTCTATCCGCGCTCGCCCTACGGCGCGGCGAAGGTGTACGCGTATTGGATCACCGTCAACTACCGCGAGGCGTACGGCATGTACGCCTGCAACGGGATACTGTTCAACCACGAGTCCAAGCTGCGCGGCGAGACGTTCGTCACACGCAAGGTCACGCGCGGGCTCGCGCGTATCAAGACTGGTCTCGACGAGTGCCTCTATCTCGGCAACCTCGACGCGTTGCGGGACTGGGGTCATGCCCGCGACTACGTGCGCGCCCAGTGGCTGATGCTGCAACAGGCCAAAGCGGAGGACTACGTCATCGCCAGCGGCGAACAGCACTCGGTGCGCGAGTTCGTCACGTTGGCCGCGCGGCTGCTCGGCATCGAGCTCGGATGGCGCGGCGCGGGCGTAGACGAGCACGCGATCGACAAGCTCACGGGGCGAACCATGGTGCGCGTCGACCCGCGCTACTTCCGGCCCACCGAGGTCGATACGCTGCTCGGCGACGCCACGAAGGCGCGCCGCCAGCTCGGCTGGCGCGCGGAGGTCGGCTTCGAGGCGCTCGTGAGCGAGATGGTGGAGGCGGACCGGAAGCTCGCCGAGCGCGACGCGCTGATCGCCCGCGAAGGATTCGCGGTGCATAGCCCTCGCGAATGAAGTCGACGTCCGCCATTTTCATCGCGGGCGAGCGCGGTCTCGTCGGCTCGGCGATCGGCCGCGCGCTGCGCGCCCGCGGCTTC
>DASQOL010000223.1:0-39681 GCA_035644475.1 Gammaproteobacteria bacterium | reverse complement strand
GGATCCGGCCCAGCGCATCCTGCTCAAGGTGCAGATCGAGGATGCGATCACCGCGGGCGAGATCTTCTCCACGCTGATGGGCGACGAGGTCGAGCCGCGCCGCGAGTTCATCGAGCGCAACGCCCTGGCCGTCGCGAACCTGGACGTCTGAGCTCCGCCGTCACGCGCCTCGCTCGCGATTCGGGCGTTCCTGGGCGGGCCGAGCCACGGCCCTCCCGGTGATCTCGGCGACCTTGCCCTCGATCCACGCCTGGGCTCGCTCGTTGACGGCACGCGGCTCGAGACCCGCCGTCGCGATCGGCGGACCGATCACGACGCGGACCGTGCCGCGCCGCTTCAACCATCCGCGCCGCGGCCAAAACTCCCCGGCGTTGTGCGCAACCGGAATCACCGGCCGGCCCGTCTCGGCGGCGAGCAGCGCGCCGCTCAGGCCGTAACGTTTCGTCTCCCCGACCGGCACGCGCGTCCCCTCCGGGAAGATCACCACCCACAGGCCTTCATCGAGCCGCGCTCGGCCCTGTGCGAGCACCTGCTGCACGGCGGCGGAGCCGCCGCGCCGGTCGATCGCGATCGGCTTCAGCATCGGCAGCACCCAGCCGAACACGGGGATCCACATGAGCTCGCGCTTCAGTACCCAGGTCTGCCGCGGAAAGATCTCGATCTGCGCGATCGTCTCCCACGCCGAGGAGTGCTTCATGAGCACGATCGCGCTACCGCTCGGCAAATGCTCGCGACCTTCGACGATGTAGTCGAGCCCACACAGCCGGCGCACCAGGCCCATGACCGAGCGGGCCCAACTCCGCGCCACGCCGTAAGTCACCGCGCGCGGGAGCACGACTGACAGCAGCGCCACGGCGCCGTAGACCGGCACCGACAGAAACAGATACAGCGTGAACGCGATCGAGCCGAGCCACTGGCGCACGGCCTACTGCCCCCGCCGCTCTGCGAGCAGCGCGCGAGCCGCGGCGCCGAGGTCGTCGAACACCTCGGCGCGCCCTGATGGGAGCGCACGCTCCGTCGCCGCGCCGGTCCCCGTGCGAACGAGGATCGGTCGGGCGCCCACCGCTTCGGCCGCTTCGACATCGCTCGAGCGGTCGCCGACGAACGGGATGTTCGCGAGCGTCACGCCGAGGTCGCGCTCGGCGCGTCGCAACAGCGCCGTCCGCGGCTTGCGGCAGTCGCACCCGTCGTCCGGATGGTGCGGGCAGTAGTAGATTCCCGCGAGCTCCCCTCCCGCGGCGCGCACCGCGTCCCTCATCCGGTCATGGATGTCTTGGAGGATGCTCTCGGTGAGCAATCCGCGGGCGATGCCCGACTGGTTCGTCACTACCACGGTCCGATACCCGGCGCGCGTGAGCGCCGCGATCCCCTCGAGGCTGCCCGCGATCGGTCGCCACTCGGCCACCGACTTGATGAACTCCCCGGAGTCCTCGTTGATGACACCGTCGCGGTCCATCACGACGAGCTTCGCCGGCGGACCCGCCACGCGTCAGCTCCGAAGCCGCTCCGCCAGGAACGGCTCGAGCTCGCGCACGGCGATCCGCGTCTGCTCGCAGCTGTCGCGTTCTCGTACCGTCACCGTGTCCGCGGACAACGTGTCGCCGTCCACGGTGATGCAGTAGGGCGTGCCCGCCTCGTCCTGCCGGCGATAGCGCCGTCCGATCGCCCCCTTCTCGTCGTAGTAAACGCTGAAGTGCTTGCGAAGCTCCCGATAGATGCCCAGCGCCTTCTCCGGCATCCCGTCCTTCTTCACGAGCGGGAACACCGCCGCCTTGATGGGCGCCAGCCGTGGATGCAGCTTCAGCAGCGTCCGCGGCTCGCCGCCGACCTGGTCCTCCGCATAGGCGTCGCAGAGAAACGCGAGCGCACCGCGATCGGCGCCGGCGGACGGCTCGATCACGTACGGCAGATAACGGCGCGCCTCCTCGTTGGTCTCCTGATCGTCGAAGTAGCGCAGATCCTTGCCGCTCATCTGCATGTGCTGCCGGAGGTCGAAGTCGGTCCGGTTCGCAACGCCCTCGAGCTCGCTGCGGCCGAACGGGAAGTCATACTCCACGTCGGCGCAGGCTGCGGCATAGTGCGCGAGCTCCGAACTGTCGTGCTCGCGAAGGTGCAGGTTGCCGGGTCGAATCCCGAGGGCGATGTACCATTGGAAGCGCCGCTCGCGCCAGTACTCGTACCATTGCGCAGCTTCGGCCGGTCGGCAGAAGAATTCGATCTCCATCTGCTCGAACTCGCGGCTGCGGAACGTGAAGTTCCGCGGGTTGATCTCGTTGCGGAACGCCTTACCGATCTGGCCGATGCCGAAAGGCACGCGGACTCGTGCCGTGTCGCACACGTTCTTGAAGTTCACGAAGATTCCCTGCGCCGTTTCCGGCCGCAGGTACGTGATGCTCGAATTGTCCTCGAGCGCGCCGACGTGCGTCTTGAACATCAGGTTGAACGCGCGCGGCGCGGTCAACGTGCCGGGCGCGGACGCGCCGGGCGCGATGACCTTCGCGCGCACGCTCTCGTCCTTCAGGGCGTCCGGCACCGCGATCGGCCGCGCCGTGCGGCCCGGCCGCGCTTTGAGGATCGCGGCTATTCGCTTGCGGTGCGGCTCGAAGAGCTCGGCGTCGTCGGTCTTGCCCACCTCGCCGGGCGCGGCAAGCAGCACCTCGTCGTAGCGTTCCTTGGCGCCGTCGGGCGCCGTGATCTCGAGTGCGTAGACGGCAAGCTGATCGGCGCGGTAGCGAGCGCGCGTCTCGCGGTCGTCGACCATCGGGTCGCTGAAGCCGCCGACGTGGCCGCTCGCTTCCCAGACCCTGGGGTTCATCAGCAATGCGCTGTCGAGACCTACCATGCCATAGGCGCTCGGCGCGCCCGCGGCGCGCGCCGTCTCGTCGTGGTGCGCCACCATGTCGTCCCACCACGCTTGCTTGAGATTACGCTTGAGCTCGACGCCGAGCGGCCCGTAGTCCCAGGCGCCGTTCAAGCCGCCGTAGATTTCGCTCGACGGGAAGATGAACCCCCGGCGTTTGCACAGCGACACGATTTTTTCCATGGAATCCATGAGCTCTCCGGGACCGGGCGATTCGAGAAGCGCGCCAGTATAGCGACGGCCGGGCGCCCTGACAGCGCGAGCGGACGAGGCGGCGGGCGCCCTAGCTCGCCCGTCTATTCGGGCGGCAGCGCTCTCTGCGCCATCGCGCGGGCGCCCCGCGACCTGGGGCCCGCGCCGCGCCCTCGCAGGGCAGGCTGGGCACTCGGGGCGGGGCCTTTCATTCGCGCACCGCGATCATGCATCATGCCTCCCGATGTGCACTGACTTGGCGCGCCGATAACCGACAAAGCGACCGCAGTCCCATCAAAAACAATGATCTAGTGCCGGTCCGACTGCTGGCACAAGAAGTGCACAGTGTGCGGCTCTATAACAGGGCAACTGCCGGCCATCCAGACGATGACGCCGGCAGCGACAACGATCGACAGACACCAACGGAGGAATTCTTCATGTCGCCAGCCGACGTTCTCAAGCTAATGAAGGAAAAGGGGGTCAAGTTCGTCGACTTCCGATTCACCGACACCATAGGTAAAGAGCAGCACGTCACGGTGCCGCATCACCAGTTCGAAATCGGCATCTTCGAAGACGGGAAGATGTTCGACGGTTCGTCGATCGCCGGCTGGAAGGACATCAACGAGTCCGACATGATCCTCATGCCCGATCCCGTCACCGCGGTTCTCGACGTCTTCACCGAAGAGCCGACGATGAACATCCGCTGCGACATCATCGAGCCTTCGACGATGCAGGGCTATGAGCGCGATCCGCGTTCCGCTGCGAAGCGCGGCGAGGCCTACATGAAGTCCACCGGCATTGCCGACGCCGCGTACTTCGGCCCGGAAAACGAATTCTTCATCTTCGACGACGTACGCTGGGCCTCGCAGATGCAAGGTGCGTTCTACGCGATCGAGTCCGCCGAAGGCGCGTGGCAGAGCGGCAAAGTCATGGACGAGGGCAACATGGGCCACCGTCCGGGCGTCAAAGGCGGCTATTTCCCCGTGCCGCCGGTCGACTCGCTGCAGGACATTCGGGCGGCGATGTGCATGGCGCTCGAGGAGATGGGTCTCGTCGTCGAGGTGCACCACCATGAGGTCGCGACCGCCGGCCAGTGCGAAATCGGCGTGCGGTTCGGCACGCTGATCCAGAAGGCCGACGACGTCATGACGCTCAAGTACGTCATCCAGAACGTCGCCCACAGCTACGGCAAGACGGCCACGTTCATGCCGAAGCCGCTCATCGGCGACAACGGCAGCGGCATGCACGTGCACCAGTCGCTCGGTAAGGACGGCAAGAACCTGTTCATGGGCGACCAGTACGGTGGCCTGTCGCAGACGGCTCTGTACTACATCGGCGGCATCATGAAGCACGCGCACGCGATCAACGCGTTCACGAACGCGTCGACCAACAGCTACAAGCGGCTCGTGAAAGGCTTCGAAGCGCCGACGCTGCTCGCGTACTCCGCGCGCAACCGTTCCGCGTCGATCCGCGTTCCGTACGTGCAGAACCCGAAGGGACGCCGCATCGAAGTGCGCTTCCCGGACAGCACCGCGAATCCGTACCTCGGCTTCACGGCCATGTTGATGGCGGGTCTCGACGGCATCGCGAAGAAGATGAGCCCCGGTGCGCCTAGCGACAAGGACCTCTACGACCTGCCGCCCGAGGAGGAGAAGCTGATCCCGACGGTCTCGTACTCGCTGGAGCAGTCGCTCGAAGCGCTCGACAAGGATCGCGCGTTCCTCACGGCCGGCGACGTCATGAGCGACTCGATGATCGACGCGTACATCGGCTTGAAGGAGAAGGAGATCACGCGGTACTCGATGACGCCTCACCCGGTCGAGTTTGAGATGTACTACAGCCTCTGACCGAACGGCGCTTTCTGTCAAATCGCACGTGGCGGGATTCCTCGAATCCCGCCCGTCGATTGGCTCGGGAGCGAGCTTGGAGCTAAGCTTGGAGCATGTGTAAGTGGCTGATCCTACTGTTGACGCTGTCGACGAGTCTCGCGAGCGCCGCGCCCGCATGGAAGTGGACCGACAGCGACGGCCTCGTGCACTACTCCGACACGCCGGTGCCCGGCGCCACGCGGATCGAGCTTGGCACGGCGCAAGGGTTCGGCCCCGCGCAGGGCGGCTCGGCGAGGAGGGTAGCGCAGGACGCGGCGGGCCAGGACTCGACGACCGACAAGACCTACAGCTCGGTGAGCATCGTGAGCCCCACGCAGCAGCAGACGCTCTGGAACACGGGCGGCAGCTTGGACGTGCAGCTCACGACGGATCCGTCCTTGCGCCCGGGCCACCGGGTCGATCTCGTGCTCGACGGCCAGCGGCGCAACCTCGACGCGACGAGCACGCAGCTCACGCTCGCGGAAGTCTTCCGCGGCGTCCACACGCTGGCAGCCGTGGTGATCGACACGAGTGGCCGGGAGCTCGCCCGCTCGGCACCCACGACCTTCATGGTCCAGCAGACGAGCGTCGCGAACCCGAAGTAGCCACCGGCGAGCCGGCCCGCCCGCCGCGCTCGGCGGCGTTCGAGCCGAGCGCCGGGGCGCGCAAGGTTCGACGCGCGCCTGATCCCAGCGACATCCTTCAGGGCCTCACGGTCGCGCTCGTCGTGCTCGACGACGCGCTCGCGATCGCCCAACTGAATACGGCGGCTGAAAGCTTGCTCGGCGTGAGCGCGCGGCGCGTGATCGGCCGCCCGATCGCCGAGTTCGTGCATCCGTCGAACGAGCTGGTCGCTCTTTGCCAGCGGGCGCTCAAGACCGGCCTCACGTTCGGGCTTCGCGAGCTCACGGCACGGATCGGCGACCGCGAGCTCGTCGTCGACTGCCGCGCGGCCCCGCTCGAGCGCGAGCACTTCTTGCTGCTCGAGCTCCTGGACACCGAGCGCGGCCGCAAGGTCCGCCGCGAGGCGTCGCTGGTCGCACAGCAGCAATTGTCGCGGCGAATCATCCGCCAGCTCGCGCACGAGGTGAAAAACCCGCTCGGCGGCCTCCGCGGCGCGGCGCAGCTGCTCGAGCGTCAGCTACCGGACGCCGAGCTCAAGGCGTACACGCGCGTAATCATCGAGGAGGCCGACCGGCTCGCGTCGCTCGTCGACGGCATCCTGCGCGCCGGCGGCGCGCCGAAGCCGGAAGAAGTCAATCTGCACCGGATCACCGAGCACGTCGCGCAACTCGTCGAAGCCGAGAAGCCCGCGGGCGTCGAGCTCGTTCGCGACTACGACCCGAGCCTGCCGCCGATCCACGTCGACCGGCATCAGATGATCCAGGCGTTCTTGAATCTCGCGCGCAACGCGATGCAGGCGATCGGCCAGCAGGGCCGGTTGATCTTCCGCACGCGCGCGCTCACCAATTTCACGATCGGCACCGAGCAGCATCGGCTCGTGCTGTCGGCCGAGGTCGAGGACAACGGCCCCGGTATCCCCGAGGACCTGAAGGACACGATCTTCTACCCGCTGGTCACCGGCAAGCCGACCGGAACCGGCTTGGGGCTCACGATCGCGCAAGACCTCGTGAGCCGCAACGGCGGCTTGATCGAGTTCGTGAGTCAGCGGGGGCGCACGATCTTCCAGCTGCGGTTGCCCTGCACGAGCGGCGCCAACGGCCACGGTCCCTCGGCCAACGGAGGTCGCAGCTGATGGCGACGCCGGGCTTGAGCGTTTGGGTCGTCGACGACGACGAATCGGTGCGCTGGGTGCTCGAGCAGGCGCTCAAGCAGGCGCACATGATTCCGCGTTGCTTCGAGTCCGGCCGGCAGTTCTTCAACGCGCTCGAGCGCGATCGGCCGGACGTGATCGTGACCGACATCCGGATGCCGGACATGAGCGGCCTCGAGCTCATGGAAAGGCTCGCCAAGTCCGATCCCGACCTCCCGGTGATCGTGATCACGGCGCACTCCGACCTCGACAGCGCGGTCGCCGCGTACCAGAGCGGCGCGTTCGAATACCTGCCGAAGCCGTTCGACATCGACGAGGCGATGGAGCTCGTGTCGCGCGCGGCGCGGCAGCGGAATCGCGGCGTCACGGAGCAGGTCGCCGCGAAGCCGGCGCCGCGGATCATCGGCCAAGCGCCGGCGATGCAGGACGTGTTCAAGGCAATTGGCCGGCTGTCGCGGTCCAGCATGACCGTGCTCATCACGGGCGAGTCGGGCACCGGCAAGGAGCTCGTGTCGCGGGCGCTGCACGACAACTCGCCGCGTGCGAACGGCCCGTTCGTCGCGCTCAACACCTCGGCGATCGCCGCGGAGCTGCTCGAATCGGAGCTCTTCGGCCACGAGAAGGGCGCGTTCACCGGCGCCACCGAGCGCCGCATCGGGCGGTTCGAGCAAGCGAACGGCGGCACGCTGTTCTTGGACGAGATCGGCGACATGTCGCTCGCGCTCCAGACGCGGCTCCTGCGGGTGCTCGCCGAGAGCGAGTTTTTCCGCGTCGGCGGCCAGACGGCGATCCGCGTCGACGTGCGCGTGATCGCGGCGACGCACCAGGATCTCTCGCAAGCGGCCGGGACCGGCCGCTTCCGCGAGGACCTCTACCATCGGCTCAACGTGATGCGTATCGAGGTACCGGCGCTGCGCCAGCGCCGCGAGGACATCCGCGAGCTCACGCGTTTCTATCTCGAGCAGGCCGCCACCGAGCTCGGTGTCGCGCCGAAGACGTTGAGCAACGATGCCGCGGACGTCATGCAGAAATACGACTGGCCCGGCAACGTCCGCGAGCTCGTCAACGTCTGCCGGCGCCTCACGGTCACGGCGGCGGGTCGCGAGATCGCGATGCAGGACTTGCCGCACGAGCTCGGCGGGATCGCGAGCCAGCGAAGCGCGGACTGGACGGCGGGGCTCGCGCAGTGGGCCGAAGGTCAGCTCGCCGCGAGCGCGGCGCCGCCGCTCTTGAACGACGCGCTGCCCGCTTTCGAGCGCACGCTGATCGTCACCGCGCTCCGCCGGGCGCGCGGCAAGCGGCTCGAGGCCGCGAAGCTGCTCGGGTGGGGCCGCAACACGCTGACCCGCAAGATCAAAGAGCTCGGACTGGAAGGCCGCGTGTAGGGACTGTCCCCTTTTCGTCAGCAACGCCGGCAGGTTGGCAGTCGAGCAGCCGAAAAGGGGACTGTCCCTAGTGCGCGACGCTCAAACCCCCGCCCTCTTCGCAATCTCCCCGCCGATCCACTCAGCCAGCCGCAACGCCGCGACCCCGTCCGCCCCCGACACCTCGCACGGCGTGTCGTTGCGGATCGACGCGACGAAGGCCTTGGTCTCCGCCAGCAGCGCGTCGCCCTTCTCGAGGCTCCAGCTCTCCTCCTCGAGCGCCGCCTGATCCGCCCCGGCGCCCGCCCGGCGCGTCACGCGCCGCACCTCGCCGCTGCCGAAATCGATCGCGACGTACTGATTCGCCTGGAACACGCGGAACCGGCGTTGCGCTCCGGTCGAGACGCGCGACGCCGTGACGTTCGCGATCGCGCGATTCGCGAACTCGATGCGCGCATTCGCGATGTCGACGTCGTCGGTCAGGACGGCGATACCCACGGCCGACACGTCGGTCGGCTCGGCCGCGACGAGCGACAGGATCACGTCCAGGTCGTGGATCATGAGGTCGAGGATCACGTTGACGTCGGCGCCGCGTCCCTTGAACGGCGCGAGCCGGTGGCATTCGATGAAGCTCACGGCCGAGAGCCCCGCGCGCGCCGACAGCAGCGCGGGGTTGAACCGCTCGACGTGCCCCACTTGGAGCTTGAGCCCGCGGCGCTCGGCGAGCTCCGTGAGCACGGCGGCCTCCGCGCTCGTCCGCGTCATGGGCTTCTCCACGAGCACGTGCACGCCGTGCTCCAGAAAAAACCGCGCGAGCTCGAAGTGCGCCGACGTGCTCGCGGCGATGGTCACCGCGTCGACCTTGCCGACGAGCTCGCGGTAGTCCGGAAAGAACGCCGCGTCGACGCTCTGCGCGACCTCGCCGCCTGCCGCCGCGTCGAGATCGCAGACGCCGACGAGCTCCACTTCGTCGAGCGCGCGGTACTTTTGGGCGTGAAAGCGCCCGAGATAGCCCACGCCGACGACGGCCGCGCGTAGCTTGCTCACCCGCGCGCGACGCCTCGTTCCGAGGTGGCGAGGAACTTGAGCAGATGCTCGATCTGCGGGCTCGGCGAGCAGCCGTCGGCGATTTTAGCAGCCACTTCCTCGATCGTCAGCTCGCGATCGAGCAGCAAGCGGATTGCGTTGTCGATGTTGCGTCGTTCGGCCGCGTCGAACCCCGCGCGCTTGAGCGCGACGCGGTTGATGGCGCGCGGCGTCGCCCAGTGACCTTCGGCGATCGTGAACGGCGGGATGTCCTTGTTCGCGAACGCGCCCGCCACGAGAAACGAGTAGGCGCCGAGCCGCGTGAACTGCGTGACTCCCGTGAGGCCGCTCACGACGGCGTGGTGCTCGATCGTCACGTGGCCCGCGAACTGCGCGCCGTTCGTGATCACGATGTGCTCGGCGATCTGGCAGTCGTGACCGATATGCGCGTAGGCCATGATGAAGTTGCGATCGCCGACGCGCGTGACCCCACCGCCTTTCTGCGTGCCGAGGTTGATGCTCACGAACTCGCCGATACGGTTGTGCGAGCCGATCGTGAGCGCCGTGTACGCGCCCGCTTGGTAGCCCAAATCTTGCGGCGGGCCGCCGAGCACGGCGCCGTGCTGAATGTGATTGTGCTCGCCGATCGCGACGCGGCCGAAGCGGCTGCCGATGCGTGCGTGCGATTCGACGATCGTGCCCGCCCCGATCGCGACCTCGCCCTCGATCACGCAATACGGGCCGATCTCGGCGTCGGGCGAGATCGTGGCGCGGCTGCCTATCACGGCGCTCGGGTGAATGCTCAAGACGTTGCTCGTCTACGCAAAGGGGGTTTCCGCAACTCGCGTCCCTGATACACCACGGGCCCTCGCTCCGGCAACAGGCGCGGCGCGCCGTCAGCCGCTCGCGGCCTGGTTCGTCGTCCGGCGGACGTCGATGCCACCGACGAGATTCGCGGTCGAGGCGAAGCCGTGCGCGCGCAGATAGTCGTCCATGCCGGCGTTCACCTTCTGCGGCGCGAGCGGGTCGTAGAAGAGCGCCGTGCCGAGACCCACGGTGCTCGCGCCCGCGAGCACGAACTCGAGCGCGTCGCGCGCGGTCTCGATGCCGCCCTGCCCGATGATCGGAATGCCGTGGTCGCGGCACACTTGATACACCTGGTGGACCTTGAGCAGCGCGATCGGCCGGATCGCCGGCCCCGACAGCCCGCCCTGCACGTTGCCGATGATCGGCCGCCGGCCGTCGACGTCGATCGCCATCCCCATCAGCGTGTTGATCACCGCGAAGCCGTCGGTGCCCGCGTCGATGCAGGCGCGCGCATTGGCCGCGATATCGGTTTGGTTCGGCGAGAGCTTGGTGATCAGCGGCTTGCGGGTCATCTTGCGGCACGCCGCGACCACGCGCGCCGACATCTCGGGGTAGTTGCCGAACGCGACCCCGCCTTCCTTGACGTTCGGGCAGGAGATGTTGATCTCCATCGCGTCGATCGGCGAATCGTCGAAGCGGCGCGTGACCTCGGCGTATTCCTCGATGGTAGAGCCGCAGACGTTGGCGATGAAGCGCGTCTCGGAGAAGTCGAGCTCGGGCAGGATCTTCTTCACGACGTAGTCGACGCCGGGGTTTTGCAAGCCGATCGCGTTCAGCATCCCGGCGGGTGTCTCGGAGACGCGGTGCGCCGGGTTACCGAGCCGCGGCGCGAGCGTCGTGCCCTTGAGCACGATCGCACCCACGGCGGCGTTCGAGAAGCCCTCGATCCGCGTGTACTCCTCGCCGAATCCGACGCAGCCCGAGAGCAGCACGATCGGCGAGTTGAGCTCAAGACCGCAGAATTGGACCGCAAGGCGGCTCATGGGCGAACGGTGCGCGCCGGCGAGTAGGACATGGGCGAATTATAGGGACAGGGCGAGCCACTGTCCGCCGATTCGCGTCGACCTGTGCCGGCGTTCGGCGGGCGCGTGCCGACGCGCTTCCGGACGCTGCGCTACTTCGCAGTCGGCGTGGACGTCCAGACCCAATTGTTGTTCTGCGCCTTCATGACGATCGACTTGCCGTCTGCTGTCACCTTGATCGGGCTGTCCCCGGGCAGCAGGCCGGCCATGGCCAGCATCGTCGGGTCCGGTGCCGCCGTGTATTCGGTGTGCGGCTCGTCTGCGCCTTTGTAGGTTCGGCGGCCCGTGCCGCAGGACTCGGCTACCGAGGTTTCCGGATGAACGCGCTTGCCGACGAGCTCGATGGCTCCTCCGTCCATGAGCTTGATCGCGACCACGTCGAAATGCTCGTACGGCCCGTTGATGCTCCCGGCCGGGCAGCCTGCGCCCATGCCGGTGAGATTCGAGACCTTGCCCGGATGATTCTCGAACTTCGGGGCGCCGACGAAGGCTTTCTTGCTCTTGTCCCAATCGAAAGACAGCGTCACGCGATCGTAGACGTCGGCGTACAGGTCCGCGTCGACCGGCGGTATCTGCACGTGCGGATCGTTGACCTCGCCGACGATCTCGTAATGGATGATCGTGGCTTGCTCCCACTTCGCGATGGCCGCCGGATCTATCTGCGCGGTGGCGGTCCCGGAGATCGCCAGGAATGCCGCTAGTACCGGGGCGCCGAGTCTCATCGAATCTCTCCTAGTGCCGGGCCGATTCGACTCGCGGTGGCGCAGGCGAACGTTGTTCTTGTCTGTCGGAGGTGACGCTCCAACCTAGCACGCGCCTTGGCGCGTGCTCAAGGATGCCCGCGACGCTGGGTCGCGCAGCGTGTCGGACAGATGCCGCGTGCGATTCACTATGATGCGCGGACCATGTTCCACGTGATCCTGTTCCAACCCGAGATCCCGCCGAACACCGGGAATCTGATCCGGCTCTGCGCGAACGTCGGCGCGACCCTGCATCTCGTGCATCCGCTCGGCTTCGCGATGGAAGACAAACAACTCAGGCGCGCGGGGCTCGACTATCACGAGCTCGCCTGCGTGCGGGAGCACGCCGATCTCGCCGCGTGCCTGGACGCGCTCCGTCCGGCGCGCCTGTTTGCGTTGACGACGCGCGCCAGGCGCTCGCTCTACGACGCCCACTTCGCCGCCGGCGACGCGTTCCTGTTCGGCCCTGAGACCGCGGGCCTGCCGCAAGCGGTGCTCGACGCGTTGCCGGAGGAGACCCGGCTCAAGATCCCGATGCGGGCCGGCAATCGCAGCTTGAATCTGTCGAACGCCGCAGCCGTGACCGTGTTCGAGGCCTGGCGGCAGATCAGCTTCGAGGGCGCCGCGCGCTAGCCGCGGGTTGCGCTAGCCGAGCTCGGACGAGATCGGCCTTCGCATCAGCGCCGCGACCGCGGCCTTCGGGTCCGCTCCCTCGTGCAGCACGCCGTGGAGCTGCGCGACGATCGGCATCGGCACGTTGTGCCGTGCGGCGACGTCACGCACGGCGCGCGCGCCGTTGTACCCCTCGACCACCTGGCCGATCTCGCGCAGCGCGTCGCGCGGCGTGGCGCCGCGGGCCAGCGCGAGGCCGAACCGGCGGTTGCGCGACTGATCGTCGGTGCAGGTCAGCACGAGGTCGCCCATGCCGGCGAGGCCCATGAAGGTCTCCTTCTGGCCGCCGAGCGCGAGGCCGAGCCGCGTCATCTCGGCGAGCCCGCGGGTGATCAGCGCGATGCGCGTGTTCGCGCCGAAGCCGAGCCCGTCGCAGATTCCGGCGCCGATCGCGTAGACGTTCTTGGTGGCGCCGCCGACCTCGATGCCCACGATGTCGTTCGACGTATAGGCGCGGAAGGTATCGGTGCTGATCGACTCGGCGAGGCGTTGCGCGTGGTCCTGGTCCGCCGAGCCGATCGTCATCGCGCTCGGCAGCCCCGCTCCGACCTCGCGCGCGAACGTGGGGCCCGACAGCACGGCCGTGGGCAGCGACGCGGGCAGCACTTGCGCCGCGACTTGGTAGGGCAGCAGGCCCGTCTCGAGCTCGAAGCCCTTCGTGGCCCAGGCGAGCCGGCGCACCGGCAGCGGCGTCAGCTCGGCGAGCAGTGCGCGAAACGCCTGGCTCGGCACCGCGACGAGCGTGTTCTCCGCCGTGGCCACGGCGGCGCGCAGATCGGCAGTGACCTCGAGCGGCTCGGGGAATTCGGCGCCGGGCAGGTAGCGCGCGTTGCGGCGCGCGCGCCCCATCGCGTCGACGTGGGCCGGAGCGCGGCCCCATAACATCGTGGCGTGGCCCGCGCGGGCGAACTGAATGGCGAGCGCCGTACCCCACGAGCCGGCGCCCAGGACGGCGATTCGGCTCGGCGCGCTAATTCGGCTGCCCGCCGCCCGCCGCTGCAGCGCCGGTCCCGCCGTTGCGCGCCGCTCGATCGCTCATCGCTTGTGCGTAGAGCGCGTCGAAGTTGATCGGTTGGAGCAACAACTGGGGAAACCCGCCCTTGCCGACGACGTCGGCGATCGCCTCGCGAGCGAATGGGTAGAGCGTGTTGGGGCAAAAGCTGCCGACGAGCATGGAACGCTCCTCGGGCGTGTAGCCCTGGAGCATGAATACGCCGGCCTGCGCCACCTCGATGAGGAACAGCGTCGCGTCGTTGTCCTTGGCCTCGACGGTGAGTGTGAGAGTGATCTCGGTCAGGTTCGGACCGACTTCTTGCGAGCCCGTCCGGATATTGAGCTGCGTCTGCGGAGAAATGTTCGTCGTGAATACGCCCGGCGCCTTGGGCGACTCGAACGACAAGTCCTTGACGTAGATCTTCTGCAGCACGAGCTGCTTCTGGGCGGCCGTTTGCGGTTGTTCGTCTGCCATTGGTATTCCAGTCGTAGTTATTGCGTGGAGAGGCTAGGGTGCGGCGGTCGAGGTCGCGGCGAGCAGCGGATCGAGCTCGCCGCGCTGGTCGAGCGCGCTCAAGTCGTCGTAGCCGCCAATGTGCCGGCCGTCGATGAATACTTGGGGTACGGTTTGCCGGCCGCCGCTGCGCTCGATCATCTCGAGCTTGCGCTTGCCGTCGAAGAGCACGTCGATCTCCGTGAACGCCGCTCCCTTCTTGGTCAACAGACGCTTGGCCGCTCCGCAATAACCGCAGAACGGCGACGAGTAGACGATGACGCGCTCGTCGGCCATGCTCACTTCACCAGCGGCAGATTCTCGGTGCGCCAGGTGCCCAGGCCGCCGCGGAGGCTGAAGACGTTCTCGTAGCCCGCCTTGCGCAGCAGGCCCGCCGCCTTGGCGGAGAGCGAGCCGTTGTCGCATACCGTCAGCAACACCTTATTCTTCTTCTTGTCGACCGCGTCTTCGTCTCGTTGCAGTCGATCGAGCACCACGTTGCGCGCGTTGACGATGTGGCCCGCCTCGAACTTGGCAGGCTCGCGCACGTCGATCACGAGCGCGCCTTTGTTGATCAGGCGCACCGCGTCGTTCGCCGAGACGTGCGTGAGGCCGCGGCTGCGGAGCTTGAGCTCGTAGAACATCACCGCGAGCCACGCGGCGACCAATCCGGCCACGATCAGCGGATGCTTGTTCGCGAATTCGACGAGTAGGTTCATGAGAGACCGGCGTGATTGACGACACCGGCGCCTGGGGGCGCCGCCGAAACGACGCGCCAGTATAGCAGCGGGCCTTCCGCGTCACGTCTCCGGAGCCGGTCGTCGAAAAGAGGGGCCGCGGCGGCCTTTGCGAATACACTGCGCCCTCGTATGGGCAGGGATGGTTGGCGGGGCGCACTCGGGGGCGCGGCGGCGCGGGTGGTCCTATCGGTCGCGGCAGCCGCGGCCATCGGCTCGCTCGTGGGCTCGTTCGCTGCCGCGCAGAGCGCCCGCGACGAGCAACAGCGCCTGCAAGCGGTGCGCAACGAGATCAAAGCCGTCGAGCAGAAGCTCGCCCGTCAAACCACCGAGCGCGACGACAATGCGCGCGCGCTCCGCACGGTCGAGACCGGGATCGCGGCGGCCGCGCGCAAGCTCGAGGGGCTGCGCGCCGAGCTGCGCACGGCCGAGCGCGAGCAGCGGTCGCTCGTCGACCGCACGGCGCGTGCGAGCCGTCGGCTCGCGACCGAACGCGAGGAGCTCGCCCGCCAGGTTCGAGCGGCATACGTGAGCGGCCGCGAGGATCTCTTGAAGCTGCTGCTGTCGCAGGACAGCCCGGAGACTCTGGGCCGCATGCTCGTCTATTACGACTACTTCGACCGTGCGCGCGCCGCACGCATCGGCGCGATCGCCGGCGAGATGGAAGACCTCGCGGGGCTCCGCGCCGAAAGCGCTGCGGCGCAGCGCGAGCTCGCCGGCCTCGCGGCGGCCCAGGCGGAGCAGGTCGCGTCGCTCGAGCACGCTCGCGACGAGCGGCGCGCGTTGCTCGGGAAGCTCGACGCGGGAATCGGCGACACGAGCGGCGCGATCGCGAAGCTCAAGACCGAGGAACGGCGCCTCGGCGACCTCGTCAAGCAGCTCGCCGAGGCGACCGCAGGCTTCCCGGTCGACTCGACCGAGCCGTTCGCGCGCTCGAGGGGCAAGCTTGCGTGGCCCGTGCCCGGCCGGCTCGGCGGCGACTACGGCCAGCCGCGCGCCGGCGGCCCGGTCAAGTGGAACGGCGTGCTGCTCGAGGCTGAGCGGGGCACGCCGGTCCGGGCGGTCTATCGCGGCCGCGTGGCCTTCGCCGGTTGGCTGCCGGGCTTGGGTCTGCTGGTGATCGTCGATCACGGTGGCGGCTACATGAGCCTCTACGGCCACAACGAGACGCTGCTCAAAGAGCCCGGCGACCCGGTGGAGGCGGGCGAGGCGGTCGCCCAGGTCGGCGACAGCGGCGGCCAGGCGCGGCCGGGGCTCTACTTCGAGATCCGGCAGAACGGCGCGCCCGTGAACCCGCACCAGTGGATTACCCGTCCCGCATCACCCCGCTGACGACCATGCATGACGTCCTTTCAAATGACATAAGCGGCGAGATTCCCGCGCCGAACGACGCTGTGCTAAGGTGAAACGCAGTCGAAGGGACTCAAAGAAAACAACAAATGCCTTCAACGGTTCGTAGTGCTCTCCTGCTCGTTGCAGGTGTCGTCATCGGTCTCGGACTCGCGCTCAGCGGCAGCGTCTGGACCGAGCTTTCCACCAAGCACGCAGCGCAAGCCGCTCCGGAGCCCGAGTCGGAGTCGACGGCGCTCGTCGCCGAAGTCCTCGACCGCGTGCGCCGCGAGTACGTCGACACGATCGACGAGCACGAGCTCGTCGCGGCCGCCATCCGCGGCATCCTCAAGGATCTCGACCAGCATTCGAGCTACCTCGACGCCACCCAATACGAGGACATCCGGATCAGCACCTCGGGCAACTACACGGGCGTCGGTCTCGACGTCAGTGTCGACGAGGGCAAGGTCACCGTCGTGTCGCCGCTCCAGGGCGCGCCGGCGGCCCGCGCGGGCATCCTGCCGGGCGACGTCGTCGTCTCGGTGGACAACGTGCCCGTCGACGGCAAGAACGTCGAGGACACCGTGAGCCGCATGCGCGGTGCGATCGGCACCGAGGTCACGGTGAACGTGCTCCGGCAAGGGAGCGAGGAGCCGCTGCGGTTTGCGTTGACGCGCACCCAGGTGCAGGTCCAAACCGTGCTGTCGGAATACCTGGGCAACGGGCTCGCCTACTTGCGCCTGTCGTCGTTCGCGGAGAACACGCCCCGCGACTTGAACCGCGCCGTGCGCGCGATCGAAGAGCAATCCGGCGGCGAGCTGCGCGGAGTGGTGCTCGACCTGCGCAGCAATCCCGGCGGCGTGCTCGACGCTGCCGTGCAAGTCGCGGACGCTTTCATTACCGACGGCATGATCGTGAGCGGCACCGGCCGCGTGCGGCAGGCGCGCTTCGAGGAATTCGCGCACGCGGGCGACTTGCTCGAGAACGTGCCGACGGTCGTCGTCGTCAACGGCGGCTCGGCTTCGGCGTCGGAGATCGTGGCCGGCGCGTTGCAAGATCACAGCCGCGCCAAGATCGTCGGCGAGCGCACCTACGGCAAGGGTTCGGTGCAGACGGTGATGCCGCTCGGCGAGGGCAGCGCGATCAAGCTCACTACCTCGCGCTATCTCACGCCCTCGGGACGCTCGATCAACGGCAGCGGCATTCAGCCGGACGTCGTCGTGCGCAACGCCGATCCCGATCACCAATATCGCGGCCGCGCCGGCGGCACGCCGCTGCGCGACGACACACAACTAATAGAAGCCTTGAGGCTCATCAGCTACGACTCGATTGCGCTAACCGCCGCGCAATGACCCCTAAATGAGTCGCGATCCCGCGGAGCGAAGCCTCGACATCGAGCAGGCCCAGCTGCGCGGCTTCGCGCGGAGTGTTGCGGAGGTCGAGTGGCTGTTGCTCGTCCTCGTCGTGCTGTACCTGTTCTTCGTCGATCGTGAGCTCGCGGACAGCGTCGTGATGCTGGCCGTGCTGGTCGCGTTCGCGGCGTTCGTGCTCGCGTTCCGCTACATGCGGCCGTTCGCTAGACGGATTCGCATCAAGCTCACGATCGAGATCTTGACGATGCTCGCGTTCCTCACGGCGGTGCTCGCCGTCTCGACGGGCGTGCGCAGCCCGCTCGTCAATCTCTATCTGCTGCCGATCGTCACGGCAGCCCTCGCGCTCGGCAAGCGTGCGGCCGCGCTCGTGGTGGTGCTGGTCTGCGCCTGCTATCCGCTGCTGCAGGTTGCGATCTCGGGCTCTGAGAGCCTGACCACCGACTTCGCGGTCGGCGCGGTCGGCGTCCTCGCGCCGTTCGCGCTGGTCGCGTTCTGCACGACGCTGCTCGTCGAGAACATCAACACCGCGAAGCAACGGATCCGCGCGCTGTCCGACCGCGACGAGCTCACGGGTCTGTTCAACTTGCGCGCGTTCACGCGGCTCGCGGAGCAGGAGCACGACGTCGCGAACCGCTCCGAGCGTCAGTACTCGGTGCTCATGGTCGACATCGAGCACCTGAAGGCGGTCAACGACACCTACGGGCACGAGGCCGGCAGCCGTGCGGTGAAGCTCGTGGCGGAGGCGTTGCAGCGGCTCACGCGCTCCACCGACCTCACCGCGCGCTACGGCGGCGACGAGTTCGTCGTGCAGCTCGGCAGCGCCGACAAGGCGACGGCCGAGGAGGTCGCGCAGCGTATCCGCAACGTCGTGTTCGCGACCACGCTCGAGGTCGACGTCAAGATCGTGCGGATCAAAGCGAACGTGGGCGCCGCGACCTTCCCGGAGAATGGCACCACGCTCCACGCCGTGATGACTGTCGCCGACCGGATGATGTACAAGGACAAAGAGCTGCGCGAGCCGCCGAAAGGCAAGCTCATCATCCAGAAGCTCTAGGCGCCATGAGCAGGACAGTTCTGGTCGTGAGCCTTTGGCTGCGCGACGGCGCGGTCGCGGAGTTCGAGGCGTTCGAGCGCCGCGTGGCCACGATCCTCGCCCGGCACGGCGGCCGCATCGAGCGCGCGATCCGCGCGACCTCCGCGCAGGCGAATGCTGCCGAGCCGTTCGAGGTGCACGTCGTCTCGTTTCCGGACGACGCGAGCCTCGCCGCGTATCGCGCCGATCCCGAGCTCCTGGCTCTGGCGGAGCAGCGCGCGTCCATCATTGCCCGCACCGTGATCGTCGAAGGCATTGACGTTCAAGGTTACTGACGGCGCTTCGAGCCCAAGAGTCGACGCTGTTATGATGCAGCCCATCGGCACAACTGGACGCAACGGCGAGGACCCGCAGTGATCAAGGTGAGCGTGCTCTATCCGCAGAAAACCGGCGCGAAGTTCGACATGGACTACTACTGCGACTCGCACATGCCGCTCGTGCAGAGCAAGCTCAAACCCGCGCTGAAGGGCGTCGCCGTCGACAAGGGCTTGGCCGGCGGCGCGCCTGGCACCCCGCCGTCGTACGTCGCGATGTGCCATCTCTGGTTCGATTCCGTGGCGGCGTTCGAACGCGCGTTCGAGTCGAGCGCCGACGCGATCATGTCCGACATCCCGAACTACACGGACATCGAGCCGATCGTGCAGATCAGCGAAGTCATGATCGACTGAGCGGACGGCACGTCACCGCCGGAGCAGCACACGATGAACGAGCACGGCGGTCCCCCTGCGAAACGACCGTTCCCCCTCTGGGGCAGCCTCGCCATTCCCGGCGGCGTTCTTTGGGGCACGCTGTTCGGCGTAGTGACCGGCATGTATTTCGGCAACGCCATCATCGGCGCCGCCATCGGCGCGGGCTTGGGCGTGGGGCTCGGGCTGGTGCTGTTCGCCGCGGCGATCGTCATCGCCTCCGCCAATTCAAACGTCTAGGGCGAACCTCTAAAAATAGGGACATGTTGGCTTTTTCGCCGCGCCCCGCGCTGGCCAATGCGCGCCGGGCGGGAAAATCAAACATGTCCCCATTTTCGCCGCGGGTCAGGTCGTGGCGAGCAGCGCTTCCAGCCGATCGAGGTCGTTGACGACGCGCCACGTGCCGCCGCCCGCCTCGACGCGCCGCTTCCAGGCCTCGAGGCGCGCGAGGTACTCGCGCGGATCCACGTTGTCGCTGCGCAGCTTCGTCACGTTGAGCGCGACGACCTCGAAGCCCGCGAGCGGGATCGCAATGTCGCGAACGTAACCCTTCTCGAGGTCCTCCTTGAGGTCGGAGAAGATGAAGATCGTCTTGCGCTTCGGCTCCTTCTCGTTCAAGAACTCCACCGCCTGCAGCAAACCGCCCGTGATGTCCGTGTACTGCGACGGGTGCACGTCGCCCAGGAAGTGCCCAATGCTGTCGGCGAACTGCCGCTTCTGCTGATTGGCGGCGCTCGGCCGATCGTCGAGCGTGACCTTCGCGACGATGTCCTTCTCGCTGAAGCTGCCGGTGTCGATTCGTGCCACGGCGAACGAGTCGAGCGCGTCGAGCCGCGACAGCGTGTAGTTGATGATCTGCCGCGCCTTCTCGAGCTCCTGGCTGTAGGTACCGGACGTGTCGAGTAGGAGGTAAACGCCCGTGTTGCGCGGCCCGGTGCGCGCGCAGCTCGCCGTCGTGAGCGCGAGCGAGGCCACGGCGGCCCGCAGAACCGTTCGACGCGGCACGCGGCTCATTGCGCGGCCTCGACGTAGGCCCGGTCGCCTGCGGTGGCTTCCGCCCGCCGCCGTTGCTTCTGCCAGGCGGCCTCGATCCACAGCGGCATGAAGATCGGAATGTCGTAGAGCCGCGCGAGCACCGTGCCGCCGTGCAGGCAGAGGCCGCCCAAGACGCGCAGCACCAGCTTGAGCCCACGCAAGAGGCCGATGCCGAGCAGACCGAGCACCGTGCGCAGCGAGTGCACGAACGTCTCGAGCGGGATCGCGACGAACACGAGCGCGAACGGCAGCGTGAAGCCCATGCCCATCTGCGCCGCGGTCGTGATCCAGCGATAGTCGTTGGCCGGCAGCGCCGCGCCGCCGCGTAACAATTGCGAGGTGGCGAGCGAGTCCTGCATCAGGATCTCGCGCATGTACGCGAGCCCGGCCTCGACCGAAGCGAGCATCAGCAGGATCGTGAACGTAACTCCGATCATCCGCACGCGCAGCTTGTCCGGCAGTGCGCTGATGACCGGGAAGAGCCGCGTGATCCTGAGCGACTCCATGAGGAAGAGGCCCATGGAGATCTCGACCATGATGATCACGAGCGCCGCGATGTCCGCGGTGCGGAACTGGCCGATGAAGCTCGTGCCGCCGACCATCTCCGCCATCGGCCGTGCGATCAGCGAGAAGTTGATCGCGGCGCCGCCGAGCGCGACCGAGAGCACGAGCGCGGCGACGAAGAACTGCACCACCGACGACGACGACAGCACGTGCAACGCGCGGTCGGTGCCGCGGACCATCTCCTCGTACTCGGTCACGAGCCGATCGATCGTGCGCGAGCGCTCGAGCAGGCTCTCGACGTTCTTGTTCACGACGGTGAGCGTTTGCTGGATGCGGCGCCAGTGCGGCAGCATCTTGCCGAGCAGCGTGTGGCGCTGGCGGCTCGCGTCGCGGTACTCGCCGAGCGCACTGTCGTGGGCCTTGACGAGGGCCTTGTGGATCTCGCCCAGGATCGTGCCGACCGTGCCGTCCGCGCGCGCGTCGAGCTTCGCGACGGCTTCCACGGCCTTCACCCAGGTCGGGGGATCCGGCGGCACGTCGACGGCGCGCTGATGATCCTCGTCGATGCGCGCGATGGTCTCGCTCAACGTGCGCTGCAGCTTGGGATAGCTGCCCAGGTCTTTGTGGACGCTGTCGCCGATGCGGTGGAGCTCGCGCTCGAGCGTGCGCTCCTTGGCCTCGCGTCCCGCGGCGAGGAGCACCTCGCGGTTGCGGGCGGACAACCGCCCCTCGCCCGAATTGAGCGCCTGCGTCCCGAGCTTGAGCGCGTCGTGCAGCGCCTGGAACAGCGTGAGGATGACGCGATGCGCCGTGTCGCGCGCCAGGTAGAGGCCCGCGATCGCGACCACGAGCCAGATGACGATCGAAACGGCCGGATACGGCGTGATCGACAACAGATCCCTGTATGCCATGCTTGAGTCCTCCCTGCGCGAACCAGACTCGCATTGCGGTCTGAGCTGGGGGGCGCTGCGACGAACGGAACGCGCCGCGCGCCGCGCCGAGAACCGGCGGCGAACTGGCGGCCCCGCTGTCGTAGGTGTCCCCTTAGACCGGTAGCTTTGCGACCCTTCCTTTCGAAAGGTGTGCCTTTGTCAGTGGGCTCGGAGGATGTCGGCGAACGGGCGGGGCTGTCAACCCGGGCGCTCGAGTTGCGCTACGCTTGCGCCGCGAGCGCACGTCCGCGGGCCGGGCGCTGGTTTATGTCGAACGGGCAGCGTGCCCGCGAACCCGTGCAGCGAGGAAGGGGAGTGCTCAGGATCTTGCATTTGCTCGGCCGGGGGCTCGGCGCGCTCTGCGGCGTAGCGCTAGGTCTAGGTTGGGCCTATGCGCTGTGGGTGCCCACCGCGGGCGTGGCGCTCGCGGGCGCCAGCGTCGTGCTGGTGGCGCTGCTGATGGCGGTGCTCGCGCTGTTCGCCGCGATCGCTTCGTGGCGGGGTCACCCGACCGTCGTGGTACTGGTGTTCCTCGCGTCGTTCTTCCCGGTGGGGTTGTCGCTGCTCACAAGCACGCACTGGCTGCGATGGCTCGGCTACCTCGACGTGGGCCTGCTCGTCGGCGGCATTTTGATTTGGATCACCGCGCGCGCCGCGAAACCGGTTGGGGCGGTAGAATGACCGCCATCTCCGCGCCGGACCCCCTCATGAGACGAATTCGCTTCGCGCTGTCGATCGCCCTCCTCGCCGGCGCGCTCTTCGCATGCAAGCCCGAGGTCGGCTCCGAGGCGTGGTGCAAAGCGATGCGCGACCAGCCGCGCGGCGATTGGACCGTCAACGAGGCCACGGAATTTGCGAAGAGCTGCGTCCTCCGCTAGCCGGCGCCCGCCGGGGCTCGGCGCCCAGCCGCGCGGCGCCGCAGTCGCGTGCCTGCTGCTGCTGACGGCGTTGCCGACCTTCGCCGCGGACACGGCCGGGGTTACGGCGTTGGCCGCGGCCAGGCGCGTGTGGCGTTCCGCCGTCCCCCCGAGCTACGAGTACGGCTATCGGAAATACTGCGAGTGCCATCCCGACACGCCACCCGAGACGGTCGTCACGGTGCGCGACGGCCGAGTCGTCGGAGTGCGGCATCGGCCAGTCGGCTACGACCGCGAGGTGCCGGCCGAGCAGCGCAATCTCCAGTACTACTGGACGGTCGACGGCTTGTTCGACCTCCTCGCGGCTGCGTTCGCGCGCGGCGCGGAAGTGCGCGTCAAGTACGACGCTTCGCGGGGATTTCCGGCCGAGATCTACATCGACTACGACGCGAGCTCCATCGGCGACGAGCTCGACCTGAAGCTCACCCAGGTCACGGTCCTCCCCGGCGGCTGATCGAGCGCCGACCGCGGGCGCGCGCTGCTCCCTGCGACTGCGCCGCGCCAGTCGCGCCGGTCGTGCCCCAAATGGGACGGTCGGATGCCTACAACCCTTCGCCTCCGCGGGATTGACCGGTTATTGGCTCGGCCGTAGAGTCTTTGGACGCCCTCGGGCGTTTGGCGCCGGTGGATCAACACGCGACTCGGGTCTTAACAGAGACGCTCAATAACGAACGACAACAGTTGGTCGCCGCTCTAGCGCTCGATCTCGCGCCGTTGGTTGAGCTGCTAGTGGTGTGCAACGGCGTGAAGAGTCTGTGGTGATGAATATCTACGTCGGAAATCTGTCCTACGGCATGACCGAAGGCGAGCTTCGCGATGCCTTCGGTGCTTTTGGTGAAGTGTCCTCCGCGAAAGTCCTCGTGGATCGCGAGACCGGTCGGTCGCGCGGCTTCGGGTTCGTGGAGATGCCGAACCAGAGCGAAGCGGAGGCCGCGGTCGCGCAGCTCAACGGGAAAGATCTCGGTGGGCGGGCTCTGCGCATCAACGAAGCGCGACCGAGAGAGCGGCGCTGAGCCGCCGGCAAGCGGGACGCGAATCGAGTGGCGACTCGATAGCGTAACGTAGCAGGCTGCGGCGGAGCGGCCGGGTAAGGCTCTCGATTCGACCGCGCGTTGGGGTGCGCGCCGGTCCCGGATTCCCCTACGCCCCAACTTCTTCGAATTCCCTTGGGTTATGTCAGAGCGGCGCGGCCGCGCCGGAGCGCCCGCTATAATCGTGGACGACAACAACAACGCCTCGCGGCCGTAGGCTCGGCCGCCCGGCAACAACTCGAGGCCGCACGCGCAATGATCTATCTCAAATGGACCCCGAGCGAGCTCGCGACGCTGCCGGCGGGCGCGCTCTACACGGAAGTCGACGAAGATGGTTGGGTGCAGCGCGAGCTCGGCGTCGGCGACGACGGTTTGATCACGCATCAGCTAGTTCCGAGCGACAGCCACCCGGGGTGGTTCGGGCTCGCGCGCCTGTCGCGGCTCATGCTCACGAGCAACGTCACCAAGGCGGAGTTCGAGTCGCTCTGGTATGCCGGCGCCGCGCGTTCCGGCGATACCTGACGCATGAGGGCGTCGCAAAACAGCGGTGTTCCTTTTTCGGGCGCGGCGTGCGTAGAATCGGCCCGACAACCGACTGATCAGACAAAAAAGGCCTTCGGCCACCGCAGCGTTTTTCAAAGGGGAAGCCATGGCGATACCGCGTGCATCGCACGACTACGCTTGCGGCGCGGCCGCGCTCCTGCTCGCGCTCGCGCCGCTCGTGGCAGGCGCCGCCGACGACTTCAAAGCGCGGCTCGCGCCGGTGCCGATCGACTCTACGAACAGCGCCACGACCACGGGCGTGGGCTCCGCGACCGCGCGCCTCGACGGAACGACGCTCAAGCTCAATGGCTCGTTCAGCGGCCTGCACGGACCCGCGACGATCGCGCAGCTGCACGACGGCGTCGCGACCGGCGTGCGCGGTCCGGCGATCGCCGACTTCACGGTTCCGCAGGCGCCGAGCGGCTCGTTCACCGCCGAGCTCAAGCTCACGGCGGAGCAAGCCGAGGCGCTGCGGCGAGGCCGGATCTACGTCCAGATTCACAGTAGCAGCGCGCCCGACGGCAACCTGTGGGGTTGGCTGTTGCCCTGATTCTCGGCCGCAACGCGCGGCTGTAGGAGCGGACATGCGAGCTTTGGCGGGCAAGTCCTCATGGCTCGCCGCGGGCGCAGCGGCGCTAGCGGCCGCCGCGCACGCGCAGCCCGGTGCGTACACCGAGCAGCAGGCGGCCGCCGGCCGCTCGTCCTATCTCGCGAACTGCGTGAGCTGCCATCAGGCGGACCTGCGCGGCGCCAACGAGGCGCGGCCGCTCGTCGGCGCCGATTTCATGAAGACTTGGAGCGCCCGCAGCCCGCGGGACCTGGTCGGTTTCTTGAGCGTTGCGATGCCGCCGCCGCCGGCCGCGCCCGGCAGTTTGGGCGCGCAGAGTTACCTGAGCCTCGCGGCGTTTCTGTTGCAGGCGAACGGCGCGCAGGCCGGCGACGCGCCCTTGACCGCGAGCTCGCCCACCCCGATCGGCAGCGTCGCGAGCGGCGAGATGCCCAAGGGCTTCCGCGAGGCGCTCGCGACCGCCGTGCCCGCCGGCGCCGCCGGGGGCGGCCGCACCGGGCTCACGGTGGCGGGCCGCGTGGCGCGCTTCACGCCCGTCACTGACGCGCAGCTGCGCAATCCGCCGCCGAGCGATTGGCTGATGATCCGGGGCGGCTACCGGGCCTGGAGCTACAGCGAGCTCGATCAGGTCAATCGCGGCAACGTCGGCGAGCTGTCGCTTCAGTGGATCTGGTCGATGACCGACGGCGGCTGGAGCGAGCCCGCGCCGATCGTGCACGACGGCACGCTGTACCTCTACAACATGGGCAACGTGATCCAAGCGCTCGACGCGCAGACCGGCGAGCTGATCTGGGAGAATCACGTCGGCCCGCCGTTGCCGGGCAACGCGGCGATGCGCGGCCTCGCGATCTACGACGACAAGGTCTTCACGGCGACGAGCGACGCGCGGCTCGTCGCGCTCGACGCGCGTACGGGCCAGAAGGTCTGGGAGACGATCATCGGCGACCGCACCGAGGGCGACTTCGGCGCCTCGAGCGGCCCGATCGTGATCCGCGGCAAGGTCGTGCAGGGCATGGGCAACTGCACGCGCTTCCGCAAGGAAAAGTGCTTCATCAGCGCGTACGACGCGAAGGACGGCCGCGAGCTGTGGCGGTTCAACACCGTCGCGCAGAGCGGTGAGCCGGGCGGCGACACCTGGAACGGCCTCGCCGACGTCTACCGCGCCGGCGGCGACACCTGGATCACGGGCAGTTACGATCCCGACCTCGATCTCACCTACTGGGGCGTGGCGCAGGCGAAGCCGTGGCCCGCCGTGAGCCGGGCCGCGTCGCCCACCGACCGCGCGCTGTACACGAGCTCCACGCTCGCGCTCGACCCGAACACCGGCAAGCTCCGCTGGTACTACCAGCACGCGCCGGGCGAGTCGCTCGATCTCGACGAAGTCTACGAGCGCGTGCTCGTCGACGTCGGCGGCGAGCGCGCGCTCCTCACGATCGGCAAGCCGGGGATCCTCTGGAAGCTCGACCGCGTGACCGGTCGTTATCTCGACCACCACGAGACGGTGTTCCAGAACATTTTCGATCGGATCGATCCGGAGACCGGGCAACCGCACTACCGGCCCGACATCATCGCGAGCAAGAAGGGCGAGTGGGTACAGGGGTGCCCGAGCACCGAGGGCGGCCACAACTGGCAGGCCACGAGCTACCACGCGCCGACCAAGCGGCTGGTCATCCCGCTGTCGCAGAGCTGCATCGACTTCCGGCCGCAAGACGTCGAGCTCGTCCAAGGCGGCGGTAGTGCGGGCGCGGACCGGCGCTTCTACGAGATGCCGGGCAGCGACGGCAACCTGGGCAAGCTCGCGGCTTACGACCCGGCGACGATGCAGGAGGTCTGGTCGATTGAGCAGCGCGCGCCGTTCCTCACCGCGGTGCTGTCGACGCGGGGCGGCGTGGCGTTCGTCGGCGACCTGGACCGGCAGTTCAAGGCGGTCGACGTGGCGACCGGCAAGATTCTGTGGCAGACGCGGCTCACGACCTCGGTGCAGGGGTTCCCGATCACGTTCGCCGTCGGCGGCCGGCAATACGTGGCCGTGTCGACCGGCGTCGGCGGCGGCAGCCCGCGCGTGGTGCCGGCGTTGCTCGCCCCCGACATCCATCATCCGGCCAACGGCAACGCGCTCTACGTCTTCGCGTTGCCCAAGCGGCCCGATTGACGGCTGAACGATTGGAAGGGGGGTTGGGGTGCGCACCGCGATATACTGCAAAAGGCTCGCGCCCGTAGCTCAGTGGATAGAGCACTGCCCTCCGGAGGCAGGGGCCGGGGGTTCGAATCCCTCCGGGCGCGCCAATCCCTTCTCCCTCGCCGTTGCGGCGGCACCGCACGCCTGCGTCCCGGGCGGGCGGGCTAGCCGATGACACCACTCGACCGCGGTCGGCTCGCACCGGTGCAGCTCGCGCTTGCGGGCGCCGCCGTCGCGCTCGCCTACTACGTCGGCGCGCAAATCGGCTTCACGCTGATATTCCCGGCCGCCGGCCCGACCTCACTGCTCTGGCCGCCGAACTCGATCGTCACGGTCGCGCTGCTGCTCGTGCCCGTGCGGTATTGGTGGGTGTGCTTCGCGGCGGCGCTGCCCGTACACCTGTTCCTCGAGCTCGACGCCGGAATGTCACCGTACGTCGTCGCGCTGCTGTTCGTGACCAATTGCTCCGAGGCCGTGATCGCCGCGGGCGGCATACGCCTGTTCTCCGACTCGCCGACGGAGTTCGACACGCTGCGGCGCGTGGTCGTGTTCGTCGGCGCGGCGGGGCTCGCGGCGCCGATTCTGTCGTCGTTCGCCGATGCCGCTGTGTTCCACCTGCTCGAGGGCCGGCCGTACTGGGACGTCTGGCGCGTGCGCACCTCGTCGAACATCTTGACGGAGCTCAGCGTCGTGCCCGTGGCCGTGCTCGGCGTGCGCGCAGCGCTGCGCGGTGCTCCCCGGCCGAGCGCGCGCCGTCTCGGCGAGGCGGCGCTGCTCGCCGCCGCCTTGGCGCTCGCGGGCGTGTTGGTCTTCGGCGGCGTGCTCGATCTGCGCGGCGTGCCGCCGACGCCGTCGGTGTTGTTGTTGCCGCTGTTTCTCTGGGCGGCGACGCGCTTCGGCGTCGGCGGAGTGAGCGTGGCGCTCTTGGGCACGGCGTTCGCCGCGGCCTACGAGACCCAACACGGCAATCGGCCGTTCGCCGCGCTGCCGCCGGTCGACAGCCTGATCGCAGTGCAGATGTACCTCACGGTGATGGGCTTCCCGTTGATGTGCCTCGCCGGCCTCCTCGACGAGCGGCGCCGCGCGGCGGCCGACTTGAGGGAGCGGCTGCGCTTTGAAGGGCTGCTCACGACGATCGCGGCGGACTTCGTGAGCCAGCCGCCGGGCGCGTCGTTCGAAAGAGGCCTCGAGCACGTGGGCGAGTTCTTCGACGCGGACTACGTCGGCTTGCTGCAGGCGAGCGGCGCGAACGGCGAGCTGCACGTCGAGTGGCAATGGCACCAGCCGAGCGGGGCGCCGCTCGTCGGAGCGAAGTTCGTCGAAGCGTTTCCGTGGGCGTTCGGGCGGGTACTGGCCGGGGAGACGCTGCGCGCCGACGGGGCGAGCGCGTTCCCCCCAGAAGCCGAGGTCGATCGCACAGCGTTCCGGACCTTCGGCTTGCAGTCGGCGGCGGTGTTGCCGTTGCTCGCCGGCGGCCGCGTGCAGGGCGCGGTGTCGCTCGTGATGATGCGGCCCGGCGCGAGGCCGCAGTGGGACGGACAGCAGCTGTCGCTCGTCGCCGAGCTGCTCGCAAGCGCCTGCGCGCGCCGGCAGGCTGAGCTCGAAGTGGAACGCAGCCGGCAGAAGCTCGCGACGATGGCGCGCCATTCGAACATGGGCGAGCTCACGGCCTCGCTCGCGCACCAGCTGAACCAGCCGCTCACCGGCATCCGCAACAACGCCGAAGCCGCCCGGCGCTTCATCGACGCGGGCCGCGCGACTCTGCCGCAGCTCCGTGAGATCGTCGTCGACATCATCGACGACGACCAGCGCGCCGCCGACGTGATCCGCCGCGTGCGCGAGATCCTCGCGCGCTCCGAATGGGCGCCGCGCCGCCTCGACGCCAACGCGCTCGTGCAGGACGTGGGCGTGCTGATCGCGAGCGACGCGGTGCTGCGCAACGTCGCCGTGGCGTACGACAGCGCGCCGGAGCCGATCTTCGTCACCGGCAATCGCATCGACCTCGAGCAGGTGCTGCTCAACGTCGTGACGAACGCGATGGAGGCGGTCGCCGAGCGGCCCGTGCCGCAGCGCGTCGTGACGGTGCAAACGCGGCGGGACGGCGACGGCCGTGTGCTGTTTGTAGTGCGCGACCGCGGCGCCGGCTTTCCCGAAGGATTCGAGAGCAAGATGTTCGAGCCATTCGTCACCACCAAACCGACGGGCATGGGCATGGGGCTCGCGGTGGCGCGCTCCTTGCTCGATAACCACGGCGGCACGATTCACGTGGCGAATCACGCCGACGGCGGAGCCATCGTCACGATCGCGATTCCCGCCGCCGAGGCCTCCGCATGAGCTCGACGCCGACCGTGGTCGTTATCGACGACGATCTGTCGGTGCGGCGCTCGCTCGATCGGCTGCTCGTGTCGGCCGGCTACGTGGTCGTCGCGTGCTCTTCCGCGCATGAGTTCCTCGCGCTCGCGAGCCTCGCGCGGCCGGCCTGTCTCGTGACGGACGTGCGGATGCCCGGCATGACCGGGCTCGACCTGCTCGAGACGATCCGCGTGCGCGGTCGCGACTTGCCGATGATCCTGAGCAGCGGCGACGGCGACGCCGCCACGTCGGCGCAGGCGCGCGCTGGCGGCGCGGTCCGGTTTCTGCTGAAGCCGTTCGATTCGGCCGACCTGCTGGCCGCCGTAGAGGAAGCGCTCGATCGGGATCGCGCGTCGCTAGCCCGCGAGTCCTAGGGAATTTGCTGTCTGACACCCTTGGTGTCTGACACCAATCGCGCTACGGCTTGGCCTGGCTCGTCATGTAGTCGACGGCGGACATGATCTCCGCGTCCGAGAGATCCGTGCGGCCGCCCTTCGGCGGCATGAAGCCCTTCTCGCCCTGAAAGCCCGTGAGCGCATGCATGTGGAGCGTGTCGAGGCCTTTGGCGATGCGCGGCCCCCAGGCGGTCGCGTCGCCGAGCGGTGGAGCGCCGCCGACTCCCGGCGGCGCGTGGCAGACGATGCACGCGGCGTTGTAGACCTGCGGGCCGGACAGCACGGTCGCCACCGGCGTCGGCGTGCTCACGGCGGCGGCCGCGGCGGCTTGGAGCTCCGCGGCGCCCGCGAGTAGCACCTTACCCACGGGCCGGATCCGTTCCTCGATCGCCGCTTTTACCTCGGGATCGTCCTTGATGTAGAGCCCCTGCGTATCGATCGCGATCGCGCGCACGAGGAAGAACAGGGCCACGGCGACACCCATGAGGATACCGATGACGAGCATGAAGCTGTCGAAGAACTGCTGGTCGTGCTTGCGCAAGGGCGGCTCCGGTCCTTTGTAGGGCGCGGGGATTATAGCTCAGAGCCCTGCGCCGATGATCGGCGAGAGCGTTGCGAGGAGTCGCGCATCGGCGGAGGGACTTCTGATGGGAGCCCGTATTCCCGAGTAGGGTGGCACCGCATCGGTCCGTTTCGAGATGACTGCAGCACCTTCAAACGACCGCGAGCTTTGCGGACGCAGCGCATGGTCGCGGCTGGTGGTGCTCGTCGGCCTGCTCAACTGCAGTCCGTCGTCGTCGGCATCGCCGTTCCGCGGACAGACGTTTACCTACTCGGACCCACCTGCGGAAGTTGCCGCCCGGATTTCCGACCGCGCCGGCGGCCGCGAGCGGTATTCCAGTGGCGCGGATCACACCCGCCGCGGTGCGTCCCCTTGCTCGGTCGCGCGAGGAGCGGCTCGTTGAGAATCAGCGCTGGGTGGAGCAAGGTAAGACGTCTTCAGTTGTCACCGTTACCGACACTCTCCTCAAGTCGTAATGACTCATCCCAAAGGTCCGTGAGGTTCTGCAATGCCTTGACGTCCGATACCGCTCCGTGAGCACGCGCCCACTCTTCAAAACCGGCGGGCGCATTCCGGATGCCAAAAATGTTGGTTTGCTCTATCGACTTGATCTGTTCCCAGTTCTGTATGCCGCTGAGATCGGCATTCATCAGCTGCGTCCGGTAGAGCGTCGCACCGGCGAGATCGGCTTTGCTGAGGTCCGCATTGGTCAGGTCGCAAGTCAGGAAGGCCGCCCCGCGAAGTTTCGCATTCGTTAGCTGTGCACCGTTGAGATCGCTAAACGCGATGTTCGCGTTCTGCAGATCGGTTCCGAGGAAGTCCGCTTTGCGCGCGTTCGTGTGCCGGATGCTCGCCTCTTCAAGTCGCGCTGCACTGAGGTTGCTGCGTTCCAGCACACTCTTGCGGAACGACGTCTTGCGTAGATCAGCACTTTCAAGCCACGCATCGGTGAGATCCGCCTCATGCAAATTCACCCACTCTGTGGGAAGCGTGTTGCTACCTTGACTAATGCGGGCGCGCTCCACGGTGATGAGAGACCGAACCGCTTCAGCCCTCACTCGCGGATTGCTGGCAAATTGAGGTCCGAAAATCTGCTCTATCGCGGTATTGCGAACCGTCTGATTGTCGATGCGTTGTTGTGCCTCAATTTGCACCTGTTGTTGGTCAATTTGGCGCCGGAGATAGTCGTTCTGTTCGCGCACCAGCAGGTTTTGCCAGATGAGTACGCCAAGCGTGATCAACGCGACCATTGAGCCACCGATGGCGACGGTTGCCGGAGAGTAAAAGAGCGACCAGAGCAGCGCTCGAAACGCAGCTTCGCGCCGAGGATCCGCGGCCGAAAGCAGTCGACGCGACGACAGAAACGCGGTCACGACCGGAATAAATCGATGATCCTGCTCGATGAGGCGAGCTTCGAGTTTAACGAGCCGCGCTTCGACATCCATTGAGAATTCTGCAGTCTCATGAACGGCCGCGGTCCCATTCATCAGCATCTCCTCTACCCAAGCGATGATCCACCACAATCAAGAACATAGCGTCCCCCGTGTGATGGCCGGACAGAGGATGCTCGTCGCCAACGGTAGGGTCAATCCGGGTCACACAGCCAACTGCGAAGTGATGGACCACTGAGAATCAAACGCGATCACGACATCGAAGCTGCAGCGCCTCGGCGACGTGCGGCGTCGTCACGCGATCGCTCTCGCCGAGGTCGGCGATCGTGCGTGCGACCTTCAACACGCGCAGCGAGCTGCGTGCGCTCAAGTGCCACCTGTCGGCCGCGAGCCTGAGCAGCGCGCGCTCGTCCACACCGAGCTCGACGCAGCGCCACAGCGCTCGCGCGTCGAGCCGCGAGTTGAGCCGTCCGGCGCGCGCAAGCTGCACGCGCCGCGCCCGCGTCACGACCTCGCGCAGCTGCGCCGACTCGCCCGCCGTGGCGGGCTCGGCGACGTCGGCGAACGGCACGCGCGGCACCTCGATGTGCAAGTCGAACCGGTCGAGCAGCGGACCCGAGATCCGCGCGGCGTATTGCTCGAGCCTGCCGGGCGAGCACTTGCAGCGGTCGGTACCGTCGCCGCGGTAGCCGCACGGGCACGGGTTCATCGCCGCGACGAGCTGAAACTCCGCGGGAAACGTGAGCTGGTCGTGCACGCGCGAGATCCGCGCGACGCCGCTCTCGAGCGGCTCGCGCAGCGCCTCGAGCGCCACGCGCGGGAACTCCGGCAGCTCGTCCAAGAACAGCACGCCGCGATGCGCCAGCGAGATCTCGCCGGGCCGCGGCTTCGTGCCGCCGCCGACCAGCGCCTGCGCGGACGTCGTGTGATGCGGCGCGCGAAACGGCGGCAGCTGCGTCGGATGCGCCGCGGAGGGCTCGCCCGCGACCGACGCGATGCTCGCGACCCGCAGCATGTCCTCGTGCGCGAGCGGCGGCAGCAGGCCGCCGAGCCGCTCCGCGAGCATGCTCTTGCCGCTGCCCGGCGGGCCGATCATCAATAAATTGTGCGCGCCCGCCGCGGCAACGGTCAGCGCGCGCTTCGCGAAGCTCTGGCCGCGTACGTCGCCGAGATCGGGCGCGTGGATCGCCGGCTCGCCGAGGATGCGCGGCGCGACGCGCGGCAGCGGCCGTACCCCGTCGAGATAGTCGACGACGTCCTTCAGATGTCGCGCCAGGTAGACCTCGGCGTCGGCCACGAGCTCGGCCTCGGCGGCATTGGCGGCCGGCAGCACGAGCTTGTGCCGCGCGTCGCGCGCCGCGAGCACGGCCGGCAGCGCGCCCAGGATCGGCCGCAGCTCGCCGTTCAGCGCAAGCTCTCCCAAGAACTCGGTCTGCTCGGTGGACCACCGGGCGTGGCGCTCGGCCGAGATCACGCCGAGCGCGATCGGCAGGTCGAACCGGCCGCCTTGCTTCGGCACGTCGGCCGGGCCGAGGTGCACCGTGATGCGACTGACCGGCACCGAATAGCCGGAAGTCAGCAGCGCGGCGCGCACGCGATCTTTGCTCTCGCGCACCGCCGCCGCCGGCAACCCCGTGACGGAGATGCCCGGCAGGCCGCCGGACAAATGCACCTCGACCGTGACGGGATAGGCCGTGAGCCCGGACTGGCCGCGGCTCAGTACCGTGGCGAGCGACGACACGCCGGCGCGTCGGCCGGCGCGCAGCCGCGCCGGTTATCTGAGACTTTTCTCGAGCTCGCCGAGGCGAGCTTCCATCTGCTCGAGCTTGCTGCGAGTGCGCTCGAGCACGGCGCGCTGCAGGTCGAACTCCTCACGGGTCACGAGCTCCATGCGTTCCAGGCCGGTGTGCAGCAGCGCCTTGAAGTTGCGCTCCAGGTCCTGGCCGAGCGTCCGCAGGTTCTGGGGCAGCGACTCGACGAGCTGGCGGGCAAGTTCGTCCATGCCGAAACGCGTTGATTTGTTGTCCGTCATTGCACCCGACCTCCGGCGGCCGCCGCCAGCCGCGATTCGCTCGAATCCGTGTAGAAACTCGCGCGATGATACCCCGCACGCTAGGCTTGGCCTCGGATTTCACTTAATGTGACGATGCGGCCGAACGCGAATCCGCCCGAAAGGGCGAAATCAGTCACGTTGCCGAAGCGACGGGCCTTGGTAGACTCGCTGCGATCACCCGACTTGAGCAGTGGGGAGACTTGAACCGTGCGAATCGCTGCCTGCGCAATGCTGATCCTGGTCGGAGCCGTCGCGGCTCAGGGCGCCGACGTCTATCGTTCGACGGACGCGAACGGCACCGTGCGTTATAGCGACCGCCCGCTCGACGAGAACGCCAAGCCGGTATACGTCGCCGCTGCGCCGCGGAGCCGCTCCTCGGCCTCGAGCCAAGCCTCCCGGCCGAACGCGGAGCCAGCCAAGGAGGACGGCGCGAAACCGGGCGATCCCAATCGCGGCGTTCAAGCAGAGACCACCACGCCCGCGCAGCAGGCCGAAACCAAGGCGAAGAACTGCCAAGTCGCGAAGCAGCGGCAGGCGAGCTACTCAGAGGCCCACCGGCTGTTCAAGACGGCGCCGAACGGCGAGCGTCAGTACCTCAGCGACAGTGAGATCGATCAAGCCCGAGCTCGAGCCGAGGCCGACGTCCACACCTGGTGCGATTGACGCTCCACCCGCTGCGGCGGGGCTGACGCCGGTCGACACTGCGCCGCCGGCGGCGGTCGCCCCGGCTCGTGGCGCGGCCGGCCGAGCCGACCCGCGCCCGGAGCCGCTAGCCGACTTCTTCATCCCGGACTTTTGCGCCACGCGCATGGTGTTCGCGGTCGTGCTGATCGCCGAGCTCGTGGCCGTCACGCTCACGCTCGCGCGGCCCGCGGCGGCGTTCTTGAACGAGCTCGGCCGCGTGTCCATGTTCCTGCAGTGGCTCGCGCTCACGAGCGCCGCGGTGCTCTGCTACGCCCGCCCGCTGCTCGCGCGGCTGCGCGCGACGGGTGTCACGGCCGCCGTGCTCGGGCTGCTGACGGCCAACACCGCGCTCGTCTCGTTCGCGGCGCTCTGGCTCGACGGCGACGCCGGTGCGCCGCAGGCGCTCGCGGGCGCCTGGCAGTTCCTCCTGCGTAACGAAGGCATCTGCGTGATCGTCACCGCGATGCTGCTGCGCTACTTCTTCGTCGAGCACCAGTGGCGCCGGCAAGTCCGCGCCGAGGCCCGCTCGCGGCTCGAGGCGCTCCAGGCGAGGATTCGGCCGCACTTTCTCTTCAACAGCCTGAACACGATCGCCGCGCTCACGCGCTCCGACGCCGCGCGCGCCGAGGAGGCGGTCGAGGACTTGGCCGACCTGTTTCGCGCCACGCTGCGCGACTCGCAGGCGCGGCCGCCGCTGCGCGAGGAGCTCGAGCTCACGCGGATGTACCAGCGCATCGAGCAGCAGCGGCTGGGCGAGCGTCTGCAGGTGCAGTGGGACGTGGCCGATTTGCCGATGAACGCGCGAGTGCCGAGCCTCACGATTCAGCCGCTGCTCGAGAACGCGATCTACCACGGCATCGAGCCTCTCGACCGCGGCGGCACCGTCACGATCACCGGCCGCGTCGCCGACGGCAAGATCGAGATCGCCGTGCTGAACCCGCTCGCGCCCGCGCGCGCCGCACAGGGCGAACACGCCGGCAACCGGCTCGCGCTCGACAATATCCGGGAGCGTCTCGGGCTCGCCTACGGCGCCGACGGCGCGCTCGAAGTCGAACGGGCCGCCGACTCCTTCAAGGTCACGGTGCGTTTTCCGTACGAGGTATGAACGCGACGCCGCGCAGCGCGCCCTTCAGTGTGTTGATCGTCGACGACGAGCTGCCGGCCAGGGAGCGGATCGAGCGGCTGGTCGGCGAGCTCGCGGGCTGGAGCGTCGCCGGCAGCTGCGCGACGGGTGTCGAGGCGCTGCAGCTCGTCACGAGGCTCAAGCCCGCGGTCGTGCTGCTCGATATCCGCATGCCCGGCCTCACCGGCATCGAGGTGGCGCGCCATCTCGGAACGCTCGAGGAGCCGCCGGCCGTCGTGTTCACCACGGCATACGACGAGTACGCGCTGCAGGCCTTCGAGTCGCAGGCCGTCGGCTATCTGCTCAAGCCGGTGCGGCGCGAGCGGCTCGAGCAGGCGCTCAAGCACGCGTCGCGACTGAGCCCGCCTCAGCTCAAGCAGCTCGCGACGCCGGAGCAGCCGCTCGCGGCGCGCCAACACGTGGCGGTGCGGGTGCGCGACGACCTCAAGCTGATTCTGGTCGCGGACATCCGCTTTTTTCGCGCGGACCAGAAGTACGTGACCGTCCGCCACACTCGCGGCGAGGAGCTCATCGACGAGTCGTTGCGCGAGCTCGAAGAGGAGTTCGCGCGCGACTTCGTGCGCGCGCACCGAAGCCTGCTCGTCGGGATCGCGCACGTCGAGGCGCTCGAGCACACGTCGGACGGTTTCGCGCTGCGCCTGCGCGGCGAGCCCGACGTGCTGCCCGTGAGCCGGCGCCAGCTCGCCGAGCTGCGGAAGCGGTTGAGCGAGCACTGAGGCCGCGCGTGGCTTCTGCCGCGCCGAGCGCCTACTATCGTGCCCCTCGTGAGGGGCACCTCCTGAGACGCCGCGACGGGCCGCGCGTTCTGCGAGGCACGGGCACGGAGGAAAGAGCATGAGTGAGTCCGAGACAAGGTCCGCGCCGGCCGAACCGCCGGCCGAGCCGCGCGCCGCCGCGTCCGACGCCGACTGGACCGCGCTCGCGGCGTCGCTTGCCGCGCAGAAGGGCGGCCGTGCGGCCCCGGCCGACGCCGCAGCGCCGCAGCCGGCCGCGCCGTCGCGCGGAGTCCAGCGCGCGGTGTTCACGAGCTCGCTAGCACTGATGCTCGGCCTCGTCTCGGTCACCGTCGCGGGCATGCTGTGGTGGCAGTACCGCGAGTTCTACGTGTCGCTCGACCAAACCGACAACGCCACGGCGGCGTCGCTCGAACGCGTGCGCGCCGAGCAGCGCGCGCTCCAGGACTCCCTCGAGGACGCGAAGGACGACGTCGCGACGCTGCGCCAGCAGAACGCGAGCGTCACCGAGCGCGTCGACGCGCTGCCGAGCCGGTTCTCCGATTTCGAGCGGCGGCTCGACGCGGTCCAAGGCGGCTCGTTCGACGCACGCGCCGACCTCCTGCGCTCCGAGGCCGAGTACTACCTGAACGTCGCGAACACCGAGCTCGCGCTCACCGCCGATTGGGACAACGCGATCACCGCGCTCGGGCTCGCCGACGGCCGGCTCGCGGAGCTGGCCGACCCGCGGCTCGCGCCCGTGCGCGAAGCGATCGCCGGCGAGCTGCTCGCGGTGCGCAGCGTGCGGCTGCCGGACGTCGAAGGGCTCGTGTTCAGCTTGGGCCGGCTGGCGTCCCGCGCCGACGATCTGCCGCTGCGGGCCGATCTGCCGACGAACTTCCACGCCGAGCAGCTCGACGACGCGGAGCCCGGCTTCGAGCGAATGTGGCTCGCGTTGAAGCGCACGCTGCTCGGCCTCGTGCGAGTGGAGCGCCGTGACACGCCGGTCGAGCACGCGCTCTCGGCGGCGGAGCGGCTGCTCGGCCGCCGCCAGCTCGAGGTCGAGCTCACCGTGGCGCAAACGGCCGTGCTGCGGACCCAGCCGCAGGCATTCAAGGCCAGCATCGGCGCCGCGATCGACCTCTTGCAGCGCGACTTCAACGCGCAAGCGGCGGACGTCGAGGGCGCGCTCGCGCTGCTCAAAGAGATGCGCGACGTCGACGTCGAGCCGCGCCGTCCCGACATCGGCGGCTCGTTGAACCTGCTCCGCACGATCCAAGCCGGGGATCGCTGAATGCGGTTCGGGCTTTGGGCCCTGCTCGCCTTGCTGCTCGGCGCTTTCGCCGCGCACTTTCTATTGGCCGACCATGGCTACGTGCTGATCAACTTTCGCGGCTACGTCGTCGAAATGTCGGTGCCGGGCCTCGTGCTGGTATTGACGGCGCTCTATCTCGCGATTCGCGGCGGCGTCGCCGTCGTGCGCGCGCCGCGCTGGTTTCGCGGCGCGCGCGCCGAGCAGCGAATGCGCCGCAGCGGCGCGGAGCTCACGCGCGGTGTGATCCACCTGATCGAAGGCGATTGGATGCGCGGCGAACGGCTGTTGACCCAGAGCTTGAAGGGCAGCGACGCGCCGCTCGTGAGCTATCTGCTCGCGGCGCGCGCCGCGCAGCTCCAGGGCGCGAAGGACCGGCGCGACGAGTGGTTGAAGCTCGCCGCGCAGGAATCGCCGGCTGCCGAGACCGCCACGCTGCTGACGCTGGCGGAGCTGCAGCTCGACGGCGGCGAGCTCGATACCGCGCTCGCGACCGCCGAACGTCTCGTCGCGCAGAAGCCCGACCATCCCGCCGTGCTCGCGCTGCTCGCGCGGGTCTACCGCGCGCGCAACGACACGCCGCAGCTCGCGGCTCTGCTCCCGCGGCTTGGGTTGGCGCGGCTCCCGCCCGCCGCCCGCGACGCGCTCGCGCTCGAGGTGCTCGAGGCCGAGCTCGCGGCGCCCGCCCTCACGCCGCAGCGGCTCGCCGAGATCTGGAGCAGCCTCGCGAGCGAGCTCAAGCAGAGCCCCGCGCTACTCGCGCGCCGCGCGCTGGCGCTCGACCGCTTGGGGCTAGGCGACGAGGCCGAGCGCGAGCTCCGGGCGGCGCTGAAGCGCAATTGGAACGCCGCGCTGGTCGCGGCCTACGGTGAGGTGCGGGGTGCGGAGCCGCCGAAGCAGCTGCAGTACGCCGAAGGCTGGCTCAAGAACTATCCGGAAGATCCGACGCTGCTCGGGAGCGCCGCACGACTGTGCATGGCGAACGAGCTCTGGGGGAAGGCGCGCAGCTATCTCGAGACGAGCCTGGCGCTCGCGCCGACACCCGAGACCTACGCGCTCTACGGACGCTTGCTCGCGCAGCTCGGCGAAGGCGAAGGCGCGGCCCTCGCGTACCGGTCGGGGCTGGCGCTCGTGAGCCCAGCGGCCCGCGAGGCCGCCTCTCCGGCGCCGCGCCGTCTCGGTCCGCCGGTCGCCGAGAAAAAATAGGGACATGCTGCTTTTTCGCTAGAGACCGGCGGACGTCCGGCGGGCCTCCAGCGAAAAAGCAGCATGTCCCTATTTTTCAGCTGGCCTTGGGCAGGGAGCGGCGCGAGTCGAGCCACTCGATCAACGGATCCCACTGCTCCCAATCGGGCCACGCAAGATACGGCGGCAGCTCGTGGATGCCGAGGCCGCGCTGGTAGGCGCGGATGTAGTTTTGCGCTTCGCGGAAGCTCGCGACGTACGGCACCTTGAGCTTCGACAGCACCTCGTCGAGCTCCTCGAAGATCAAGGTGTTCTCCTTGACGCGGTTCGCGACGAGGGCCGCCTTCGCCTTCTTGTCCGCAACCTTGCCGATGTCGAGCAGCTCGTCGACGAACCGCTCCGCGGCCTTGATGTCGATGGGCGACGGCAGCACGGGAACGATGATCGTCTCGGCCTTGCGGACGAGCTCGCCCAACTCCTTGCCGCGCGTGCCGGCCGGCGAGTCGATCACGACGTATTCCGCGGACCGGGGGACTGTTTTCAGGCCTGATTCGAAGCCGGGCACCGCGGTGATCGGGGCGAATTCCGCGGGCCGCTCCGCGAGCCAGCTCAGGGCCGACGCCTGCGGATCGTAGTCGACCAATGCCGTGGCGTAGCCCTCCGAGGCGAAGTAAGCCGCGAGGCTGGTGGCGATCGTGCTCTTGCCGCAGCCGCCCTTGGCGTTGGTGACCAGGATGTGTCGCATGGAGTCTCCCCGGGGAATTCGAGTTCTTCTTGGTACCGGACGTGCCGGTTTGAAGGCGACTAAATTAGCCAGGCTTATGACAAATGTCCAATGGGTGGGGGCTTTGTCGTGTCTCGCTTTGGCTGCGTTTGGCGTTGCGGTGGCTGCGGCCGCACCTCGAAGGCGTGCGCACCTCCGCTGCGGCACGCGACTTCGCCGGCCCTTCGGGCCGGTTCCCTCGCCACGGCGCGTTCGCCGGGGTTCAGAACGCGGTCGCTTGCTGGTCGCGCACGTAGTGACGGCGTGCCGCCGCGTTCTGAATGCTCGCCTGCGGCTCGCCCCCGGGCGCTGCGCGCCCGGGCTCCGCG
>DASQOL010000222.1:0-3165 GCA_035644475.1 Gammaproteobacteria bacterium | reverse complement strand
CGGCCCCGGCGGTATCGCGACGACGAGTGGGTTCCGGTTGCCGTTGCCGTCGTACAGCGTCGACTTGCCGGTTCCGTTGTCGGCGATCCAGACGAAGGCCTGTGGGTTGAACGCGACACCCCAGGCATTGACGAGATTCGGATCCGTGACGTCGGCCGGCACCGAGCCGTCGGACACCAACACGTGAGTCTGATAGAAATGTTGGTTCCATCCTCCGTCAGCGTCGTCGTCGTCGTCGTGCGCGAGCGTCAGAGAGGGGCTCAGCACGAGCGCCAGGCAGCCGAGCAGAGCCCTATTCGCAAACAGTGTTGGGGACATGGTGTGACCTCCTTGGTGCGGTAGATTCGCGGGCAACGTGAGCGGAACCCCCAAGTGAGTTCCTGTTGGCGCGGCCGCAGGTTCAAACGGAGCGGCGCCGAGCCCGGCGATACGTTCTCGATCACGCGATCGGTGCGGGGCGGCTTGCGCCGGACCCGTCGATGGTCTTCTAGCCCGGCGGGCTACTTCTTCTTGGCGAGCACACCGTCCCCGTTGAGCTCCGTTGCGAATCCCGCCACCCGCAGCCGTTTGCTCACCTCGTTCGCGAGATCGCGTCCGTTCGTGAGCTTGTTCGGCGCGCCCGTGTAGTGGAACAGCGCTGCACCGCGCCGCAACACGCGCGCGAGCTCGGCGTAGAACGCTTGCGAGTAGAGCTCGCCGGCGATACCGAAGCGCGGGGGGTCGTGCAACCCGGCGTCGAACGAATCGCTCGGCAGCGCGGCGATCTCGGTGGTCACGTCGGCGTTCGCGAGAGCCAACTGCGGCGCCGCGCTCGGCGACCACGGATTCAAGCTCCGCAGCCACAGGACGTCCGCGTTCTTCTCGAACGACGAGATTCGCGCGGCGTCGCCTTGCAAGCACCATGCGGCGAAGTAGCCGAGGCCGCCGCACGTATCGAGGACCCGCTTGCCGCGCGGCTGGATGAGCGCGACCTTGCGCTCCGCGTCTGCATACGGCGAGACGCGCGCGGTCGGCAGCATCTTGATGCCGTCGATCTCGAACGTGGGCGGACCCCAGTCCGTGGGCACGAGCTTGATCAGCGACGTCGTGAAGCGCGACACCGGCTCGAACTCGGCGCCGGTCCAGTGATAGATCGTGCGGTCCTTGCAGCGTTGCAGATACGCGAATCGCCGGCCCTCGAAGGTCCAGCCGTCGGGGTCGACGTTCACGATCGCCGTCGTGCGATCGAGGTCGAGCGAGCACTCGACGCTCACGGCGCCGGATCGTGCAGCGGCGAGCAGCACGTCGTGCACCTTCCGTGTGAGCAGAGGCCCGAACATCCGCGACCAGCATCGCGAAAAGCGATGGCGGGCGCAAACCTCCGGCTGGGCGGCCCGCCGCTCACCATCGCCACGGCGACGCCCGCGCATTACCATGTCGCAGCGCACGGGGTAAGGCGCGACGCACGGCGGGGGATAGGGAATACGGCGCACGAACTGCGACAGTTGGCGACGCGCCGGTGCACACCGCAACGCGGGCTCGCGGCCGTGCTCGCTATAACCGCGGTCGCCGCCGCGCCCGGCGTCGCTCACGCGGCGGAGGCGCCGAACGCCGCCGCTCCCGCAAGCGCTCCGGACGGCGGCGGTCTCGACACGATCGTCGTCACGGCGCAAAAGCGCACGGAGAACCTCCAGGACGTTCCGATCGCGGTCGCGGTATTCGGCGGCGACGCGCTGCTCGAGTCGGGGGTCACCGACGCGATGCAGCTCCAGACGGTCGTGCCGAGCCTCACCTACGCCGCCACCGGCAACACGGCCCAGCCGTACCTGCGCGGCATCGGCACGCGCGTGGCGTCCATTGGGCTCGAGCCGTCGATCGCGACCTACATCGACGACCGCTACGTGCCGCGGCCGTTCGCCGCGATCTTCGACATGCTCGACATCGAGCGCGTCGAAGTCTTGAAAGGGCCGCAGGGCACGCTCTACGGGCGCAACGCGGCGGGCGGGGCGATCCGCGCGATCACCCGGGACCCGCGCGAGCGCTCAGTCGCGATCGCCGGCAGAGCCGGCGACTACGACGATCGCAGGCTCGAGATCACGGCCGGGGGCCCGCTGTCGGGCTCGTGGCGCGGGCAGGTCACGGGCGCGCTCGAGCAGCGCGGCGGCTTCGCCGCCAATCTCGTTCCGAACGGCCGCGCGACGGCCGACGACGTCGACCGGCGCGCCTTTCGCGGCAAGCTGCTCTGGGACGTGGGCGAAACCGTGGCTGCCAAACTCACGGTTTCGTGGTGGGAGGACGGCGGCTGGCGCGGTCGCGACCTGGTGGCCGCCGGCCTGCCGCAGGCGAACCGCGGCGTCGCGCTGTTCGGCGGCGTCACGAGCCACGAGCGCGACCGGTTCGCGTCGGCGCTCGCCGACGACAACCGCTTGACCGAAGCGGCCGCCGATCTGCGCTTCGACGTGTCCCTGCGCAATCTCGACTTCGTGTCGATCACGACGTACACGAAAACCGACTTGGATCAGACGCTCGACGTCGACGCCTCCAGCGTGCCGCTTCTCGATCTCGTAGCGAGGGAGCCGAGCGACACCTGGAGCCAAGAGCTCCACTTGCTGTCGCGAGAAACCGGCGGTCTTACGTGGCTCGCCGGCGCGTTCCTCTACAGCCAAGATGCGAGCAACGTCTATGTGTTCAGGGACACGCTGTCCGCGCAGCCGGCGTTCCCGGTCGGCACGGACGTCTCGAACGGCGTGCAAGAGGCTCGAACCGACGCTTACGCTCTGTTCGCGCAGGCTTCACGTACCTTCGCCGAGCATTGGACCGCGACGCTCGGCGGACGATGGAGCCGCGAGCGCAAGAGCGCCACCCTCGCACCGGCGCCGAACGCGGTAACGAACGCGCCGACGCCGTACGCCGAGGCGCGGCACTGGGATGAGCTCACGCCGCACGTGTCGCTCGAATATCGCCGCGACTTCGGCCTCGCATACCTGAGCTATTCGCGCGGCTTCAAGAGCGGCGGCTACAACTATCCGGCGTCGTTGAACCCGGTGCTGAACCCGGAGACGGTCGACAGCTACGAGCTCGGCGTGAAGGCGCAGCTCGCACACGACCGCTTGCGGGTGAACTCGGCGCTCTTCTTCTACGACTTCAGGGACCTTCAGGTCACCCGCGGCGGCGTGGGCGCGTTCC
>DASQOL010000221.1:0-23977 GCA_035644475.1 Gammaproteobacteria bacterium | reverse complement strand
GAGCCGGGGCACGGTGAAGAAGACGCCGCTATCGGCGTTCGCGCGGCCGCGTACGAGCGGCATCATCGCGCTCGAGCTGCGGGACGACGACCGCTTGATCGGGGCCGGCATCACGGACGGGCAGCAAGACATCATGCTGTTCGCGAGCTCCGGCAAGGCGATTCGATTCAAGGAGCAGGACGTGCGGCCGATGGGCCGCAACGCAGCCGGCGTGCGCGGCTTGAAGCTCGGCGGCGCCGGCGACGAGGTCATCGCGCTCAGCATCATCGGCGCAGGGCCGATCATGACGGCTACCGCGAACGGCTACGGCAAGCTCACACCGCTCGAGGAGCATCCGGTGCAAGGCCGCGGCGGGCAGGGCGTCATCTGCATTCAGACGTCGGAGCGCAACGGCCGCGTGGTCGGCGCGCTGCAAGTGTCGCCGAGCGACGAGCTCATGCTGATCTCGTCGGCGGGCACGCTCGTGCGCACGCCCGTCGCCGAGGTCTCCGTCATGGGCCGCAACACGCAGGGCGTGCGCATGATTCGGCTCGACGACGGCGACCGGCTCGTCGGCATCTCGCGCGTCGAGTCGCTGCAGGACGACGAGCCAGTGACCACGGCAGGGTAGGAGACCCCAATGAAGCGCGTCTACAACTTCAGCCCCGGGCCGGCGATGCTGCCCGAAGCGGTGCTGCGGCGCGCACAGGCCGAGCTGCTCGACTGGCAGGACAGCGGCATGTCGGTCATCGAAGTGAGTCACCGCGGCACGGCGTTCGTCGAGTTCGCCGCGCGGTCGGAGAAGAATCTGCGCGCGCTGCTTGGCGTGCCGGACAATTACAAGGTGCTGTTCCTGCAGGGCGGCGCGACGCTGCAGTTCGCGGCCGTGCCGTTGAATCTCGCGCCTCCGGGCGCAGTGGTCGACTACGTCGTCACGGGCAACTGGGGCGAGAAGGCCGTTTCCGAGGCGCAGCGCTACGCCCAGGTTAACGTCGCGGCCAACAGCAAGGCGAGCAAGTTCACGACGATTCCCGATTCGAGCACGTGGCAGGTGTCGAAGACCGCCGCGTATCTCCACTACACGCCGAACGAGACCGTCTACGGCGTCGAGTTCCACGACGTGCCCGAGGTGTCGGACGCGCCGCTCGTCGCCGACATGTCCTCGAACATCTTGTCGCGCCCGATCGACGTGAGCCGGTTCGGCGTGATCTACGCCGGCGCGCAGAAGAACATCGGGCCCGCGGGGCTCGCGATCGTGATCGTGCGCGACGACTTGATCGGCCGCGCGCGGCGGGAGACGCCCGGCGCGATCGACTACAAGCTGATGGCCGACAACGACTCGATGTGGAACACGCCGGCCACGCTGTCGTGGTACTTCGCCGGGCTCGTCTTCGAATGGTTGGCGGAGCAGGGCGGCGTGGCCGCGATGGAGAAGCAGAACGCGCGCAAGGCTGCGATGCTCTACGCCGCGATCGACGACTCGGGCTTCTACAAGAATCCGGTCGACAAGCGTTATCGCTCGCGGATGAACGTGCCGTTCACGCTGGCCGACCCGGAGCTCGACAAAGTGTTCCTGCAGGAAGCGAAGGCCGCGGGGCTCACCAACCTCAAGGGTCACCGCGTGGTCGGCGGGATGCGCGCGAGCCTCTACAACGCGATGCCCGAGGCGGGCGTCAAGGCGCTGGTCGGCTTCATGGCCGACTTCGTGAAACGCCACGGCTGATCGCAATGTTCACGATCAAGACGCTGAACAGCATCGCGGTGACCGGGCTCGACCGGTTCCCGCGCGATCGTTACGAGGTCGCGTCCGAGATCGGCAAGCCCGACGCGATCCTGCTGCGCTCCTTCAAGATGCACGACATGGAGATCCCCGACAGCGTGCTGGCGGTCGGCCGCGCCGGCGCCGGCACGAACAATATCCCCGTCGCCAAGTTGAGCAAGCTCGGCATCCCGGTCTTCAACACGCCCGGGGCGAACGCGAACGCCGTCAAGGAGCTCGTGATCGCGGGGCTGTTGATGGCGGCGCGCAATCTGCCTCAGGCGCTCGCGTACGTCGACAAGCTCGAGGGCTCCGGCGACGCGCTCGACAAATCGGTCGAGTCGGGCAAGAAGCAGTTCGTCGGCTTCGAGCTGCCGAAGCGTACGCTCGGCGTCGTTGGGCTCGGAGCGATCGGCGTCGAGGTCGCGAACGCCGCGCTCAAGCTCGGGATGCAGGTGCTCGGCTACGACCCTACGATCACTGTGCAGTACGCTTGGCAGTTGTCTTCGGGCGTGCAGAAGGCCGTGAACCTAGACGACCTGTTCGCGCGCTCCGACGTGGTGACGGTACACGTGCCGCTCAACAAAGACACCGACAAGCTCGTGAGCGCCGCCCGCCTGCACTCGATGCCGCGCGGCGGCGTGATCTTGAACTTCTCGCGCGGCGAGATCGTGGACGGCGCGGCCGTGCTCGCGGCTCTCGACGCCGGTAAGCTCAAGAGCTACGTCACCGACTTCCCCACGCGCGAGCTGCTCGATCATCCGAAGGTGATCTGCCTCCCGCATCTCGGCGCGTCGACGGTCGAGGCCGAGGAGAACTGCGCGGTGATGGTTGCCGACAACGTGCGCGAGTTCCTGGAAAACGGCAACGTGTCTCGGTCGGTGAATTTCCCCGAGACGGTGCTGCAGCGAACGCGTCCGCACCGCCTGGCCATCCCGCACGCCAACGTGCCGAACATGGTGGCCCAGATCCTGAGCGCGATCGCGGCGGAGCACATCAACATCGCCGACATGCTCAATCACTCGCGCGGCGAGATCTCGTACACGCTCGTCGACCTCGACGCACCACCGAACGACGCCACGGTCGCGCGCATCCGCGCCATCGACGGAATCCTGTCGGCACGCGTGCTGCCCATCGTCGAGCGCGAGCACTAGACGTCGAGCCGTGAGCGCGAAACGCAAAGCAATCAAGCGGAAATCCGCCGGCGCAAGCGGGCCGACCGCCAGGGATGGCGGGAGTGCCGCAAATGCAGGACGCAATTTGCGGCCGACCGCCAGGGATGGCGGAAGTGCCGCAAATGCAGGACGCAATTTGCGGCCGACGCTCGAGCAGCTGCGCACGAAGATCGACTCGCTCGACGAGCGGATCCAGGAGCTCATTGCCGAACGGGCGCGCTGCGCGAAAGAAGTCGGCGTCGTGAAAGGCCTGACCGCGACCGCGGACTTCTACCGGCCCGAGCGCGAGGCGCAGGTGCTGCGGCGCGTCGTCGAGCGCAACAAGGGGCCGCTGCGCAACGAGGACATGGTGCGGCTGTTCCGCGAGCTCATGTCTGCCTGTCTCGCGCAGGAAGAGCCTCTCAAGGTCGCCTATCTGGGCCCCGAGGGCACGTTCACCCAGTCGGCCGTGCTCAAGCACTTCGGTCACTCCGTGCACGCATTGTCCGTGACGACGATCGACGAGGTATTCCACGAGGTCGAGGCGGCCGTCGCCGACTTCGGCGTCGCACCCGTGGAGAACTCGAGCGAGGGCACGGTCAACATCCACACGCTCGACATGCTCCTCGCGTCGCCTCTCAAGGTCTGCGGCGAGATCGAGCTCAGGATCCACCAGCATCTCATGGGCAAGATGGGCGGATTGAGCAAGATCCGCCGAGTGTGCTCGCATCCGCAATCGCTCGCACAATGCCGCGCGTGGCTCGCCGAGCACCTCACGGACGTGGAGAAGATTCCCGTCGCGAGCAACGCGGAAGCCGCCCGGCGCGCGCGCGACGAGGACGGCACGGCCGCCCTCGCCGGCGACGCCGCCGCCGAGCTATACGGTCTAAAGATTCTCTTCAGCAACGTCGAGGATCAGGCCGACAACTCGACCCGCTTCCTGGTCGTCGGCCGCAAGCTGTTTCCGCCGAGCGGCAACGACAAGACCTCGCTGCTCGTGTCGGCGCGCGGCACGGAAGGGCCGGGCGTGCTGCTGCATCTCCTCGACCCGCTCGCGCGCCACGGCGTGAACATGACGCGGATCGAGTCGCGGCCGTCGCGCCGCGCGAAGTGGGACTACGTGTTCTTCGTCGACCTCGACGGCCACGCCGAAGAGCCGAACGTGGCCAAGGCGCTCGCGGAGATCCAGAAGAAGGCGACGTTGTTCAAGGTGCTCGGGGCCTATCCCAAGGCCGTGCTGTAGCGGTCGTGGCGAACCATCCGAACAGCTTCCGCGCCCGTCCCGTCGACGGCATCGCAGGCACCATCACCGTGCCCGGCGACAAATCGATCTCGCATCGGGCACTGATGCTCGGGGCGATCGCGGAAGGCCCGACCATCATCTACGGATTCCTCGAGAGCGAGGATTGCCTCGCGACACAGGCCGCGCTCGAAGCGCTCGGCGTGCGCGTCCGCAAGAGCGCGAACGAGGTGCGCGTGGAAGGGGTCGGCCCGCACGGGCTGCGCGCCCCGGCCGGCGTGCTCGACCTCGGCAACTCCGGCACCGCCATCCGCCTCCTCACCGGCCTGCTGGCCGGCCAGCCGTTCGCCACCGAGCTCACCGGCGACGCGTCGCTCAAAACACGCCCGATGGAGCGCGTCGCCGGCCCGCTGCGCACGATGGGCGCCGACATCGCGACCACGAACGGCACGCCGCCCATCAAGATCAGCGGCGGCGCGACGCTCCGCGGCATCGACTACACGCTGCCGATGGCGAGCGCGCAGGTGAAGTCGGCGCTGCTGCTCGCGGCGCTCGGCGCGGAGGGCGTGACGACGGTTCGCTCGCCGGGGCCGAGCCGCGATCACACCGAGCGCATGCTGCAGAGCATGGGTGTGCAGCTCGAGGTCGCGGAAGAGGGCGCCGGGCACCGGGTGACGCTCGCCGGGCCGGCATCGTTGCGCGGGCGCGAGATCGGCGTGCCGGGCGACTTTTCGTCCGCCGCCTTCTTCATCGTGGCCGGCTGCCTCGGGGCGTCCGACGGACTGTTGATCAAGAACGTGGGCGTCAATCCGACGCGCATCGGGCTGCTCGCGATCCTCCGCGAGATGGGCGCGGACATCGAGCTCGAGGCGCAACGCCGCCTCGGCGCCGAGCCCGTCGCGGACATCTACGTGCGGCAGAGCCCATTGCGCGGCGTCGACGTGCCGCCCGAGTACGTGCCGCTCGCCATCGACGAGTTCCCGATCCTGTTCATCGCGGCCGCGGCCGCGCGCGGCCCGACGACGGTCCGGGGCGCGGAGGAGCTGCGCAAGAAGGAAACGGACCGCATCGCCGTCATGGCCCAAGGCCTCGCCGCGCTCGGCGTCGGCGTCGAGGAGCGCCCCGACGGCCTCACCGTCACACCGGCCGGCAAGCTGCACGGCGGCGCGGTCGACAGCCGCGGCGACCACCGCATCGCGATGTCGTTCGCCGTCGCGAGCCTGCTCGCGAAAGCCCCGATCGAGATCCTGAATACCGCCGAGGTCGCCACGTCGTTTCCCTCGTTTCTCGACGCCGCGGCGGCCGTAGGCCTCGAGGTCGAGGCGAGCGGCGAAAGCGCGTGATCCCGCCCGTGCGCGTGCTCACGGTCGACGGGCCGAGCGGCTCCGGCAAGGGCACGATCGGCCGCAATGTCGCCCTCCGGCTCGGGTGGCATTTGCTCGACAGCGGCGCCCTCTATCGCTTGGTGGGGCTGGCCGCGGCCCGGCACCGCGTCGCTCTGGACGACGCGGAGGGACTAGCGGCGGTCGCCGCCGCCATGCGCGTGCGATTCGGCGCCGATGCGGAGCGCGTCGAGCTCGAGGGGGCCGATGTCACCGCCAGCTTGAGAACCGAGAATGCCGGCGAAGCCGCCTCGCGGGTGGCGGCTATCCCTCAAGTCCGGGCGGCCTTGCTACAGCGCCAGCGCGACTTCGCTCGGCCGCCGGGCCTCGTGGCCGACGGCCGGGACATGGGAACCGTAGTCTTCCCGTCGGCAACCCTCAAGGTATTCCTCACGGCCAGCGCCGAGGAGCGCGCGGCAAGAAGGCATAAGCAGTTGAAGGGACAGGGGATTGATGTTAGCCTGCCCGACCTTTCTTGGGACATAGCGCAACGCGATGCTCGCGACGCCAGCCGCTCGGTGGCACCGCTCAAGCCCGCGTCGGACGCGCGAGTGATCGACTCGACGAGTCTCAATCCCGAGGAAGTCATTGCCCGCATCTTGAAATGGCTCGAGGACGTGGGCATTCGGCCGGATCGAGCCTGAGGCGTGCGTCGACAGGATGTCGGCGCCTTATCAAACAACCCACGTGGGCAGGATGCCCCGCTGGTCACTAGGATAGATATGAGTGAATCGTTTGCTGAAATGCTCGAAGAGAGCTTTGCGAATCAAAAGATCAAGCCGGGTGCGATTCTCACCGGCACCGTCGTCGGCCTCAACGCCGACATGGTCATCGTCAACGCGGGGCTGAAATCCGAGGCCGTGATACCGGCCGAACAATTTTTCAACGAGCGCGGCGAGCTCGACGTCAAAGTCGGCGACCTCGTGGAGGTTGCACTCGACACCGTCGAGGACGGCTTCGGCGAGACCCGCCTGTCGCGCGAGAAGGCGAAGCGCACGCGCACCTGGACGCGGCTCGAGGAGTCGTTCCAGAAGGGCGAGATCGTCACGGGCATGATCAGCGGCCGCGTGCGCGGCGGCTTCACGGTCGACATCGACTTGGTCCGCGCGTTCCTGCCGGGCTCGCTGGTCGACGTGCGGCCGATCCGCGATCCCGCGGCGCTCGAGGGCCAGTCGCTCGAGTTCAAGGTCATCAAGCTCGACCAGAAGCGCAACAACGTCGTCGTCTCGCGGCGAGCGGTGGTCGAAGCGGAGTACAGCGCCGAGCGCGAGTCGCTGCTCAAGAACCTGCAAGAGGGCACGGTGCTCAAGGGCGTCGTGAAGAACCTCACCGACTACGGCGCGTTCGTGGATCTCGGCGGCATCGACGGGCTGCTGCACATCACCGACATGGCGTGGAAGCGCGTGAAGCACCCGTCGGAGGTCGTCAGCGTCGGCCAGGAGCTCGAGGTCAAGGTGCTCAAGTTCGACCGCGAGCGCAATCGCGTGTCGCTGGGTCTCAAGCAGCTCGGCGCCGATCCGTGGGCCGACCTCGCGCGGCGCTATCCGCCGGGCACGCGCCTCTTCGGCAAGGTCACGAACATCGCCGATTACGGTTGCTTCGCGGAGATCGAAGAGGGCGTCGAAGGGCTCGTTCACGTCTCCGAGATGGATTGGACGAACAAGAACGTCAATCCGCACAAGGTCGTGCAAATCGGCGATGAAGTGGAAGTCATGGTCCTCGACATCGACGAGGAGCGCCGCCGCATCTCGCTCGGCTTGAAGCAGTGCAAGCCGAATCCGTGGGTCGAGTTCAGCGAGAACTACAAGAAGGGCGACAAGGTTGCCGGCCAGATCAAGTCGATCACCGACTTCGGCGTGTTCATCGGGCTGCCGGGCGGTATCGACGGCCTCGTGCACCTCTCCGATCTATCGTGGGACATCGCCGGCGAAGAGGCCGTGCGCAACTACAAGAAGGGCGAGGAGCTCGAGACGACGGTGCTCGCGATCGATCCGGAGCGCGAGCGCATCTCGCTCGGAGTCAAACAGCTCGACAAGGACCCGCTGTCGCTGTTCCTCGCGGACCATCCGAAGGGCAGCATCGTGAAAGGCACGGTCCAGGAGATCGACGCGAAGATGGCGACGGTGGCGCTCGACGGCGGCATCTTGGGCCAGCTCCGCGCTTCCGAGATCTCGCGCGATCGCGTGGAGGACGCGCGCACCATGCTCAAGGTCGGCGACGCCGTCGAGGCGAAATTCACGGGCGTCGACCGCAAGAACCGGATCATCTCTCTGTCGATCAAGGCCAAGGAAGCGCACGAAGAGGCGCAAGCAATTCAAAACTACAAGAGCGACGCGGGTCGGCCCGCGACCGGAACGAGGCTCGGAGACTTGCTCAAGGAGCAACTGACTCCGGAATGATTTCGTCGAGGTCGACGGGAAGACGTGCAGAAGCCCGGGAGGAAGGTCTGTACCCATGACAAAGTCCGAGTTGATCGAGTCGATTGCTCGTAGCCAGAAACACTTGCCGGCCAAGGACGTGGAATTGGCCGTCAAGCACATCCTGGAGCTCATGAGCGAGGCGCTCGCGAGCGGCGAGCGCATCGAGATTCGTGGGTTCGGTAGTTTCTCCCTGCACTATCGCCCACCGCGGATGGGGCGCAATCCGAAGACCGGCGAGGCCGTCGCCCTCGCCGGCAAGAACGTGCCCCATTTCAAACCCGGTAAGGACCTGCGCGAGCGCGTCAACGAGTCGCGGCACTTGCCCGTACGAAACTAGCCTCGCGGCCCTTACAATTGGGCGTCCTTAACAGGTCAAGGATGCCGCCTTGGTCACGCTGCGCCGGATCGCGTTCGTACTCGCGTTGATCGTGTTCGTGCTCGCGGCCGCGGTGTTCGCTTATAGCAACCCGCAGCCGATCACGGTCGACGTCGGGTTCGTACGCGTCGAGCAGGTCTCGCTGGCGAGCGCATTCGCCGTCGTCTTCGCGTGCGGCTGGCTCTTCGGCCTCCTGTCGGCGGGCCTCGCCCTATGGCGCACCGCGGGCGAGAAAAGGCGGCTGCGCCGCGACTTGCGCAACGCAGAAGCGGAGCTCGGCACCACCCGCGCGTTGCCCGCGGCCGATGCCCGCGTGTCGGTGGACGATGCCCACTGACGCTACATTTCTCCTAGCCGCGATCTTCATCGTCTTCGGCGCGCTCGGCTTCGCGTACAAAATCTACAGCGACCGCGACCGCGAGCTCCCGCCGCGGATCAGCGCCGACTACATCCGCGGTCTGAATCTCGTCCTGAGCCGTAAAACCGACGAAGCGCTCGAGCTCTTCATCCAGATGGCGAAGGTGGACGAGGACACGCTCGAGACGCACTTTGCGCTCGGTCACCTGTTCCGCCGCCGCGGCGAGGTCGAGCGGGCGATCCGCGTGCACGAAAACCTGCTCGCGCGCCCCAATCTCAACGAGATGCAGCGCCACCAAGCCTTGTACTCGCTCGCGGAAGACTACCTCGGCGCGGGGTTGTTCGACCGCGCTGAAAAGCTCTTCGGCGAGATCACCGAGAGCCCGACCGTGGCGGAGAGCGCGCTCGAGAAGCTCGTCTATATCTACGAGCGCGAGCGCGAGTGGCAGAAGGCCATCGAAGCGCAACGCAAGCTCGAGATGCTGCGCGGCGCGAAGACCACGCAGGTAGCCCACTACTACTGCGAGCTCGCGGACCAGGCCCGCGCCAACGGCAACCGCGACCTCGCGCGCGACTATTTGCGGAACACGATCCGCAGCACATCGGGCCAGCTCCGCGGCAACTTGATCCGGGCAGGGCTCGCGCAGGAGGACGGCGACTTCACGCAGGCGATCGGGCTCTACGAGCAGACGATCGAAAAGGACCACAACTTCATCACGGAGGTGTTGTCGCCGCTGATGGAGTGCTACCGGAGTATCGACAAGCTGCCGTACTTCGAGGCGAAGGTCGAGCGGTGGGTCGCGGCGGAGCCTTCGCTGCGGCGCCACTTCGCGTTCGCCGCGATCTTGGGAGATCTCACGTCGCAGTCGCCCGGGCTCGCGAGCTGCGTCGAGGGCTTCGTGCTCGACAACCCCGTGCTGGCGAACCTCGTCAACGCCGCGGAGCTGAAGGCCCTGCCCGCGGAAGAGCGGCGCCGGGCGATCGAGCGCATCACCGTGGGACTGCGCCAGATCGCGTCGTCGAGCGCGCGCTATCGTTGCGCGAACTGCGGCTACAGCACGCAGCGATTCATCTGGCACTGCCCGAGCTGCAAGCTCTGGGAGACCGTGCGGCCGATCCAGACCCTGCCGCTCGAAGCCGTGCTCGGCTAGAGCCCACCGAAAATCTCGTCCAAGTCGGCAGATTGCGCTGCTGCCGCGCGCGGCGCGGCCCCCTACGATGCGCCCTCGTAACTTCACGGAGGAGTACGTCGATGAAGCACTTTAGTCTACGGATCGGGGGTCTACGGGTTGGGTACCTCGCCCTGTGCGGTCTCGCAACGTTCGGCGCGTTTGCCGGTCCGGTGAACATCAACACCGCCGACGCCACGACGCTCGCGGCCGAGCTACAAGGCATCGGGCCGGCGCTCGCGGAAGCGATCGTCCGCGACCGAACGGAGCACGGCAAGTTCGAGACACCCGACGCGCTGGCGCGCGTCAAGGGCGTGGGCGCGCGGATCGTCGAGATCAATCGGGCCAACATCCTGGTCGGGGATCCGGCGCCGAAGCGCTGAGCACGGGCAGACGACGGGAGGGCGCGGGCGCCGGGCCCGCGCCCTCCCGGCCCCGCGGCCGCCCTCCCGGGCGACTCGGTCGCCGCGCACCCACGACGGGCGGCGCTCCGCTATCATTGGGGCGGAGTAGCTTCGAGGTGCCTGGATGCGCAAGATTCGTACCGCCGTTTTTCCGGTCGCAGGGCGCGGCACGCGCTTCCTCCCCGCGACCAAGGCGTCGCCGAAGGAAATGCTGCCGATCGTCGACAAGCCGTTGATCCAGTACGCCGTCGAAGAGGCCCTTGCCGCGGACGTCGAGCGGCTCGTCTTCATCACGGGGTCCTCGAAACGGGCGATCGAGGATCACTTCGACACCGACGCCGAGCTCGAGCGTCAGCTCGAGGAATCCGGCAGGCATGACCTTCTGGCTCTGGTGCGGAACATCGTCCCGCCCGGCGTCGCGTGCCTCTACGTGCGCCAGGGCACGCCGCTCGGGCTCGGGCACGCCGTGCTGTGCGCGAAGCAGGCGGTCGGCGACGAGCCGTTCTTCGTGCATCTCGCCGACGACCTCATTTATAGCGACGTACCATGCCTCAAGCAGATGCGGCTGCATTTCGAGAAGCACGGCGCGAGCGTGCTCGGTGTCGAGATGGTGCCGCACGATCAGACGGGCAGCTACGGCATCGTCGCCGTGCAGGCCGAAAGCTCGGGCGCGCAGCGCGTCACGCGAATCGTCGAGAAGCCGCAGCCCAAGGATGCGCCATCCAACCTCGCCGTCGTCGGCCGCTACATCTTGACGCCGACAATCTTCGCGAAGCTCGAGCGCACCCAGCGCGGCGCCGGCGGAGAGATTCAGCTGACGGACGGGATTGCGAGCCTTTTGCTCGACGAGCCGGTGCACGTGTTGCCCTTCCAGGGCGTGCGGTACGACTGCGGTAGCAAGATCGGCTATCTGCGCGCCATGGTCGAGTACGGGCTGCGTCACCCCGATCTCGGCGAAGGTTTCCGCGCCTACCTACAGAGCGTCTGGGAACGCTGAGCGCGTCACCAACGCTCCGCCGTGCGGATCTCCTCGTTGTGCTCGCCGAGCCTCGGCGGGTAGCGCCGATAGGTCGGCCCGTTTGCGGCGAAGCGAATCGGCACCGCCAGCGACTTCACCGCGCCAATCAGCGGGTGCTCGAGCTCCACGATCATGCGTCTCGCGATGATGTGCTCGTCGCACAGCGTCTCGTCGGGGTAATTGATCGGGCCCGCGGGGACACCCGCCTCGACGAGCAGCTCGACCCAGCGCTCGGCGTCGCGCGTCGTCAGGATCTCCTCGAGCAGCGGAATCAGCGCCTCCCGATGAATCGTGCGCTGTGCGTTCGACACGAACCGCGGGTCTCGGCCGAGCGTGGCGGCTACACCTAAGACCTCGCAGAACTTCGCCCAGAGCCGCTCGTTGCCGACCGCGACGATCAGCGTCTTGTCGCGGGCGCGCATCGGCTGATAGGGCGTGACGCTCGGGTGCGCGTTGCCGAGCCGAGAAGGGCGCTTGCCGGTCGCGAACCAGCTTGCCGCGACGTTCGCGAGCCAGCTCGCCTGCGCGTCGACGAGCGCGACGTCGAGGAACTGACCCGTGCCCGAGCCGCCGCGGCGATCGCGCGCGTAGAGCGCGGTCAGAACGCCGATGCACGAGTAGACTCCGCCGGAGATGTCGGCCATCGGCGTCGGAAACCGGCTCGGCCCGCCGTCCGGCGGCCCGGTCAACGCCATGAGACCGGCCTCGCCCTGCGCGATGATGTCGTAGCCGCCCCGGTCGGCCTTCGGGCCGGTGTGCCCGTAGCCGCTGATGGCCGCGTAGACGAGCGCCGGATGCTTGGCGCGCAGCGCGTCCGGATCGAGCCCTTGGCGCGCGAGAGAGGAGAGGCGCGGATTGTTGGTGAGAAACACGTCGGCGCGCGCGACGAGCTTGTGCAGGAGCTCGAGGTCGCGCGCCTGCTTGATGTCGAGCTCGATGCTGCGCTTGTTGCGGTTCACTGCGAGGAAGTACGCGCTTTCGCCTTCGAGGAACGGCGGGCCCCAGCCGCGCGCCTGATCGCCGACCTGCGGCCGCTCCACCTTGATCACGTCGGCACCGAGATCGCCGAGCAACATCGAGCAATACGGACCGGCGAGCGCCTCGGTCATGTCGAGCACTTTGATGCCGTCGAGAGGGCTCACGTCTACCACACCAGCTCCGGTGTCAGAGAAAATAGGGACATGCTACTTTTCGTGGTGTTACTTCGGCCATTTAGCGCCGTGGTGGCTGCGGCCGCACCTCAAGAGGGCTTCCCGAGACACGCCGGAAGACCATCCCTGGGGCTCCGCGCCGCACATCCCTGTGCGGCGAGGGTCTCGGGAAGCCCTCTTGAGGTACGTCCGCAGCCGTTACGCGCATCGCGCGGCCGAAGTAAGACCACGAAAAGTAGCATGTCCCTATTTTCCCTGGGAGAGTTTGCGTGAAGAACGTCGCCGTCAGAAACATCGATCGCGCCGAACGCGGCATCGTTGACGCGCTCGGCGAGCTCGGTGTCGCCACCGTGCACGAAGCGCAAGGCAGAGCCGGCCTGCTGCAACCGTACATGCGCCCGATCTACTCGGGCGCGCGGATCGGCGGCAGCGCCGTCACGGTGCTCCTGCATCCAGGCGACAACTGGATGCTCCACGTAGCCGTGGAGCTCGCGAAGCCCGGGGACATCATCGTGGCGACCGTGAGCGCGATGAACACCGATGGCATGTTCGGCGAGCTGCTCGCCACGTCGTTCCGAGCGCACGGCGTGGTCGGGCTCGTGATCGACGCGGGCTGCCGCGACGTCAAGGAGCTCACCGAGATGCGCTTCCCGGTTTGGAGCCGCGCCGTGTCCGCTAAGGGCACGGTCAAGGCGACCGTCGGCTCGGTGAATTTGGCCGTCGTCTGCGCCGGCATGGTCGTGAATCCCGGCGACGTGATCGTCGCCGACGACGACGGCGTCGTGGTGGTTGCGCGGCGCGACGCCGGCAAGGTCCTCGAATCGAGCCGGGCACGGCTCGCGAACGAGGAGCAGAAGCGCGCGCGATTGGCCGCCGGCGACCTCGGGCTCGATCTGTACAAGATGCGCGAGCCGCTGCAGAAAGCCGGGCTCGTCTACGTCGACCGCGCGAGCGACCTCGACGGCGGAAAGTAGGCGCCGGGGATCAGTGTTTCGCCGCGGCCCGGGGCGGCGTCGCCGACAGCATCGTCCGCGCGAGCGTCCTCGCCTGGGCCTCCGGTTGGCTCTCGACCGTCTGGGTCTTCGTGCCGTGGAGCGGATGACTCACCGTCACGCGCGCGGGCCGCCCGTCGGTTACCCACCAGAGGAACTTCACTCCCTCGAGGATGAGTTGACCGCTCAATACCACCGTGCTCGTGACCACCCGCTCTCCACCTCTCCCCGTCCCCCGGACTGTATATGCAACAGCTAACTAGGGACCGTGAGGCTGGTCACGCCCGCGCCAATACCGGTGTTTGCCTGAGTCGGCAGGCGGGGCCGCGTGTGCCGTTCTAGGCCGGCTCGGCGCCCGGGCCCGCGAACAACGAAACGAACAGCCCGCGGATCCATTGGCTGCCGGGCTCGCGGTGAAAGCGTTCGTGCCAGTACTGAGATACGTCGATGCGCGGCATCTTGAGGGGCGGGGCGAAGGTCCGCAGCTTGAGGGGCTCGGCGAGCTCCGCCGCCATCGTGGCCGGCACCGTAACCACGGCGTCGGTGCGGCTCGCCACGAACGCAGCCGTAACGAACGTCGGAACGCGGCACACGATCCGCGACGGATCGATCGCCTCCTCGAGCGCGCGCTCCGCGAGTCGATGCGCGTGCCCGGTTCCAACCGCCGACACGAGCACGTGCCGCTCCGCGGCGAAAGCCTTGAACGACGGCCGCGCGCCGAGACGCGGATGATCGGCGCGCGCGACGCTCACGTAGGTAACCGACCAGAGCAATTGGCGGCGGATGCGCTTGCTCAGCGACGGGAACGAGCCCATCACGAAATCGAGATGGCCGGACTCGAGTGACGCCTCGAGCCGCTCGACGTCGAGCGGAACGATGCGCAATCCGATGCCGGGAGCGTGCTCCTCGAGAAACCGGAGTAGCGGCGGCAATAGTCGCAGCATGCCGGCGTCGACGACGCTGAAGCAAAAGGTGCGCGTGATGCTCCGCGGATCGAACGGCCGGTGGCGAGTCCTCAGCATCGTCACGTCGTCGAGCAAGGATCGAATCGACGACTCGAGCTCGAGCGACTTGGCCGTGGGCTCCATGCGGTGACCGACGCGAATGAACAGAGGATCGCCGAAGTAGCGCCTCAGGCTCGCGAGCTTTTTGCTGAGCGCGGGCTGGCTCACGCCGAGCACGGCAGCGGCGCGCGTGAGGTTGCGCTCGCGCAGCAGCACTTCGAACGCCCGAATCTCGCGAAGGTCGAGCTCCGGATCATTCCTGCGGGGAATAGTACGCATAGCCGCCAGTGTATAGGCCCGGAGGCCGGCTGGGGCTAGGCTTGCACGGCGAGGCGCTGCCCGCTCGGGGGTCCGCTCGCGTCGAATTCTCGGGGGGAGACGCCGATGAGCACACGCTGGCTTGTTTCGATCGCGGTCCTCGCGACCATCGCGGGTTGCGACGGCGGCGGATCTCAGGCGCCCCCGGCGCCGAGCTCCACGGCCGCGCCCGCGGCGCCGGCCACGCCCGCCGCGACGGAGAGAATCGTCTATTCCTCGCTGCGCCCCGGCAACTGGGACATCTACTACTTCGCGAAGGGCGAGAAGACGCCGCGGCGCCTCACCGACCATCCGGGGCTCGACTACGACGCGGCGCTCTCGCCGGACGGCCGCTGGGTGGTGTTCACGTCGGAGCGCCGCGGCAACCCCGACCTCTACGCGATCGACCTGCAGGGACTGCAAGCGGGCGCCGTGCCCCAACCGAAGCTGCTGATCGACAGCGCGGCGATGGAGGACCAAGCCGCATTCTCTCCCGACGGGCGCACGCTCGCGTTCGTGAGCACGGCCGGCGGCAACGCCGACGTCTACACAATCACGTTCGCGCCGAACGCGCCGCAGCCATTGTCCGCGGCCACGAACCTGAGCAACGATCCGGGCGGCGACTTCCGTCCCGACTATTCGCCGGACGGAACGAAGATCGCGTTCTCCTCGGACCGCGACACGCCCGTCTACGGCCACCCGATTTTCCCCTTCACGCGCCAACGGGAGGGCGATCTCTACGTCATGGAGGCCAACGGCGCGAACGCGCGGCGCCTCGCGGCCGCCGCGGACTGGGACGGCTCGCCCGAATGGTCCGCGGACGGCCGGACGATCTACTTCTATTCGGCGCGGCCGCGCGAGCTGCCGGGCCCGCCGACGAGCCCGATTTTGGGCCAAGAGGGTGGCTTCAGGATCTGGGCGATCGACGCGGACGGGTCGAATCCACGCGCGATCACGCCAGTTGGCGTCGAGGCGCTCGCGCCGGCCGTCATGCCCGGCGGCCGGATCGCGTTCCAGACGCGCAAGGGCTACGCCGAATGGAGCATCGCGTCCGTCGACGCGAGCGGCGGCGACTCCCGCACCGAAACCGACGGCGCGACGAGCTACTGGCTGCCCGACTACGCCGCGAACGGGTCGATGGTTTGCCACGGCGTGGGACCGGCCACCACCGAGACGCAAGCCGTAGAGGCGATCCTCGGCGCGGGCGCGATGCTCGCCGCCGACTATCCCGCCCCCGTCCAGCTGCCCGATCGCACGGTGACGCTGTATCCGATGCGGCACACAACCGGCCTCGCGCCGCATCCCGACCGCAACGAGGCCGCGGTGACGATCGAGAACGAGCAGGGCAGCCGCCTCGTGCTCGCGGATTTCGACGGCGGCCACCAGCAAGAGCTGTTCTCGGTCGCCGGCGTCGGCATCGTGAGCGGCACGCCGAACCGCCTGTTCGACATCAAGTGGTCGGACGACGGCAACTGGATCACGTACACGCAGGGGTTCTTCGCCGGTGGCGGCACCGACGACGCCGACGTCTGGGTGATGCGGGCCGACGGCAGCGAGCGGCGCAACCTGAGCGCCGACCGCCCCGGCAACGAGGGCGTCGCCGCCTTGTCGCCGGACGGCTCGAAGCTCGTGTTCCGCAGCGCGCGCGGTGGCCACTTCGATCTTTACACGATGAGCCGCGACGGCAGCGGCCTCGTGCAGCTCACGTCGGACGCGGCGCACGACAACTTCCCGGTATTCGCCCCGAACGGCAATGCAATCGCGTTCTCGTCGGATCGCGACGGCGCCGTCGACCGCTTCGGCAATCGCACGTTCGACAACTACATCCTCGATCTGAAGCCCGACGGCACGGCGGGCGCGCTGCGCCGGATCTCCGATCATCCGGGGCAGGACGCGCATCCGTGGTACTCGCCCGACGGGCAGTGGATCGTCTACACGTCCGAACGTGGCGGCATCAGCGACGAGGAGCCGATGGTGCAGGAAGTCGTGTTCGGCCCGCAGATGTACGGCGAGATCTGGGCGCACCGGCTGAGCGACGGGCTCGAGGTCCGGCTCACGCACAACAAATGGGAGGAGGGCAACCCGTTCTGGGTGCGTCCCGCGCGCTGAGCTAGTCGGCGACCGTCGCGAGAAATCGCGGCCCGGGGAACGACCCGCGCGCCGTCTCGAACGCCGCCGCGATGTCTACGAGACGACCGTCCTCGCGCGGCTTACCGATGAACGCGAGACCGAGCGGCAGCTCGGCCGACAGCGCCATCGGTACCGCGACGCTCGGATAGCCCGACACGGCCGCGATCGTCGCACTACCGACGCCGAAGCGGTCGCCCTTCTGCCAATCCGTGCGCCAGGCGCGGCCGTTAGCCGGCGCGACGATCGCGTCGAGCCGCTCTGCCGCGAACAGTCGCGCGAGGTCCGCACCGAATCGCGCCGTGCGCTCCCGGGCCGCCGAGTAGGCCGGGTCGTCGAGCCCGCCGTGCGCGCGCGCCGCGACCAGCCATTCCTGACCGAAGTAGCGCAGCTCGTCGGCGGCGTGCGCATCGTTGAACTTCATGAGCTCGTCGAGCGACCGCGGTCCATCCTCGACGTCCGCGAGATAGCGCCCGAGGTGCTCGCGCAGCTCGAACAGCAGCAGCTCGAGCTCCGCGTCGCGTACACCGTCGAACGGCAGCTCGACCGGGTCCACGAGCTCCGCCCCGGCCGCGCGCAGCCGCGCGAGCGCCTCCGTAAACGCGGCGTCCACGCGCTCGTCGACGCCGTAGCCGCGAAACACGCCGAGCCGCAGGCCGGCGAGGCTCGGCGTTGCGGACGGCGCCGCCTCCGCGCCTGACGCGCCGCCGTCGTCGGCGATCGCCGCGAGCAGCAGCGCGGCATCGCGCACGGTGCGCGCGATCGGCCCGGCCGTATCTTGGCTCGGCGCAACGGGAATGATTCCGCGGCCGCTCACGAGACCGTGCGTCGGCTTGATCCCGACGACGCCGTTCGCCCCGGACGGGCACACGATCGAGCCGTCCGTCTCCGTACCGATCGCGAGCGGCGTGAGCCGCGCGGCGACCGCGACGGCCGAGCCGCTCGACGATCCGCACGGATTGCGGTCGAGCACGTACGCGTTGCGCGTCTGCCCGCCGAGCGCGCTCCAGCCGCTCGTCGAGTGCGACGAGCGGATGTTCGCCCATTCGCTCAAGTTGGCCTTCGCGAGGATCACCGCGCCGGCCGCGCGCAGCCGCGCGACGACGTCGGCGTCGGCCCTGGCCCGGTGCCGCGCGAGCGCCAGCGATCCCGCACTCGTCGCCATGCGATCGGCCGTGTCGATGTTGGCTTTGATGACCACGGGAACGCCGTGCAACGGGCCGGCGCGCTCGCCGCGGCGCAAGCGCTCGTCGAGCGCGCGCGCGATCGCGAGCGCGTCGGGGTTCACCTCGATGATCGCCGCGAGGGCGGGGCCCGAATGGTCGAGCGCGGCGATCCGATCGAGGAACACCTGCGTCACGCGCTCCGAAGAGACTCGTCCCGCCGCGATCTCCGCCGCGAGATCCACGGCCGAGAGCTCGACGATCCGGCGGTCGCCGAGCTGGTCCGCGGTGCAGCCCGCGAGCGCGAGCGCCACACCCGCCCAAGCCCAGAAGGCGCGCACGCGCCGATGGTCGCTCACGATTCGCTCATCCCCGAAGATCGCCGGCCATCGTACGCCGCGGGCGGGGGAGGGAAAACCGCGCTATCCGGCGCTACGATGCCCACATGCTCGCCAAACGCTCGCGCGGCCGCCCCCGGCACGACGATCTGCTGACGCCTGCCGAATGGCGCGTCGTGCAGGCGGTGCGCCACGGCATGAGCAACGGTCAGATCGCGAAGCGCCGCGGCATCAGCCTCGACGCCGTGAAGTATCACGTCGAAAACGCGGTGGCCAAGCTCGGCTTGAGCAGCCGCCAAGAGCTGCGCCAATGGCGCGGCATCCCGAAACACAGCGCCCTGTATCGCAAGCTCGCGCGCGAGGAGAGTCGAATGTCGTCGTCCGCGAAGCTCGAGCTCGGCCCCATCGGCCAGATCTCTCGAACCGTGAAGAACATCGCGGAAGCCGAAGCCTGGTACGGCGGAGTGCTCGGTCTCAAGCACTTGTTCACGTTCGGCAAGCTCGCGTTCTACGACTGCGGCGGCACGCGGCTGTACTTGAGCGCGGAGCAAGCCGCCCCGACGCCGGAGTCGATTCTCTATCTGCGCGTCGACGACATCGCCGCCGCGCACGACACGCTCGCCGGGCGCGGCGTCGAGTTCACGTCGCCGCCGCACATGATTCACCGCCATGCGGACGGCACCGAGGAATGGATGGCGTTCTTCAAAGATCCGGACGGCCGCCCGCTCGCGCTGATGTCGCAAGTCAAAGCTTGACGGGAGAGGACGACTCCGCCGCGTAGACGCGCACGAGCGCCTCCGCGCCCGCGCGTACCCGCTCCCGCAGCGTCGCGGGCTCGAGCAGCTCGACGCCGTGCCCAAGCCCGAGCGCGAGGTGCACGGCCTCGTCCTCGATCTCGAAGCGCATGCGGACGCGGAACCCGTCGCCGTCCGGAACTTCCTCGACGACGCGCGAGCCGCGGTAGCGGATCCACACGATCGCGCTCGGCGTGACGCGGAAGGTGGCGTAGAAGCGCGGCAGCCCCTCGCGAAACTCGCTCGACGACTGCTCCCAGTGCGCGGCCAAGTCGAAGCCCGCGGGCCGCGCGCACGGCTCGTCGAGCACTGCGGCCTGGCGGATCCGCGAGACGCGATAGGTGCGCCGCTGCTCGCCCTTGTCGGCGACGAGATACCAGGAGCTCGCGCGCGCGACGAGGCCGAGCGGCGTGACGAGTCGCTCGCCGCCGTCGGTGCCGCGCTCGTAGACGAAGCGGAGCTGGCGGCCGCGCCATAGAGCCTCGAGCAGCACCGGCAGGCACAAGAGGCTCTCGCCCACGTCGCGCCAACCGCGCGGATCGATGAGGATCCGCTGCCGGACGAATTCTGCCTGGGCGCGAACCTCGACCGGCAGAGACGCCTGCAGCTTGATCCACGCGCCCTCGGCCGCCTCCTTGAGCCCGAGGTCGGCGAGGAGCTTCGGCGGACGGCCGAGGAACAAGGTCTGGATCTCGGTGGCGGTGAGGCCGGTGAGCTTGGTTTGATAGCCGTCGATGAGGCGCCAGCCGCCGCCGGCGCCGCGCTCGGCCGTGACCGGGACTCCGGCGCCGCTCAACGCGTCCATGTCGCGCAGGATCGTGCGCTCGGACACCTCGAGGCGCCTCGCGAGCGTATTGGCCGTCATCCGGCCGTTGGCCTGGAGCAGCAGGAGGATCGACAGCAGACGGTCCGCGCGCATGGGCGAACCGTAGCAGAAAAACCTGACACGGGATGTCAGGAAAGGGGCGCTAGGGTGACGCCCATTCCTCGCAGCAAGAGCTCGCCATGCAGACGGCACGAGGCACTTCCAAGGCACTGGCTCGGTTCCCGGCCGCGGCGCACCGCGAACCGGTCGCGCTCGGCATCGCGACCCATCTCGGCTGGGCGGCCGTAGTCGCCGTTACGCCGACGGCCGAGCTGTTGCGCGTCGTCGCGAACGTGCGCATCGAGACCGCGAAGCCGAGCGACATCGTCGCCGCCGCGCCGTATCACCGCGCCGCCGGCTACGAGGGGGCGAAACGGATTCCGTCGCCGCGCAACCCGAAGGCGGTGCTCGAACGGGCGATCGAACGCCAACGGCGGCACACGCTCGCGCAGCTACGCGCACTCCTCGAGGAGCTCGCCGCCGGCGGGCACGATGTGACGTCGGCCGCGATCCTCGCGGGCCGCGGCCGGCTCGGCGATTCGCTCGACCCAGTTGCTCGCGTCGCACTCGCAGATCCACGTCGCGGAGGGGCTCGCCGTGCGCGAGTCGTGCGAGCGAACGCTGGTGGCGCTCGGCGTAGCTACTGTGCGGATCGATCAGCAGACCGCGATCGAGCGGGCGGCAGCCGTTCTGGACCTTGATCGGGATCGAATCGCCGCCAAGTTGGGCGACCTGCGCCGGGAGGCGGGCGGCCCGTGGCGAGAGGAGCAGAGGCTCGCCGCGCTCGCCGCAAGAATGTCGAGGGAGTTGTCTTCCCGGGCCGGACTCGCGACTCCAATGACCTCGCCTCCTAGCGGCCGGGGCAGGGGAGTTGCCCATTTAGATGCCCATTCGCGTGCTAGCATTTGCCCCGCGCCGAGCGGCAAGGGGTGAGGGCCGCGCGGGGATTGGGGAGCGGAACCCGCTCGGTGGGTGATTACCAGGGTGGTTCTTGCGAATTCGTCACACCCGCCTATCATAATTTTGGGATAATGGGTTGCAGGAACGGCCACTAGAGTTCTGGGACCAGGCTGAGTTCAGCAGGATCGTCAGAGAGTGGCCAGACACTGTTCGTCGTCAGTTCGGCAATGACCTCCGTATCGTCCAGCTCGGGGGGCACCCTGGGTCGAACGCGAAACCGCTCAAAGGGTTTGCGATACCGCTCTGGGAGTTGAAGCATCGCGAGGGGCAACGAATTGTGTATTGCACTCACTACGCAACGCTCAGCGGAAAAATCTTCGTACTGGATGCGTTCGAAAAGGATTCCAGGGACGGCTCAACGATGCGCACGAGCGACAAGGATCGAATCGAGCGCCGAGCGAAGGAGCTGACGGACAAGATGGACGCGCTAAAGAAGCGCTCGAACGCGGCTAGCCGCAACCTGCACTAAAGGACACTAACAAAATGAAAAACGCGTTCTCGGCATTCGGGTTTGAGGCGGACGACGCAACCATCGACACGCTTCGGACGGACCTCGCGTTCGCGCTTCGTCAGTTCATCGAACGAAGCCAGCTAGGGCAGGTACGAGTTGGTAAGGTTCTCGGACTTAAACAGTCGGTCGTCAGCAAGATCGTGCGTGGCGACATTAAGAACCTCTCCGTCGAGCGCCTGATACGCGCGATGGTCAATGCGAAGATCACCGGATTTGCCGAGTGGGGCGAGTCCCCAGAACTCGCACGCGCTGGCGCCGGGTTCCGCATCGCGAGCACCGCGACTATCGTGTTCACGGTGCCGGCCGGTACTCCCTATTTCACCGACAAGCTGCCGACCGCGTCCAACGTTGGGGACCTGTCTGCGAACTTTGACCTGCCGTCAAGCGGCGACCAAAGCGGGATGAATTGAACTCATGGCTCGCCTTGAGTGGGTGATCATCACCGAGCGCACGATCGTCGAGGCACAGACCGGATCTGTTTCACTCCAGTCCATCGTCGAAACGATTTTGTTAGCTCCACCGACCGATGAGCCGCAGGAGATGGGGAAGAAACTCCTGATCCCCTTTCGCTTCTACGTGAACCTACAGGTTGTACGCGAGGACGCAAATCGTCCGGAACGCCCGCAGGGACGTGCGCTCCTTAAGGGGCCGGATGGGAAGACCTATATGGAGATCGCGCTCGACGTAAACCTCGAAACACACGTTAGAGCGCGGGTGATTGGTCTGTGCATGGGTTTTCCGTTCCTCGGGGCGGGCGAGTATCCGATTGTGATCCAATTCCGCAGCGGCTCTCGATGGCGCACGATCGGTCGCACTCAGTTCGCCGTCGCGTTCACGCCGCAGCCTCCAGCAACCGGCGTCCACTAAGACTTCCCCCCCCGACGGCAAGCGAGGCCGAAGGTCAAGTCGAAACGGCAGAGCGAGAGTTCGAGACTCTCGCGGAGCGCAAAACGGTTCCGGGAGACGCCAATGTCGCATAAGTGACAGACGTTTTCGGGTGCCTCCGGTTACGCTTGTGCCATCTCCCATCGCGCCCCAGGAAAACATGGCAACGCCGAAAGAGATCCTTGCGTTCCTAACCAAGAACAAAGGCGTGCAACTAGTTGCTCTCGTTCTAGCGTTTCTCGTCGGCGCGCTGTTCGGACAGGGGGCCATTTTTCAGTGGCTCTCGCTGGGCAACGACTCCGAAAGAGCTACCCAGGCCCGCGTGGAGCTTGAGACCAAGCTGATAGGCCAACTCTATGACTACGAGAGCACTATTCAGACGCTGGTCCCTCGGTACGTCACGATGCGTGACGCGCTCTCCGACGAAACCCCGAGAGCGCAGCGGCTAGAGTACGACTCCCTGCGCTATCAACTCATCGGCCTCTTCTTGAGCTACAACAAACTGGAGGCCAAGCTCAGTCAGCTTGAGAAACGTGGCGCACAGTTCATGCTACCCGCCCAACTAATCTCTCCGCGCGCTCCGCGGGTGGCTGTCCGCTCTACGCTGCCTGCAACTGCAAGCAGTCAAGCGGTGAATATCGTTGACGTAACGTTGGACGAAGACGACGTGACAAAGGCAGTCGATCAACAGCTCGAGCTCATTTTCGATCAGTACAACGCTTCATTTCGCAATGCCTACTACCAGCAGTCGTGCAAGAGCGGACTTGCCAGGGCATGCGTCATTCTTGCGGACGCTGGGTCCGGAGCACGACTAGAGCAACGCCTTCAGTCCGAGGATCGTGAGCTCTATGAGAAGGCGTGTTCTCTCGGCGACTCTTTGGGATGCGAAAAGTTAGGCTTCAACGCGTTCTACCAGCTGCAATACACCTCTGCCATGCAGTGGCTTACGAAGGCTTGCGACCTCGGGAGCGGGAGCGGATGCGGATTCCTGGGAACGCTCTACGCAAGCAGAGAGGTCGCTGAACGACAGGACCCATCCAAAGCGCGCGAAATGCTGGCGCGTGGCTGCGAAGGTGGCAACAATCGGAGCTGCTACTATTTAGCGATCTTGTACGTCTCTGGGCTCATCCCCCGAGACCCATCAGCGGCTATGCGGCAACTAGAGATAGCGTGCGCTCTGCGCCTCGACGAGGGATGCAAGAGTCTTGAGCAATTCGAAAAGTTCCAAGCCTGCTCGTCGGACGCTGTTTATACGCTGCCTGGTGAGGCGCACCTGACCCTTGAATGCAACGCGCCGTCGCAGTAGGGATTCACCCGACTCAAGCGGGATTGACCGGTGACCCACCACGTCGCAGCGTTTGAACGGCTAGGTAGCGCTCCCAAAGATGCGCCGTTGACTCGCGCACTTTTGGCCGACGACGGCGGGCTTGGTCCCCGAGGGCGACTGTCAAATACGCGAGTTTGTATTATGCGCGACCAATACGTTCGAACCGATCGTGTCCCACGGCGTGGTGTACGAGTCGTGAGTCCTGGTTCGGTTGGACTCGTGCTCAGTTGACCACGGCGGACAACCGAGTGGTCTGATTGTCGGTGAGCGTTTGCAGTCCTTCAAGCTGCATGTAACGCCGCTGC
>DASQOL010000220.1:0-11543 GCA_035644475.1 Gammaproteobacteria bacterium | reverse complement strand
CGGAAGACCATCCCTGGGGCTTCTCGCCGCACATCCGACCGCCAGGGATGGCGGGAGTGCCGCAATTGCAGGATGCAAATTGCGGCCCTGTGCGGCGAGAGTCTCGGAAGAGGCATGCAACGCGCAGGCTCTCATCGCTCTTTTTGGCGGCCACCCTTGGCGTCGTCGCTCAGAGCGCGCATGCGGAGCTGTACTACTTGATCGTCGGGGGCATCGGCGGCGAGGCGAAGTATCAGGAGCAGTTCGACAAAGAGGTCGCGTCGCTCGCGTCTGTCGCGCGCAAGAGCACGGGTGATGCGCGCGTCACGGTGCTGCAGGGCGAGAAGGCCACGCGCGAGGCGGTCGAGAAGAGCTTCGCGTCGCTCGCTACCAAGGTGAAGCCGGCGGACAGCTTCGCGTTGTTCCTGGTGGGGCATGGGAGCTATGACGGCGAGGCGTACAAGCTCAACTTGCCGGGGCCGGACATCGACGGCGACGGGCTCGCGAAGTTGCTGAAGAGCGTGCCCGCGCGCCAGCAGCTCGTCGTGAACGCCACGAGCGCGAGCGGCGCCATCCTCGAGAAGTGGGCCGGCGACGGCCGCACCCTGATCACCGCGACCAAGAGCGGCATGGAGCGCAACGCCACGCGGTTCGCGGACCATTGGGCCAAGGCGCTCGCCGACGGCTCCGCCGACATCAATAAGAATGGTGTGATCACGGCGCAGGAGGCGTTCGACTACGCGTCGCGCGAGGTCGCGGACAGCTTCAAGAAGGCGGGCACCCTCGCCACCGAGCATCCGCAGCTTGCGGGCGGCACGGCGGCCCGGTTCACGGTTGCGCGGCTCGGTGGCCAGGCCGCGCCGGCGACGCCGGAGCTCGCCGCGCTCAACGCCGAGAAGGATGGGCTCGACGACGAGATCGAGGCGCTGCGCGCGCGCCGCGCCGGGATGGCGAACGACGAGTATCTGAACCAGCTCCAGGCGCTGCTCGTGAAGCTCGCGGACGTGCAGGCCAAGATCGACGCCGCGCAGGGCGGCGACCGGCCGACGAACCCGCGCGAGGAGCAGCCCGCGGCGAAGCAGCCCCCGGAGACCCTGGAGGGTCTGCTCGACCAGGTTCAGCGCAGTCGGCAGCCGGAGGAGCCGCCCAAATGACCCTCGCGCTGCGCCTCGGCTCGACGCTCTTGTCGCTCTGCGTCGGGTCGGCGGCGAGCGCGCTCACGATCGAATACGCGCGCGACCGCGCGCCGGACCTCGTCAAGTGCGACCAGCTGGCGTACCGCGGCCAGCGCGCCGAGGCGACGGCGTGCTTCACCGGCCTCACGGCCACGAGCACCGACTCGCGGATCAAGGCCGACGCCGCGCGCGCGAGCGGCGACGTGCGCGCCGCCAACGGCTTCTTCCAGGCGGCGCTGAAGGAATACCCCAAGGACGCCGCGGTGCGCACCCGTTGGGGAGAGCTATTCGCGGCGACGCATCAGAACAACGAAGCGGTGAAGCTGTTCCAGGAAGCGCTCGAGCTCGACGAGAACTACGCACCCGCGAAGCTCGGCCTCGCGAAGGTCGCGGCCGGCCGCTTCGACGAGAAGGCCAAGGAGCTCGCCGACGAGGTCATCGAGAAGGCGCCCGACAGCGCGATCGAAGCGTATCTCCTGCTCGCGCGCACCGAGCTCGAGGATGGCGCGCTCGCCGACGCCGAGGCCAAGCTCGGCAAGGCGCTCGCGATCGCCGAGCGCGAGAAGATCACCCCGCTCGAGATCTACGCGCTCAAGGCCTCGGCCGACCTGCTGCACGACAAGGCCGACAGCGCGTGGACGCCCAAGGCGCTCGCGCTCGACAAGGCCTACGGCGACATCTACGCGACGCCGGCCTACTTCTACGTGATCACGCGCCGCTACCGCGAGGCGATCGAGCTGTATCGCAAGGCGGTCGAGATCCAGCCGGACAATTACGCCGCGCACCAAGAGCTCGGCGTGAATCTGCTGCGCCAGAACAAGGTCGACGAGGCGCAGCAGCACCTGATGATCGCGTATCGAGGCGATCCCTATAGCGCGCCGATCGTCAACACGCTGCGGCTCATCGACAGCTTCGAGCACTTCGTGGTGTCGCCGCATCCGCCCGTGGACGTGAAGGCGCCGGACGGCTCCACCGTGCGCACGCCGGGCGTGATCCTGCGGCTGCACAAGGATGAGGCGCCCGTGATCGAGCCGTACGTGCTCGACCTCGCGAATCGCGCGATCGCGACCTACACCAAGCGCTACGGCTTCGAGCTCAAGGAGCCGGTGGTCGTCGAGCTGTATCCCGAGCACGACGATTTCGCGGTGCGCACGTCCGGCCTGCCCGGCATCGGCCTCCTCGGCGTTACGTTCGGCTACCTCGTCGCGATGGACAGCCCCACGGGCCGCGCCGACGCCGACTTCCACTGGGGCACCACGCTGTGGCACGAGATGGCGCACGTGTTCACGCTCGAGGCTACCAAGCACCTCGTGCCGCGGTGGTTCAGCGAGGGCGTATCCGTCTATGAAGAGTGGACCACGGGACCATTGCCGGGCCGGCACATACCGCTCACCGTGATCCAGGCGATCAAGGAGGATAAGTTCTTGCCCATCGCCGAGCTCGACCGCGGCTTCATCCGGCCGACCTACGAGGCGCAGGTCATCGTCTCGTACATGCAAGCCGGCTTGACCTGCGAGTATATCTCGAAGCGCTGGGGCCAGGAGGGGCTCGAACGCATGCTCGACCGCTACGCCGCAGGCCAGGACACCGGTGCCGCGATCCAGGCCGCGCTCAGCATTCCGCCGGAGACGTTCGACAAGGACTTCCGCGCGTTCGTCGAGGGTGAGCTCGGCAAGGTCACCGGGCAGTTCGAGGACTGGCAGAAGGCACAGGGCGACGCGCACAAGGCGGCGCGCGCAGGCGAGTGGCAGCCGGCCGCCGAGAGCGCGGGCAAGGCGGTGGAGCTCTTCCCCGACTACGTCGACGAAGGCAGCCCCTACCTCGTGCGTGCGCGCGCGCAACGCGAGCTCGGTGACGCCGATGCCGCCACCGCCACGCTGCTCGAGTACCGGCGGCTCGGCGGTCACGATCCCGACGCGCTGATCTCGCTCGCCAAGGCGCTCGGCACCGCGAACCGGACGGCCGACGCGATCGCCGTGCTCAAGGACGCGCTCATGGTCGCTCCGCTCCGCGAGGAGGTGCACTCCGAGCTCGCCGATCGGCTCACCGCGGCCGAACGCCCCGCCGAAGCCGCGGTCGAATACCAGGCCCTCATCGCGATGAATCCGCACGACCTGGCCGACGCGCGCTACCGGTTGGCGAAGGCCTATTTCGCGGCGGGCGAGCGCGACAAGAGCCGAGAGCAACTGTTGTATGCTCTCGAGATCGCTCCTCATTTCCGGGAAGCCCAGCAATTGTTACTGGAGATCGTACGTTGACAGACGCACAGAACCAGCTCGAGACGGAAGAGGCTCGGGCGCTCATCGAGAGTTTCCGCACGTCGTTGGATCAGATCCGCACCGAGGTGCGTAAGGTCATCGTCGGCCAGGACGAGGTCGTGGAGCATTTGCTCGTCACGCTGCTGGTGGGCGGCCACTGCTTGATCACGGGCATGCCGGGCACGGCGAAGACGCTGCTCGTGCGCACGCTCGCGATCGCGCTTGGGCTCTCCTTCAAGCGCATCCAGTTCACGCCGGACTTGATGCCCACCGACGTGACGGGCACCGACATCATCGAGGAAGACATGAGCACGGGCCGGCGCACCTGGACGTTCGTGCCCGGACCTCTGTTCGCGAACGTGCTGCTCGCCGACGAGATCAACCGCACGCCGCCGAAGACGCAATCGGCGCTGCTCGAGGCGATGCAGGAGTTCTCGGTCACCGTGCGCGGCCATCATCACACGATCGAACGGCCGTTTTTCGTGCTCGCGACGCAGAACCCGATCGAGCTCGAGGGCACCTACCCGCTGCCGGAAGCCCAGCTCGACCGGTTCCTGTTCAACGTGCTGCTCGACTATCTGTCGCCGGAGCACGAGATGGCCGTCGTCAACCGTTTCACCGGCCGCATGGACATCCCCGAGGTGAATGCGGTTACAACGCCCCAGCAGATCGTGAAATTTCAGTGGCTCGTTCGCCAGGTGCCCGTTTCCGATAGCGTGAACCGCTACGCGGTGGATCTCGTGCGCAGCACGCGGCCGAAGGATCCGATGGCGCCGGACATCGTGAAGAAATACGTGCAGTACGGCGCCAGCGTGCGCGCCACGATGTTCCTCACGCTCGCCGGCAAGGCGCGCGCGTTGATGAGCGGGCGTTACCACGTCACGCGCGAAGACATCGCCGCGCTTGCGCTGCCCGTGATGCGGCACCGCGTGCTCACCAACTACTTCGCCGAGTCGGACGGTGTCGACACCGACCAGGTGCTCACGGGCTGCGTGCAAGCGATGGACGGCGGCGACCGCAAGCAGGCGCGCACCGGTTGAGATAGATGAGCGCACGGACCGCGGCGCCGACCCACCTGCTGAAGCCCGAGACCCTCGCGGGCCTCGCGAATCTCGATCTGCTCGCGCGCGCGGTCGTCGAGGGTTTTCTCACCGGCATGCACCGCTCGCCGTTCTTCGGCTTCAGCCAGGAGTTCGCCGAGTACAAGATGTACGCCGAGGGCGACGATCCGCGGTTCGTCGACTGGAACGTCTACGCGCGCACCGAGCGCACCTACATCAAGCGCTACATCGGCGAGACCAACACCCGGTTGGAGATTCTGCTCGACGCGAGCGCGTCGATGGGCTTCGGCTCGGGCAAGGTCACCAAGCTCATGTACGGCAAGTTCCTCGCGGCCACGCTCGCGTACCTCGCGGCGCGCCAGCACGACGCCGTGGGGCTCATCGTGTTCGACGACGAGATTCGCGAGCACCGGCCCGCGTCGTCGCGCTCGGGCCGGCTCTCCGGCGTGCTGCACGCGATCGATCGCGCGACGCCCTCCAAGGGCACCAACATGAAGGCCCCGTTCGAGCGGTTCCGCGAGGTCGAGAAGGGCCGCGGCTTGGTCGCCGTGATCTCCGACTTCTACACCGATCCGGAAGGGTTGCTGAAGAACGTGCAGCCGCTCGCGTACCAGGGCCAGGACGTGATCCTGTTCCAGCTGCTCGACCCGCAAGAGATCAAGCCCGTGCTCAAGGAGTCGGCGCTGCTCGAGGACATGGAGACGGGCCAGTCGATGGAGGTGTCGCCGATCTACATGAGCTCGCTATATCGCGAGCGAATCGAGGCGCACATCGCGGCGATGCACAAGTCGGCGCTGGGCGCCGGCGCCGACCACCGGCTCGTCGACATCTCGAAGCCGCTCGACGACGTGCTGCGCAACTACCTGATGTTCAGGCATCGGCGGAGTTGATGCGATGAGCCTGCTCGCCCCCGCGTTCCTGGCCGGTTTGCTCGCGATCGGATTGCCGTGGTGGCTGCACCGGCTGTCGTCCGACAACCCGAACAAGCAGCGGTTCAGCTCGCTGATGTTCCTCGAGCCCGGCGAGCCGCGCCGCGTGCTCGCGAAGAGGGTCCAATACCTGCTCCTGCTCGCGCTCCGGATCGGTGTGCTCGTGCTGCTCGCGCTCGCGTTCGCGCAGCCGGCGATCTGGCGCAGACCCACGCCCGGTGACGGCTCGGCGGCGCGCCTCCACGTGATCGTGCTCGACGTGTCGGCCTCGATGGCTTACCGCGACCGGTGGCAGCGCGCGGTCGACGCCGCGCAAGAGGTCATCGGTAACCTCAAGGGTGACGACCGCGCGCAGCTCGTCGCGGCAGGGCGCTCGATCGCGGTGCTTGGCAGCGCCACCGGCGACGCGTCGGTGCTGCGGCAGACGTTGAACACGGTGCAGCCCGGCATCTTCCGCATCGACTACGGCCAGACGATGCGCGCCATCGACGGCGTGCTGCGCGGCGCGCAGCTCCCGGTGGTGCTCGACGTGATCACCGACGCGCAACAGAGCAGCCTGCCCACGCGCTTCGGCGAGCTCGCGCCGCGCCGCGCGGCGGAGCTCGCGATCCACGACGTCGCGACCGGCGCGGCCGACAACTGGGCGGTCGACAGCTTCGGCGGCTCCGCGCTCACGGGCGAGCTCGAGGCCGGCATCCGCAGCTTCGCGGCCGAGCCGGCGACCAAGACCGTCAAGCTCGAGCACAACGGCAAGGTGGTGGCCGAGCAGACAGTCGAGATCCCGGCCGGCGGCCGCGCGCAGGCGCGGTTCGCGCCGCTCGAGCTCGCGTCCGGCCCCAATCGCGTGCGCGTGTCGGTCGAGCCTGCCGACGGGCTCGCGGCCGACGACCAGCGGTTTCTCGCGCTGAAGCGCCCGCAGCCCCGCTCCGTGCTGGTCGTGGCGGCCGATCCCAAGGGCCGCGCTGCGCTCTACACGAGCGCGGCGCTCGGCACGCTGGCGACCCTCGCCTTGACGCCGGAGGTCCGCGCGCCGAACGCGCTCGGCGACAAGCCGCTCACCGAGTTCAGCTTCATTGTCGTGACAGACGCGGGGCTACTGGGGTCCGGGGAGACCGCGCGGATCCAGGATTATGTCGAAGCCGGCGGCCGCGTGCTGCTCGCGTTCGGTCCCCGTGCGGCGTCGCTGACGACCGTGCCGGTCGGCGGCGAGGCGCTCAGGCCCGGGTCGCAGCTCGGCGCGGCCAAGCCCGCCTCGATCGGCGAGCTCGACGCCACCCATCCCGCGCTGCGCGGCATGGACGAGCTCCGTTCCGCGAAGTTCACGCGCTACCTCGGGGTGGAGCCCGGCGCGGACGATCGCGTGCTGATCCGGCTGGACGACGGCTCGCCGCTGCTGCTCGAGCGAACGCTCGGTGCAGGCCGCGTGCTGCTGTTCACATCGTCGCTGGACCGCGAGTGGAATGATCTGCCGGTGCAGCCCGTGTTCGTGCCGTTCCTCGCCGGCCTCGCGAACGATCTGCTGGGCCGCGCCGGGTTCACGAGCGAGGCAGAGCTCGGCTCCACGCTCGCGGTTCGCGCGCTGGGGCTCGCCGGCGGCCAGATCTTCGACCCGCGCGCCGAGAAGGCGCTCGCTCTGGGCGGGGGCGACGACGTGCTGCTCGACCAGATCGGCTTCTACGAGGTCGTGGGCGGCGGCAACACCGAGATCGTGGCCGTGAACTTCGACCCGCGCGAGTCCGACCTGGCGTCGGTAGACGCGGCGGGGCTCGAGCGCTGGCGCGGGCTCGGCGTGCGTGCGGCGGACCAAACGCAGGCCGGGCCCACGGCGGCCGCCGTGGAGCCGGTGCCGAGATCGCTCGGGCCGTGGCTCGTGCTGGCGCTGCTGCTCGCGGCGATCATGGAATCCTGGGTGGGAAACTGGCATCTTAGGATCAGAAGAGGGCTTGCCGCATGACCGCACAATCGCAGCTCGAGGCCTACCTCGGCGAGTTTCGGCAGCGTCTCAAGACGCTGATCCTGGCGCGCGGCTCCGCGCTGCTCGCGGCCGCCGCGCTCCTGATCACGCTCGTCGCCGTCTACATCGGCATCCGCAGGGCATTCGACCCGGCGTCGGTGTACGGCGCGCGGGCGGTGCTCGTGCTGCTGCTCGGCGCCATCGTCGTGAGTCTCATGGTGCTGCCGCTGCGGGCGCTCAAGCGCAGCCGCGGCATCGGCGACATGGAGCGGCGCGCGCCCGACTTCAACGGCCGCCTCGAGACCTACGACGGCATGTTGCACGGGCCGAACGCGCGGCCCACGCCGTTCCTCGGGCTGCTCGCCGAGGACGCGCTCAAGCTCGCGCGCAAGATTCCGGTCGCGCTCAAGGTCCCGGCGCTGCACATTCGCGCGCCGGCCGTGATCGCGATCCTCGCGGGGCTCACCCTCGTCTGGTTCGCGGCCTACGGCCCGAGCAACTGGCGCTACGGCGTGCGCAACCTCTGGGCCGGCTGGCTCCTGCCCGACACGCTGCCGCCGCAACGCATCGACGTTAATCCCGGCGACGGCACGGTGCGCCGCGGCGGCGACCTGCACCTGGTCGCCCGGGCCGACGGCTTCGAGCCGTCGCGCATGGAAGTGTTCGCGCAGTTCGCGAGCGGCGCGAATTGGGAAAGCGCCCCGATGGCGCGCGGCGCCGACGGCGAGTTCGACTTCACGTTCTTCGCGCTGCGCGAGCCGCTGCGCTACTACGTCGTGGCCGCGAATCTGCGCAGCCAGGAGTTCGCGATCGACGTCGTCGACCTGCCGCGCATCAACAACGTCAAGCTCACCTACAACTATCCGAACTGGACGCACCTCGACCCGCAGGTCGTCGAGCCCGGCAGCGACATTCGCGCCGTCGAGGGTACGAAGGTTACCGTCGAGATCGCCACCGATCAGCCGGTGGAAGCCGCCGAGCTCGTCGCCAACGGTCAACGTGTGGCGATGCAGGCGAACGGCAACGTGAACTCGGCCACGCTGGAAGTGAGCAAGGACGGCGAGTATTTCGTGTCGACGCTGTTCAACGGCGACTCGGTGAAGCTCACCGACGACTACCTGATCACGATGACGCCCGACAACAAGCCGGTCGTCAAGGTCGTGAAGCCGGGCCGCGACTGGCGCGCGAGCAGCGTCGAGGAAGTCACGGTCCGGGTCGAGGCGAGCGACGACTACGGCTTGGACAAGCTCGAGCTCCACTACTCCATCAACGGCGGCGAATGGACCACGGCGCCGCTCAAGATCGAAGGGAAGCAGGCGCTCTCCGCCGAGACGCTGTTCCTCGAGAGCCTCCAGCAGCCGGTGCGTGTGACGCAGTCGCGTGCGCGCCCCGACCAGCCGAGCTTGGGCATCGACGAATTCCGGGTCCGCGGCCGGCGTCCGCCGCAACCGCAGGCTCCCGCGGAGCAGACGCCCGCGGCGCCCACCGAGCAGACACCGCCCGCCGCACCCACGCTGCGCAAGCTCGAGCCCGGCGACGTGATCTCGTATTACGCCGTCGCCGTAGACCGCGGCCGCGAGGTCCAGACCGACCTCTTCTTCATCGAGGTGCAGCCGTTCGACCGCAGCTTCACGCAGGCCACGCAAGGCGGCGGCGGTGGCGGCGGCGGAGGGCCGCAGAACGACGAGATCTCGCGCCGCCAGAAGGAAATCCTGGTCGCCACCTGGAACCTCATCAAGGAGCGCAACGAGGAGACGTCGAGCTATCTCGACGAGCAGCAGCTGCACGACAACGCGCAGTTGCTGGCGGATCTCCAACGCACGCTCGCCGAGCAAGCGAAGACGCTCGCGAGCCGCGCGCGCGCGCGGCAGCTCACGGGCGTCGATCCCCGGATCCAGACGTTCGTCGACAATCTCGAGCAAGCGGTCGAGGCCATGTCGCCGGCGGCCGAAAGGCTCGCCGACATCAAGCTCACCGACGCCGTGCCGTCCGAGCAGGAAGCGCTGCAGCACCTGCTGCGCGCCGAGTCGGTGTTCACCGACATCCAGGTCGCGCAACAGCAGGGCGGCGGCGGCGGTGGCGGCGGGCTCGCGGGCCGCGACCTCTCGGAGCTCTACGAGCTCGAGATGGACCTCGAGAAGAACCAGTACGAGACCGAGTCCGCACCCAACATGGACTCGCCGCAAGAGAGCGCCGACCAGGCGATCGCGAAGCTGCAAGAGCTTGCGCGCCGTCAAGAAGAGCTCGCGAACCGGATGAACAACGGGCGCAACGGCTTGACCGAGCAGGACCGCTGGCAGCAGGAGTCGCTGCGGCGCGAGACCGAAGAGCTCAAGAAGCAGCTCGAGCAGATCCAGCAGCAGCTCGCCCAGGCGCAGCAACAGCAGCAGGGTCAGCAGGGGCAGCAAGGTCAACAGGGTCAACAGGGGCAGCAGGGCCAACAGAGCGGTCAGCCGCAGCAAGGCTCGCCGAGCGGCCAGGCGGGCAACGGTCAACAGAGCAACCAGACGCAGCAGGCGATCGCGCAGCTGAATCAGGCGCTGCAGGCCATGAATCAGGCGAACGGCCAGAATGGCCAGCCCGTGGATCAGGAGGCCGCGCGCCGCGCGATCGAGCAGGCGCGCCGGGACCTTCAGCAAGCGCTCGACCAGCTCACGGCACAGCGTAAGCAAGCGGTCGGCGAGGCGTTCTCCGATCTCAACGAGCGCGCCAAGGACGTCTACGACAAGCAGCGCGAGACCGCGCAGGATTTGCAGACGGCGTTGCGTGACGGTGCGGGCGGCCAGCGGCAGAGCAACGGCCGCCGTAGCGGGCTCACCGACCAGCAGGCGGAGGAGTTCTACCAGCGCAAGACCGACCTCAAGAACGAGCTCGAGGCGCTCGAGAGCGACATCCAACGCGTGTCGCAGCAGTTCCGGCAGCAGACGCCGGGTGCGAGCCAGAAGCTCAACGAAGCGCTGACGGATCTCCAGGGCACGCAGACTACGGTGCGTCTCGGCGTGGGCGCCGAGTACATCTACAACGGCGGGGCGCAGCAAGTCGCCGCCACGGACACGGTGACCACGTCCGCGCTCCGCAATTTGCAGCGCGATACCGAGGCGGCGCAGGCGCTCGCGAACGAAGAAGCGGTCGGCGGCCAGCAGCGCGGGGCCGATCCGAACGGCGAGCTCAAGGCCGAGCTCCAGTCGCTGCGCCGGCAACTCTCGGAGCTCACCCAACAGGGTCAGCAGGGCCAGAACGCGCAAGGTCAGAACGGGCAAAACGCCCAGAACGGCCAGAACGGTCAGCAACCGGGCGGCCAGCAAGGCCAAGGTCAGCAGCCCGGTCAACAGCCCGGTCAGCAGGGACAACCCGGACAAAACGGTGGCCAAGGCGGCCAGCAGCAAGCGTCGAACGGCGGCGGGCGCTCCGGAGATCGCAACAACGCGTCCGGTCCCGGCGGCGGCGGTTGGTACGACTGGCGGCGCGGCGGGGTTTGGGATCCGCGTAGCCGCGGCTGGTGGACGAACCCGCAGACGCTCGAGCAGGCGCGCGACCAGCTCACTCAGTCGGCGCAGGATCTGCTGACGCTCGGCAACCGCTTGCCGCGCCAGGGCGATGACCCGCGGGGTTTGAGCGACGAGGAGCTCAAGGCCGTGCGCGAGCTGGCGGAGCGGTTGCGCGGCGGGCTCAAGGGGAATCCCGAGCTCATCGAACAGGAGTTCCAGGCGCTCGTGAACCTCACGGAGCAGCTGGAGCTCAAGCTCGCGGACGCGAACGACAGCGCGGAGCGCTCGGCCGTCCGCGCGGAGGCGCCGGCGCACATCGCCGAGGGTTACGAGGAGTCGGTCGCGGAGTACTTCCGCCGCCTCAGCCGCTCGACGCAGCCCACCGCGCAGTAACGCGCTCTCTCACCGACGGCGCGCCGCCTCATCGCGGCGCGCCGTTCGTTCGTTGGTGCCTCGCTCGTGCTCGCGGTGGATCCCTTCGATGAGGGGGGTGCCTCGCGTGGGTGGCGGGCGCGGGCTGCGCGTGCTCGGCTGCGGCACGCGACTTCGCCGGCCTTCGGCCGGTTCCCTCGCCACGGCGCGTTCGCCGGGGTTCAGAACGCGGTCGCTTGCTGGTCGCGCACGTAGTGACGGCGTGCCGCCGCGTTCTGAATGCTCGCCTGCGGCTCGCCCCCGGGCGCTGCGCGCCCGGGCTCCGCG
>DASQOL010000219.1:0-3981 GCA_035644475.1 Gammaproteobacteria bacterium | reverse complement strand
AGCGCGCACACGGTGTTGCCGGTGCCGACCGTGACGTGAACCATGACGGCCGCGGGCTTGCCGGCGACCTGGTAGTAGCCGTGCGCCATCGCGACGGCGAGATTCTCGTGCGGGATCGTGAGGAAGGTCGGCATCGGCTCGCCGCGGCCGGCGAGCGCGACGAGGCCCTCGATCACGGGCGCGAAGTCCGTGCCGGCGTTCGCGAGCACGTAGTCGATACCGCGCCTCTTCAGCGATCTCAGGAATGCCTCGGCCACCGATCCTTGCTGCTGCACCTTCGCTCCGTCCATCAGAATCCTCCGAGCGCGAAAAGTAGGGACATGTTTGATTTTCGGCGAACGACCTGCCGGCTCGGCGCGCGGCGTCGAAAATCAAACATGTCCCTATTTTTCGCCGGCTAGTGCGTCATCGCGTAGACGACGTAGTTTACGGCGAAGCGGTAGGCGAGCGCAGTCATCGGCTCGGGATAGTACGGCTCGTCGGCAAGCTCCCAGGCGTCGCCCAAGTCCATGTTGAAGTCGATCGCGACCATCAACCGCCCGTCGGCGTCATAGATCCCGCGCCAGTGCGGCGTCACCCCGTCTTGCTCGTAGGTCACGCCGCGCGACAGCGCCGCGATGCCCGGGATCTGGATCTTCTTGTTCAAGTCGTAGAGCACATGCATGACCTCGTCCGATTCCTCGATCTCGACGATCGGCCGGTCCGGGAACACGCGCTGCATCGACTCCAAGAAGCCCGCCCACTGCGCGGTGCCGTGGAAGTCGTCGACCATGAGGAAGCCGCCGCGCAGCAGGTACTCCCGGAGCCGTGCGGCGTCGGTCTCGTCGAGATACCACCGTCCGACCTCGACGGCGTAGAGCCACGGGTAGTTGAAGATCGAGTCGTCGGTCACGCGCAGCTCCCGGCTGTCGCCGATGTCGACTCGCGTCAGACGCTTGACGCCCATCGTGAAGTGATACTCCGCTTCCGGTTGGTCGGTGGTCCAACTGCCGCGGCCGCGGCCCCAACCGCGGCCATAGCCGCTGTCGCGGTAGAACATGCGCGAGAAGTGGAATTCTGCGGTCGGCCAGTCCGAGAGAGCGGTCTCGTCGCCGGCGGCGCCGAGGCAAAACGACAGGATCGCGAGAACCGAACACGCCTGGATTGCCGCTCGCCGCGTCATCGTGAACTTTCGAGCCCGCCCTGGCGCCGGCCGGTCGGGAGACTGCAGGTCGGCCGGGTCGGCCGATGGTATCCCGGCGAATCGATCCGACAAAGCCACCTTCGGACTCTATGCGTAAGCGCGTTGCATTGGGTAAGCTCCAAGGCGAACCCCGTCGGTTCGTTCGGGCCGGCAGTCCTGCCGCAGGGTGGGTGTCGGAAGGCGGGTGCCGGACGCCACGGGTGGCCGGACACCAAGCGTGTCTGGAGTTTTGTCCAGAAGCGGGTCTGTCGTCCCGACGCCGGGCGTATCGTTGTGCCACGCACCCGCCGGACGTCGGGGCGGCCGTCAGCGGGCGGCGTGGCCGCGGGGTCGGGACTAGCGCAGCCAATCGGAGCCGCCGTTGTTCGAGCTCTTGTTCAAGTACTCTCGCGCCACGTTCGAACGAGGCGAGCTCGCCTTTGCGAGCGGCTGGCCCGTTTGGCTGCTGGTCGCGTTGATCGTCGCGGCGGCCGTTGCCGTCGCCGTCACCCTCGCGCGGCGCCAGCAGGGGCTCGGGCTCGCGAAGGCCTCGGCGCTCGGCGTGCTGCAGGTTGCGCTGCTCGCGCTGCTGCTCGTGCTCGCGTGGCGGCCCGCGCTGGTCACGCAGACGCTGCGGCCGCAGGAGAATTCGGTGGCCGTGCTGCTCGACACGTCGGGGAGCATGCTCTACGGCACGGGCGACGAGTCGCGGCTCCAGCAAGCGATCGCCGCGCTGTCCGCGCGCGCGCTGCCGCAGCTCGAAGCGCAATTCGACGTGAACCTCTACGCCTTCGCGGGCGACCTCGTCGATCTGCCCACGAAGAAGCTCGACCAGGTCCCGCCCCCGGGCGCGGTAACGCACATCGGCGACGCGGTGCTCGGCGTGCTGCGCGGCGCGCAGTCGGGCGCGGTGGCGGCGGTCGTGCTCGTGACCGACGGCAACGACAACTCCAACGACTTCGATGCGGCCAAGATCGCCGAGATCGCGAGCTTCGGCGTGCCCGTGCACACCGTGGGCGTCGGCGCCGAGTCGATCCCCGGCGATCTCGAGCTCGAGGACGTGCAGGTGGCGCCGGTGGGCCTGCCGGGCTCGACCGTGAGCGCGCAGGTCAGCATCCGGCACGACGGCGCCGCGCTGGCGCAGCTCAAGGTCTACGACGGCGACAAGATCCTCGCGTCCGAGCCGATTCCGTTGCCGAGCGGCAGCGGGGTCACCACGCGCTGGATCGACCTCGACGTGGGGCCGGTCGGCGTTCGCGACTTGAAGTTCGCGCTCGACGCCTTGCCCGGCGAGCCGAACACGATCAACAACTCCCGCCTGCGGCCGATGGAGGTGCCGCAGCAGCGCCGCAACATTCTCTATATCGAAGGCGAGCCGCGCTGGGAGTACAAGTTCATCCGCCGCGCGATCGAGGATGGCGGCGCGGTGCGCGTCGCGAGCCTGCTCAAGACCACGGCGAACAAGTTGTACCGGCAGGGCATCGAGTCGGCGGAAGAGCTCACGAACGGCTTCCCCGAGGACGAGCTCACGCTGTTCCACTACGACGCGCTGATCGTCGGCAGCTTCGAGGCCGCCGCGATCACGCCGGCGCAACAGGACATGATCCGCGAGTTCGTGAGCCGCCGCGGCGGGAGCCTGTTGATGCTCGGCGGCCGCCGCGGCCTCGCCGACGGCGGTTGGGGCGCCACGAGCGTGGCCGAGGCGCTGCCGGTCGAGCTGCCGACGCCCGAAGGTCCCACGTTCACGCGGGCCGCCGCGAAGGCGCATCTCACCGACGCGGGCCGCACGTCCGCGATCACGCGGCTCGACTCCGACGACGCCGCCAACGCCAAGAGCTGGGAGGAGCTGCCGGAGCTCGCCGATTTCCAGCACGTCGGCAAACTGAAGCCGGGCGCTCTGGCGCTGCTCGAGGCCACGATCGACGGCAAGAACGAGCCGCTGCTCGTGCAGCAGCGCTTCGGCAACGGCATGTCGTACGTGTTCGCGACCGGCGGCAGCTGGCGCTGGCAGATGCAGCTCCCGCACGAGGACCTGCGCCACGAGACGTTCTGGCGGCAGGTGCTGCAGGGGATCGCGACCACCGCGCCGCAGGCGGTGACGCTGTCGTCGCCATCGGTGTTCTACGGCGACCAGAGCGAGGTGCCGCTGCGCGCCGAGGTCCGCGACAAGCTCTTCAAGCCGACGTCCGACGCGGTCGTGACCTTGTCGGTGTCGGACGGGCTGGGGCCGCCCACCGAGGTCTCGATGACCCCGGTCGCCGGCGAACACGGGGTCTATCAGGCCGTGTACGAGACGCAGCACACGGGCATGTTCCGCTTCGACGTGAGCGCGCAGCGCGCCGACGAGAAGCTCGGGTCGGCGCAGCTCGCGGTGCGCCGCGAGGACGGCGTGCTCGAGCACTACCACGTGCAGCAGAACCGGCCGTTGCTCGAGCGGCTCGCCGCGGCGACGGGCGGCAAGTACTTCGCCCTCGACGACCTGAGCCAGCTGCCGGAGGCCGTGAGCTTCTCCGAGGCCGGCACGGTCGAGCGTCAGGTGCTCGATCTCTGGAACATGCCGATCATCTTCCTCGTGCTCCTCGCGCTGAAGAGCGCCGAGTGGTTGCTGCGACTCTTTTGGGGGCGTCTGTGAGTTTGACCCCGAGCCTGCGCGTTGCATGCCTCTTCCGAGACACGCCGGAAGACCATCCCTGGGGCTTCTCGCCGCACATCCGACCGCCAGGGATGGCGGGAGTGCCGCAATTGCAGGACGCACATTGCGGCCATGTGCGGCGCGGGTCTCGGGAAGCCCCTTCGAGGTACGTCCGCCGCCATTACGC
>DASQOL010000218.1:0-15220 GCA_035644475.1 Gammaproteobacteria bacterium | reverse complement strand
CGGAAGGCGCGGTCGCGCGCCGCGGCGGCGGCGGTCTGTACATCGAGACCTCGTCCCGCGGCGTCTACCTTCGTACCCGGCGGTTCTATCGAACGGCGAGCTACGCCCAGGTCGCGCGTCTGAAGGATTTCTACGCCCCGGGCGACGACAAGATCGTTTTCCGTAAAGCGATCCGCGGACTTCCGGGTCGCCGCCGACGCCCTCGGAAGGTGGCTCCGGGGCACGCATAGCGACCATAAGGATTCTTCATAAAAGGCTGATTTAACAAGCCATTTTCTGTCTTGACAGAGTTGCGGAACAGCCTATAGTTGCGCAGCCCGGTGGGTTCTTGATCAACGGCACAGGCTGAAAGATTCGCTGTCTAACGGTCGTGAACGGGGCGGAGATCCGGGTTCGAGAGACCGATGGTTTGCAAGGAGGGTTACGATGCGTAAGCCCAAAGAGCACGACGAGGAAAGCGACGAAACCCAGTTCTTCGATGACCTCGAATCCGACGACGGCGACGACGACGACGAATCCAACGAAGGCGATCCGCGCAAACCAAAGAAACCCGCACGACAACGCGTCGAGTTGCGCGCCGAGCAGCAAACCTTGCGACGCCAGCTGTCCGACTGGGACGATTACGGACAAGACGACTTCGACACCAAGCTCTAATCGCTGGCCGCGCACGGAACGCCGCGGCTCCCCTCCAAAGTAATCGAACCGAACGAGATTTAGGATGCGCGCGGCGACCTGGGAATGCCCGGGTCGCCGCGACTCTGTCTGCCCTACAATGGCCGCGGCGAGTGTCCTACTTCTCCTAATGAACAACCCCAAATCCAAGCGGCGGCCGAAACGCAAAGCGCCGGCCAGGCTGGCCGAGCCCGGCTTGGGCTTCGTTCTCGAGCAGCAGCCCGACGACGTCACTTGCGGTCCCGCGTGCTTGCACGGGATCTATCGACACTACGGCGACGACGTCGCGCTCGACACCGTGGTTTCCGAGCTCGCGATGCTCGATCGCGGCGGCGGCACGCTCGACGTGTTCCTCGCCAATCACGCGCTGCGACGCGGGTACCGCGTCACGCTCTATACCTACAATCTGCAGCTGTTCGATCCCACCTGGTTCGAGCTGCCCGTCGACCAAGTCCGGGAGCGACTCGCGGCGCAGGCGGCCGTGAAGCAGAAGTTTCGGCGGCTGCAAGCCGCGTGGCGCGGCTATGACGAGTTCCTGGCGCTCGGCGGCAGCCTGCGCCTCAAGGATCTCGAGCCCAAGCTGCTCCGGAAGTTCTTGAAGCGGGGCGTGCCGGTGATCACGGGCTTGAGCGCGACCTATCTCTACCGGGCCATGCGCGACATCCCCGAGACGAATGCCGACGACGACGTGCGCGGCGAGCCGGTCGGGCACTTCGTGGTGCTCACGGGCTATCGGCGGCTCACGGGCGAGATCCTGATCGCCGATCCGCTGCAGAGCAATCCACTGACGGGTTCGCGCTATTATGCGGTCGACACTCACCGGTTGATCGGCGCGATCCTGCTCGGCGCCGTCACTTACGACGCGAACCTCCTCGTGATCGAGCCCGGAACCGACCCGCGATGACCGCGCTCTTGATCGTCGACCACCCCGAGCAGTGGCCGCTTCGAATTCCTTCGGCCGAGGTGATCAGCGCCGACGCGTATTTGCGCGAGCGGCGCTTCAGCGAGACCCGGCAGGCCCGCGTCTACAATCTTTGCGACTCCTACGGCTACCAGACCGCGGGCTACTACGTCTCGCTGCTCGCGGCCGCGCGCGGGCATCGCACGATGCCGTCGGTCGCCACGATCCAGGACATGAAGTTGCGGTCGCTGCTGCGCGCCGACGACGAGCTCGAGGAGCTGATCGGGCGGTCGCTGCACAGGATCGCGTCGAAGCGCTTCGACTTGAGCATCTACTTCGGTTGCAACTTGGCCGAGCGGCACGGCGCTTTGAGCCGCGCGTTGTTCAATCTCTTTCCGGTGCCGCTGATGCGCGCGGTGTTCTCGAAGTCGTCGACTACGGGCAAGTGGCGGCCGTCGAGCTTGACACCGATTCCGGTCGGCGACCTGCCGGCGAGCCATCGCGCGTTCTTGCGCGACGTCATCGAGAACCACTTCGCGCGGCGCGGCCCCGCCGGCCGGTCGGGCAAGTCGATCCAGTACGAGCACGACCTCGCGATCCTCGCGAACGACGACGAGCGCTCGCCGCCCTCGAACCGCGAGGCGCTGAAGCGCTTCGAGCGCGCGGCCCGCGCGCAGGGATTCGACGTCGAGGTTCTGGATCCCGACGACTACGGCCGGATCGCCGAGTTCGACGCGTTATTCATTCGCGAGACCACCAACGTCAACCACCACACCTACCGGTTCGCGAGCCGGGCGCGCGCGGAGGGGATGGTGGTGATCGACGACCCCGAGTCGATCATCCGCTGCGGCAACAAGGTGTATCTCGTCGAGCTTGCGAAACGGCTCGACCTCGCGATTCCGCCGACGATGGTGGTCAGCAACGCGCGCACGGACGACATCGTCCGCGAGCTCGGCCTGCCGTGCGTGCTCAAGCAGCCGGACAGCGCGTTCTCGGAAGGCGTATTCCGCGCCGATACGCGTGAGCAGCTCTCCACGGGTTTGCAGCGCCTCTTGTCGCGCAGCGACCTGGTGGTCGTGCAGTCGTTCATGCCCACGGAGTTCGACTGGCGCGTCGCGGTGCTCGACCGCCAGCCGCTGTTCGTCTGCCGCTACTACATGGCCGACGGCCACTGGCAGATCTACCACCACGGCGAGAAGCGCACGAAGGAGGGCGAGCACGAGACGCTCGCCGTGCAGCACGCCCCGCGCGAGGTCTTGAGTCTCGCCCTCAAGACCGCGAACGCGGTGGGCGACGGCTTCTATGGAGTCGACATCAAGACGGTGAACGGCCGCCACGTGCTCATGGAGATCAACGACAACCCGAGCGTCGACCGCGGCGTCGAGGACGCCGTGCTCGGCGACGAGCTCTACACGCGCGTGATGAAGGTGTTCAAGGCCCGCGTCAATGCCGGCAAGCAATTCAAGCCCGCCGACTGACGGCCGACCCGGAGACGGCGCGCCGCCGGCCCCCCCGGCCGCGGCGAAGCCGCTCGGCCTGTTCGACGCGTACGGCGTCGAGATCGAGTACATGCTTGTCGACGCGGAGACGTTCGACGTGGCGCCCGGCGCGGACGAGCTGCTCGAGGCGGCGGCGGGCGAGCACACCGACGAATTCGAGAACGGCCCCGTCGCCTGGAACAACGAGCTCGCGCTGCACGTCATCGAGTTCAAGTGCAACGGCCCCCGGCCGTCGCTCGACGGCTTGGACGCGGACTTCGCGGCGAACGTTGCGCTCGCGAATTCCAAGCTCGACGCACAAGGCTGCCGGCTCATGCCGACCGCGATGCACCCGTGGATGGACCCGAACGACGTCGAGCTCTGGCCGCATGGCACGCGCGAGATCTACGACGCGTTCGACCGGATCTTCGGCTGCAAGGGCCACGGCTGGGCCAACCTCCAGAGCATGCAGATCAACCTGCCGTTCGCGGGCGACGAGGAGTTCGGGAGGCTGCACGCCGCGATCCGCTTTCTGCTGCCGATCCTGCCGGGCCTCGCCGCCAGCTCCCCGATCCTCGACGGCCAGCGCAACGGCATCCTCGACAACCGGCTCGTCGTCTATCGCGGCAATTGCGCGAAGATCCCGTCGATCACGGGCGACGTCGTGCCGGAGCCCATGGGCTCGATCGGCGAGTATCACGAGCGGCTGCTCGAGAGGATCTATCGCGACCTCGCGCCGCACGACCCCGAGCGGGTGCTGCGGCACGAATGGGTCAACGCGCGCGGCGCGATCGCGCGCTTCGATCGCATGGCGATCGAGATCCGCGTGCTCGACGTGCAGGAGACGCCGTTCATGGACGTCGCGTACGCCGCGCTGATCGTCGAGGTGCTGAAGCTGCTCGTCGAAGAGCGCTGGGCGGATCGCAAGTCGCTCGACAAGTGGCCCACGGAGGAGCTCGGCAAGCTGCTCGGGCTCACCGAGCGGCAGGCCGAGACCGCGGGCGTAGGCGACCGCCGCTATCTCCGGGCGCTCGGGCTCGACAAGAGCGGCGCGGAGCTCAAGACGCTCTGGGAGCACTTGATCGAGACCGTCTCCGCGCGCGGCACGCTGTCGCGGCAGCACGGCCGGTTCCTCGAGCACTACCTGCGCCACGGCTCGCTCGCGACGCGGATCAACAAGGCGGTCGGCCTGCTGCCGACGCATGCCAAGCTCCGAAGGGTCTATGAAGAGCTCTGCGAAGCCCTCGCGAGCGGTGCGCCGTTCGCGCCCCCGCCGCCTCGTCGTTAGCTGCGAGCACGGCGGCAACGCCGTGCCGGACGAATACTCGGCGCTGTTCGAGGGCGCGCGGGCAGTGCTCGACTCGCACCGCGGGATGGACTTCGGCGCGGGCGACTTCGCGCGCGCGGTCGGCACGCGGCTGCGCGTCGAGCCCGCGATTGCGACGACCTCGCGGCTCGTCGTGGATCTCAATCGCTCTCTTAGGCATAGCGCGCTGTTCTCGCAATACACGCGCTCGCTCACGCGTGAGCAGCGCGAGGCTGCGCTCGAGAAGCACTATTTCCCGTATCGCCGCACCGTCGAGCGCCGGGTCGCGCGGGCCGTCGGCGCGGGCGCGCTCGTGTTGCACGTGTCGTCGCACAGCTTCACGCCGGAGCTGCACGGCGAAGTGCGCAACTGCGACGTCGGGCTCTTGTACGATCCGCGCCGCCGTCACGAGCGCCGGCTCATGGACCTCTGGCACGACGCGCTGCGTGCGCGCGCGCCCGAGATCCGCGTACGGCGCAATTATCCGTACCTTGGAGTGTCGGACTCGCTCGTCACCTACCTGCGCCGCATGCATCCCGAGCGCGCGTACGCCGGCGTCGAGCTCGAGGTGAATCAGAAGCACGTCGGCACCGCCGCATGGCCCTCGCTCGTCGCGACGCTCGCGGAATCCCTCGCGGCCGTGCTGCGCGAAGTGTAGAGTGACGCGAATGACAGACCCGATTCTTCGCGACGAGCTGACCACCGCGGTATTCGTCGACTTCGAAAACCTCGCGCTCGGCGTCGAGCAGGACAAGAAAGGCCGCTTCGAGATCGAGTTGGTCCTGAAGCGGCTGCTCGAGCGCGGCCGCATCGTCTTCAAGCGCGCCTATTGCGACTGGAGCCGGTTCCAGAACTTCATGCGCGAATTCCACGTGTACGGCTTCGAGATGGTCGACATCCCGAGCTCGAAGGTCTCGGGCAAGAACAGCGCGGACATCAGGATGGTCGTCGACGCGATCGACCTCTGCTATTCGAAGTCGCACATCGACACATTCGCCTTGCTGACCGGCGACAGCGATTTCTCGCCGCTCGTCTCGAAGCTCAAGGAGAACAACAAGCGCGTGCTCGGCTGCGGCGTGCGCAGCTCTACGTCGGATCTTCTGGCGGGCAATTGCGACGAGTTCATCTTCTACGACGATTTGATCCGCGTGCAGAAGCAGACGCAGACGCGGCAGAAACAGCCGAAGAAAGAGCACGACAAGAAGCAGCAGGAGGCGTTCGATCGGATCACCGCCACCGTCGCGTCGCTCGAGAGCGACTACGATCCGGTCTGGGGCTCGCTCGTGAAACAGACCGTCAAGCGCGTGTACCCGGGCTTCAACGAGAGCTACTACGGCTATCGCAACTTCGCCGACTTGCTCGAGGACGCGGCCAAGGAAGGCGTCATCAAGCTCGAGCTCGACGAGCAGCGCGGCAACTATCGCGTGAGCTTGGCGTAGCGACGCGCTAGGCGTCGGGCTCGCAAGCTCCCGCGACCGTGGTCGCGACGCGCACGAGCCGACGTCCGCGCATCCGGGACATTTGTTGGAGCTCCTTGATTTCCCTGGGATTCGGTTGTCCGCCGAAGCGCCCCCAAAGCTAACACCTGACTCGCGTCGCGGTAAACGTCGGCGGTTTCGGTACCTGGATCACAGCATCCCCGCGCCCCACTGGCGCACACTTTGCGACGGCCAGGGATAGGCGGATTCGCGGAGGGCTTGGGCGATGGCGCAGAAGGGCTCGAAGCTCGTCAGGGACGGAGTGCAGGTGATCCAGGGTACCCCCACGGAGCCCATCACCCACGCGGTGCTCTTCCTCAAGCTCTGGCGCGTCACCCCCCCGGGCGGCAAGCCCGAGAGGACGCTCGCGTCTCTATATATGGTGCGTCCGGGTCGCACCGAATACGTCGTCAAAGAGTTGATTCCCGACATGGAGCTCGGCCCGGCGGCCGCGCTCGACAAGGCGGTCGCGATCGCCAAGCGCGGCGACGTCACCACCGTCTATCTGAACGCCGACATCGCGAGGCTGCCGAAATTCCGCGCCGCGGCAAACGGTTGATGCGGCGCTGAGCCGCGACTCGTAGCTCCTGCGGTAGAGTAGTTGCCGTCATGGCAACCGCCGCGTCCGCGCTTCGTTCCGCGTCGCTCGCTGTCCTCGCGAGTTGCGGCCTCACGCCGACGGCGAGTCCGCAGCCCGCGCTCCCCGCGCAGCCCACGAGCCCCGACGTCCGGGTTCGCGCAGAGGTTCTGGCCGACGAGGCGGAACGAGGGCTCGCGTGCGACCTCGCGATCCACGGCGACCCCCATCTCGAATCGGACGGCAAGTGGCTCGTGGCCTACTCCGCGGCGGGTGAAGCCTGCGATGCGGCGGGCGACGCGCTGCGCGCGAAGGGTGCGGCGCTCGACGTCGTGTTCTTTCGCCGCCCGAACCAGGAAGAGGCCGTCGTGCTGATCAACCGGATCAGACGGTCCCTTGCGGGAGCGTTCGGCTGCCGGATCTCGGTCAGAGACGATCTCAAGCTCGACGAGAGCACGAGCTGGTGGTCGGTGTCGTACGTCGCCTCGGGGTCCAACTGTGGCGACGCCACGGGGGAGCTGAACCACCAAGGCAGAGAGGTGATGATCTCGTTCGCGCCCGTCCCCGGAGCCCGGGAGCTGTTGCGTTAGTCGCTCAGGCGACGAGCTGCTTGAACAAGCTCGACTCGCGCTTGAAGAACCCCTCGGTGTGAAACGAGTCGTCGAGCTTCAGGAGCTCGTAGTCGAGGTGGTGGCAGATCTCGTGGAGCAGTGTGCGCAGGAACGTGCGGAACGCCACCACGCGCTTGTGCTGTGCCGTCCTCATCCACACTGTGATCACGGCGAGCGCGCGCGGCTCGCCGGGCTCGTACAGGCCTTGCAGCTCGCTCGCGCTGGTGCTCGGCCGCCGCGACAGCACCTTCACCCGCACCGGCGCCGTGCCGAACCGCTCGAGCAGCGCGGTGCCGAGCGTTTGGGCAGCGCGCTCGATGGTGGCACGATGCTCGGTCGCGAGCGCCGCCTCGAGCGCGGCCGCGAGCGGCTGCAGCGTCGGGCCCACGGGCAGCGGCAGGACGACGATCTCATCGCTGCGGCGGTAGATCGCCTTCTGCCGAGCCTTGAGCTTGGCGTAGTAAGCGTAGGGCACGGGCGTGATGGGAACGACGCGTTGGACGATCAGGGCTCTCGCCGCGTGCCCGTGTCGGCGACGACGCCGCCCGCGGGTGTCGCCAGCTGCTCCCAAAGCCGCGCCGGCTCGGCGTGGAACACGATCTCGGCGGTGCCGGGCACGATCTGCCACGCGCCCTGTTGCACTTCGCGCGCGAGCTGGCCCGCGCCCCAAACCGCATGGCCGGCGTAGATCCTGAGATCGGCGGGCCCATCCGCGAGGCGCGCGAGGTCCGGCAGCGACTCGGGGTCGCCGCTCAAGAACACCTTGTCGAGGATCTCCGGCCCCTGCACGGCGGCGGCCGCGAGGCCGCGGACCAGGAACAGCACGCGCGTGGCCTCGACCGGCCCGCCACGATAGAGCTTGCCGCTGTAGCTCCCGAGGTCGGAGAGCTCCGGGAAGATCTTCGTGGGCTCGAGCGACGTGGGCCGATTGATGACGACGCCGAGCGTGGCGTTGTCATCGTGACGTAACACGAGGATCACCGTGTGAGAGAAGTTCGGGTCCTTGAGCTCGGGGCTCGCGACGAGCAAGGTGCCGTCGTCGACGGAATCGGCCGCGCGAGCCGCCGGCCCCGCGCAGGCGCCGAGCGCCGCGACGGCGAGCCAGCCCCGCGCGACCACCGCGAGCGAGCGCCGGCCGATGGACCTCCGCAACCGGCTGGGCGCGAGCCCGCGGTGACGACGGACGATGAGCGGCGACGCGATCATCGCCTCATCATACCGGTTTCGCGCACGGCAGGTGTCTCGCCCGCTTTCTGCGAGTATTATTCGCGACCCCGCGCCGCGGGCCGAAGGTTTTTGTTCGAGGTACCGACTCACGATGTCCGCCGACTCCACCGCCTGGCCGAAGGCTCGCGGCTATCGTCTGCCGGCCGAGTGGGCTCCGCACGAGGCCACGTGGATTTCGTGGCCGCACAATCGCGACAGCTGGCCCGGCGTGTTCGCGGGCGTCGAGCCGGCCACGGTGGAGTTCGTGCGCTCGCTCGCGTCCTGCGAGCCGGTCTACATCAATGTGCTCGACGCCGAGCACGAGCTCCACGTCCGCGGTTTGCTCGCTGCCGCCGCGCCGCCGGAGCGCCTGCGCTTCTTCCGGTTCCCCACGAACGACGCATGGGCGCGCGATCACGGCGCGGTCCTCGTCACGCGTGAAGGCAAGAAGGAGCCGCGGCTCGCCGTGAACTTCGACTACAACGCGTGGGGCGGTAAGTACCCGCCGTTCGACTTGGACCGCGAGATCGGCCGGCAGATGGCGGAAGCGCTCGGCGTGCCGCGGTTCGCGCAGCCGGACGTCGTGCTCGAAGGTGGCTCGATCGAGGTCAACGGCGTGGGCGCGCTCATGACGACGGAGCAGTGCCTGCTCAACCCGAACCGCAACCCCGCGCTCGGGATCGCCGACATCGAGCGGCTGCTGCGCAACACGTTCGGCGTCGACCAAGTGATCTGGCTCGGCGACGGGATCGAGGGCGACGACACCGACGGCCACATCGACGATCTCACGCGCTTTTTCCGCCCGGACGCCGTGGTCACCGTCATGGAGCCCAACAAGGGCGACCCGAACCACGTGCCTCTGGTCGCCAATCGCCAGCGCCTCACGGAGCTCAAGGTCGCCGGCCGGCCGCTCGACGTCGTCGAGCTCCCGATGCCCGAGCCCCAGTACCTGGGCGACCAGCGCCTCCCCGCGAGCTACGCCAACTTCTACATCGCGAACGGCGCCGTGCTCCTGCCGACCTTCGGCTGCCCCCAGGACGACGCAGCCCGCTCGATCCTCGCCGACTGCTTCCCCGGCCGCCGCGTGCTGCCGGTCGACTGCCGCGTCCTCATCGCCGGCCTCGGCGCGCTCCACTGCCTCACCCAGCAAGTCCCCGCGATACCGGAGACGCGCCCGTGACCGCGAAAAATAGGGACATGTTGCATTTTCGATCGGTGGTCGCGCGGAGCCTGGCGGCCCGTCGAAAATGCAACATGTCCCTATTTTTCGTCGCAGAGCGAGTGGCCCATTGTGGGCGGCGGCGCGATTTCCTAATCTTCACCGTTTCGACGGGCGCGTAGCGCCTGAGGACCACGCCCATGGGCGCGATCTCCGATTTCATCCGGCATCACTACCGGCACTTCAACGGCGCGGCGCTCGTCGACGCGGCCGACGGCTATGTCCGCCACGTGGACGGGGGCGGGCAGATGCTCGTCACGCTCGCGGGCGCGATGAGCACGGCCGAGCTGGGCCTATCGCTGGCCGAGATGATCCGCGAGGGCAAGGTCCACGCGATTTGCTGTACCGGCGCCAACCTCGAGGAGGACGTGTTCAACCTGGTCGCGCACGAGCACTACGTGCGGATTCCGGGGTACCGGTCGCTCACCGCGGAGCAGGAGGAAGAGCTGCTCGGCCGGCACCTGAACCGGGTGACCGACACCTGCATCCCCGAGTTCGAGGCGATCCGCCGGATCGAGGGCGCCGTGCTCGCGGAGTGGGAGCGCGCCGACAAGGGTCAGCAGCAGTTTTTCCCGCACGAGTTCATGTACAAGATCCTGCGCACCGGCGTCCTCGAGGAGCACTACCAGATCGACCCGAAGGACAGCTGGCTGCTCGCGGCGGCCGAGGCGGATCTCCCGATGTTCGTGCCGGGCTGGGAGGACTCGACGCTCGGCAACATCTTCGCCGCACACTGCATCGCGGGTGACATCAAGAACGTGCACACGGTGCGCACGGGCATCGAGTACATGATGGTGCTGGCGGACTGGTATCAGACGACCTGCCACAAGGGCTCGATCGGTTTCTTCCAGATCGGCGGCGGCATCGCGGGCGATTTCCCGATCTGCGTCGTGCCGATGCTGCAGCAAGACCTGCAGCTCGAGGACACGCCGCGGTGGGGGTACTTCTGCCAGATCAGCGACTCGACCACGAGCTACGGCTCTTACTCGGGCGCCGTGCCGAACGAGAAGATCACCTGGGGCAAGCTGTCGGCCTCGACCCCGAAGTTCATCATCGAGTCGGACGCGACCATCGTCGCGCCGCTGATTTTCGCTCACGTGCTCGGAAAGTAGCCTCGGCCGGCGGAAGCCGGGCCTTCGGAGAAAAACCTAGATGTCAACGCAACCCAACAAGAAAGCCGCGCCCGCGGAATGGACCGTCCAGGACGCGACCGATCTCTATCGGATCTCGAGCTGGGGCGACCCGTTCTTCTTCGCGAACCCGAACGGCCATATGGCCGTGCGCGCGCTCGACGAGGCGGGCACCACGATCGACGTCGTGGACGTCGTCAACGAGCTGCGCCGCCGGGGTGTGCAGTTCCCCGTGCTGCTGCGCTTTCAGGACGTCCTGCGCGCGCAGGTGCGGCGCGTGAACGAGGCGTTCCGCAACGCAATCGCGGAGTCCAACTACGGCAACGTGTACCGCGGCATCTATCCGATCAAGGTGAATCAGCTGCACGAGGTCGTCGACGAGCTGCTCGACGCCGGCCGCCCGTACGGCATGGGGCTCGAGTGCGGCTCGAAGGCGGAGCTCATCGCGTGCTTGCCGCAAATCGACGGCGACACGCTACTCGTGTGCAACGGCGTGAAGGACCGCACGATGCTGTCGCTGATGATCGCCGGCCAGAAGCTCGGGCAGAACATCGTGCCCGTCATCGAGAAGTACTCCGAGTTCAACGATTTGAAGGGCCTCGCGTTCAGCACCGGCTACATGTCGCAGCTCGGCGTGCGCGTGCGGCTCGCGACGCGCGGCGCGGGCCGCTGGGCCGAGTCGTCGGGCACGAACTCGAAGTTCGGCTTGAACGTGGCCGAGCTGATGCGCATGGTCAACGAGCTCGAGGCGAGCGGCCAGCAGGCGAAGCTCGTGCTGCTGCACTGCCACATCGGCAGCCAGATCGCCGACATCCAGGTGCTCAAGGAAGCGACCAAGGAAGTCACGCAGATCTACGCCGAGCTCGTGAAGCGCGGCGTGGGGCTCAAGTACTTGGACATGGGCGGCGGCCTCGGCGTGAACTACGACAAGGGGCACCTCGAGGAGGACGCCGGCATCAACTACTCGCTCGAGGAGTATGCGAACGCCGTCGTGTTCACGATCAAGGAGGTATGCGACTCCAACGAGGTGCCGACGCCGACGCTCGTCACGGAGAGCGGCCGCGCGCTCACGGCACACCATTCCGTGCTCATCGTGCCGGTGCTCGGCGCGCACGCGAAGGACGATCCGAATCAGGATCTCACCGTGCCGGAGAGCGCTGCGGAACCGGTACACGCGCTCAACAAGATCCTCACCGGGCTGGCGAAGACGCGCAAGCAATCGGACTTCCTCGAGGCCTTGCACGACGTAAACGAGAAGCTCGACGAAGTCCGGCAGCTGTTCACGCTCGGTTACTTGCCGCTCGCGGAGCGCGCGCTCGCGGAGAGCCTCTACTGGCGTATCTCCACGATGCTGCTGCGGTCGCTCAAGCGCAGTCCCGAGACCTCGCGGCCCGAGATCGTGCAGCTCGAGGATCAGCTCACGGAGCTCTATCTCTGCGACTTCTCCGTGTTTCAGTCGATGCTCGACCACTGGGCGATCGGCCAGCCGTTCCCGATCGTGCCGATCGACCGTCTCGAGGAGCAGCCCGACAAGCGCGCGATCCTCGTCGATCTCACGTGCGATTCGGACGGCAAGGTGTCGCACTACGTGTCGACGCGCGATAACCGGTTCCTGCCGGTGCACCCGACGGTGAACGGCACGCCGTATTACCTGGGATTCTTCTTGATGGGCGCGTACGAGGACATCATCGGCGATGCGCACAATCTCTTCGGCCGCGTCACGGAAGCGCACGTCTACGCCGACGCCGAGGAGCCCGGCGACTTCTGGATCGAGAAGATCATTCACGGCACGGCCGTGCAGGACATGCTCGCGCAGGTGCAGTACTTCCCGAACGATCTCCATCGCCGCATGAGCGAGCTCGTGCGCGCCAAGATTCAGGCGAACGTGGTGCGGCCGACTCAGGGCATGGAGATCCTCGATCAATACATGGCCTGCTTCCCGCAGACCACGTACTGCGATACCCGCGACATCGAGCGCGAAGGCCCGCGATGACCGCACGCCCGCTGAAGGTCGGGCTCGTGCAGATGGCGATGACCGACGACCCCGCACGCAATCTCGCGCGGGCGGTCGACGGCGTGCGCGAGGCGGCGAAGGGCGGCGCCCGGCTGGTGGTGCTGCCGGAGCTGTTCCGCTCGCGCTATTTCTGCCAGACGGAGGACGCGGGGTTCTTCAAGCTCGCGGAAGCCGTTCCCGGCCCGGGCACGGACGCGCTTGCGGCGCTCGCGAAGGAGCTTTCGATCACGCTGGTCGCGAGCTTGTTCGAGAAGCGCGCGGCGGGGCTTTTCCACAACACCGCGGCGGTGCTCGACGCCGACGGCGGCTACTTGGGTAAGTACCGGAAGATGCATATTCCGGACGACCCGCGGTACTACGAGAAGTTCTACTTCACGCCCGGCGACTTGGGGTTCAAGGTGTTCCACACGACCGCGGCTCACGTCGGCGTGCTCGTCTGCTGGGACCAGTGGTATCCCGAGGCCGCGCGTCTCACCGCGATGCTGGGCGCCGAGATCCTCGTCTACCCGACGGCGATCGGCTGGCATCCGGAGGAGAAGGACAAGTACGGCGAGCGCCAGCACGGCGCCTGGGAGACGGTGCAGCGCGGGCACGCCATCGCCAACGGTTGCTTCGTGGTTGCCGTGAACCGCGTGGGCTTCGAGCCCGACCCGGCGAGCAAGAACGGCGGCGGCATCGAGTTCTGGGGAAGGAGCTTCGTCGCTGCGCCCGACGGCCGCGTGCTGTTCCGCGCGGTCACCGACAAGGAGACCGTGCAGGTCGAGGAGATCGATCTCGGCGAGATCGACGCGAGCCGCGCCGGCTGGCCGTTCTTCCGTGATCGGCGCATCGACGCCTACGGAGACATCACGAAGCGGTTCAGCGACGGCGACTAGGAGCGATCCGCCCGATGAGCGAACGCTCGTGGGTCATTCGTCTGCTGCTCGAGTTCAAGCGACGCAGCGTCTTCAAGGCGGCCGGTTTACTTGAGGCGCCTCCATGAACATACGGAAGTCCGAACGCGCGGGAACGATCGGCACACTGTGCGCGGCCGGTCAGTTCGATGGTCGCCTGTTTTGAGCGTAAGTAACTAAAAGTTATTGGGAAATACCGCGGTACTGGACGTATGCTCAGTACCGGCTTCCATCCCATTTTCGGAGACGCTCATGACCGCACCCCACACGCGCGGCGCCGTCCCTTTCGCCGCAATAGACGATCTTTCCGTCGACGAGCTCGGCCGTGCCATCGCGAAGCACGAGCGCGGAATGAACGCCGAGTCGTATCGAGCGCTCTTGCTCGTGCGCGCGTTCGACGAGCGTTACGGCTGGGCGAAATGGGGCTGTGCGAGCTGTGCCGAATGGCTCGTGTGGAGCTGCGGCTTGTCGCTGTCCGCCGCGCGGGAAAGAGTCCGTACGGCGAATGCGCTGCGCGTGCTGCCGGCGATCTCGGCCGCGCTCGCCGACGGCCGGCTCTCGTATACGAAGGCGCGCGCGCTCACGCGGGTCGCGGCGGAGCACGACGAGGATCTGCTGCTTGCCTATGCGCTGAACGCGTCGGCGCCGCAAGTCGAGGAGCGTTGTCGCCAGATTCGCAACGTCGCGCCAGCATCGGTCGAAGGCGCGCGGCAGGTGTGGGAGCGCCGGTCGCTCAAGCTCTTCCGCGATTCCACGCACAACCGCGTGCGCATCGTCATCGAGCTGCCCGCGGCCGAGGGCGAGCTGATCAGCCACGCGATCGACAGCGCGGTTGCGGCGGGCGAGGCGGCGCTCGGCGTCGAGTTCGCGACCGCCAGGGATGGCGGGAGTGCCGCAAATGCAGGACGCAGTTTGCGGCCCACCGAACGCTCGGGCGAGGGCTGGCGCGCGCAGCAGGCGGACGCGGTGGTCGCGATCATGAAGGACTACCTCGGCGGTGGGTCGGCCACGCGAGAGCGCTCCGTGCCCGCCGCCGATCACTATCAAGTGCTCGTGCACGTCGACGAAAAGGCCCTCCGCGGAGGGGCGGGCCGCTCGGACTTGCCGATCGAGACCGTGCGACGGCTCGCGTGCGACTGCAGCCTCGTCACGATCGTCGACGACGGGCACGGCACACCTCTGGACGTCGGCCGCAAGCACCGCACGATATCGACGGCACTCAGGCGCGCCCTGCAAGCGCGCGACCGCGGCTGCGTGTTCCCGGGCTGCAGCCGCGCGCACTACGTCGACGGGCATCACATCCGCCACTGGATCGACGGCGGCGAGACGAGTCTCGAGAACACGACATTGCTCTGCACGCACCACCACACGCTGCTGCACGAAGGCGGTTTCACGATCCATCGTGACGAGCGCGGCGGCATGTACTTTCGGCGCCCGGATGGCCGCGTGATGCCGCGCGGTGGATATCGCGCGGAGGACATGGTGGACGACGGCATCGGTGCTGAGGGCGCGGATCTCGACCGCGCCGCCGCGGAGGCACGAATGGCGGCAATCGTTAGCGGGCGCGCGTACCACGACTACGACGGTGTCGACCCCTCCGCGGAGGGGTGGATGCACGGAAGCGGTGCAAGAGACCCCTCCGTGGAGGTGCGGGAGCCGGCTGGCGTTTACCGCCTGGCGCAATCAAGTCGAAGTCTGGTTTGGCAAGATCGAGCGCGAACTCATCGCTCGCCGG
>DASQOL010000217.1:0-3772 GCA_035644475.1 Gammaproteobacteria bacterium | reverse complement strand
GGCCGATTCGCGCGTGCTGCGGCGGGCACGTCGGGGTCGCTCGGCAACGTTCCCAGATGCCCGGACGTCACATTCGACCTGGACGCGCCGTGGCGCGAGCTCGCCCGCCTCACTCCCAACGACGAATAGTGTGCTGCTCGCGGGCTAAAGGCGCGCTAAGGGCCAATTGTCCATGACCATCGGCGCGTCGGCCGCGCGAGCGACGTGGTGATGTACGTGCACAGCGAGCTCGAGTCGCTCGGGCTGATCGAGGCCGCGTAACGCGTCGCGCGCGATTCCCCGCATAACCACGGAATTCGCTTATTGACTCGTCGAAAGCGCGCGGCGTTAGATTTCGGACTCATCTGCTCCGGTACGGCCGGCATTGTGGACCGGAGCATAGTCGGGCAGATCACGAGAGGGAGTAACATGTTCTCCGTTACCGCTACGAGATCAGCAGTGAAGTTCGCTCGGATCACCGTCAACCCTAATCAAATGGGTGGTATGCCCTGTATAAGGGGATTGCGCATCCCCGTAGCAACCGTGGTCGGCATGGTGGCGGATGGGATCACCGAAGCCGAGATCCTGGAGGCCTACCCAGATCTCACGGCCGACGACATCCATGAAGCTCTGCGGTACGCCGCGGAGGCGGTACGCGAGCACGTGCTCCCGATCGCCCCTTCGTGAGGTTGCTGATCGATAACGCGCTTTCGCCCTCCTTGGCCGAAGCTTTGCGCAGCAACGGGCACGACGCGGTTCACGTGCGCGACCGCAGCCTTCAATCGGCCGAGGACGCCGCGGTGTTCGAGCTAGCGGTACGAGAAGGGCGCGTCGTTGTTTCGGCCGACACGGACTTCGGCACACTCCTCGCGCTTCGCGGCGATCAGAAGCCGTCGGTCGTCCTCTTTCGACGCGGAATCGAGCGCCGGCCCGCGAAGCAACTCTTGCTTCTCCTTGCGCACATGTCAGTGATCGAGAGAGCCGTGGTCAGAGGCGCCATAGTCGTGATCGAGGATACGCGGGTGCGTGTTCGCTATCTGCCAGTCGCCGGCGACGAAACGCCCAACGCGCTCGACGACGATCCTGCAATTCGCGATCGGCCACATAGTCCGGAGTGGATCGGCACTTCTGCGCCACGCTGATCGGCGACTGGCGCGACGTCGCCACCGCCGTGCTCGCCAGCGGTTCGAGATCTTCTGTCCCGACGCGTGATCGGCGACGCCGAACCCTTTCGCCCCGCAACGACCAGATTCGCTATTGACTCGTCGAAAGCGCGCGGCGTTAGACTTCTGGTATGGCGGTGAACCTTACGGAGCTACTGGCGCTTCCGGCAGACGAGCGTCTGAGACTCGCGGAAGCTCTTTGGACGAGCGTCGCGCCTGCGGACGTAGGAATGCTCGTCGCGGAGTTCGTCGAGCGTGCCGAGCGCATCAATGCGGCCCTCGATGTCACGATCGGCCGCCTCGAGAGGCTCGACGAAATCCTCGCGCGCGATCGCGCGGAGGCGCGCGAAGCGGTGCTACGCGCCGGCGAGCAATGGCCGTTCGAGCTTGCTCCGAGTGCTACCGCTTAAGGAAGCGCCTCGTCGAGCAACGCCATCAGCTTCCGGCGCGCGCGGTAGCGAGCGCGGATTGCCGCGAGCCACTCGTCGCTCTGCGCTGACCGATCGAGCACGCACGCTCGCGCAATGGACGCCGCGAGATCCGCGTACCTCGGCGGGCTGCTGCCGGGCAGCGCGGCGTCCACGGCGCGGCGCAGGAATGCGGCGGCCGACGGTGCGTGACTCGACGCCAGTGCGTCCGCCAGCGGTTCGAGCAGACCCTCCACCACCGAGTGCCGCTCGCCGAGCTCGCGGGCCTGGTCGACGTCGCCGTCCGCGAGCAACAGCCGAACCCGTCTCGAGACGTCGCGATCTTTGCCCGCGGACTTTTCGGCGCGCTCCACGTGCTCGAGCGCGCGCCGGCGATGCTCCTGCCACTGGTCGCCTGCGGCGGTCTTGAGTCGCTGCCAGTGTGCGGGGCTTGGGTCCTCGCGGAAGTCTTCCCAGTCGAGCTCGAGCGCCCGGTCGTTCAGTCCGTCGTGTCGACATCGGTCCGCAAGCAGTGCACGCATGCCGCGCCACTTGGGGTGCGCTCGATAGCCGCGCTCGGCCCAAGTGGTGGCCTCGCGGCCGCGGCCCGCTTCGAGGCAGATCGCCACGAGGCGCTCGAACGCATGGCCGCTCGACAGATCGCGCGCGGTCACGCGGATCAATGTATCGACGTCGCCTCTCACGGCCGCAAGCTGCTCCATCCTGTGAACGATCGAAAACTCGCGGCTCCAGCGATCGGAGTCGTCGCGTGCGTGCGCGGGGCCGAGCGCCGAGTATTCCGCGTCGACGGCCGTCGCGTAAGCATGTTGCGCAAGCGGCCCAAGCAGCGGCCAGAATTCCGCCAAGTCCGTGAAGCCCCACTCGTCGTGCCGCTGCACTTCCAAGAAGCGCCGCCCGAGTGCCGCGTCGTCACGCGCGCCGCGCTCGATCGCGCGCCGATACAGGGCCGCAACTTGGGTGAGCCGCGTTCCGATCGCGCCAGACGAGTCGTCGGCGCTCGCGCAGCGTTTGAGAAGCTTCGTGAGCGCGAATTCGCAGAGCTCCAAGGCATGGTTCGGATGGGCCTGGAGGGTGTCGTCGAGCGCGTCGATCACCGAGGCCAAGCGCTGCGCGAAGCGCGCGGAGGCGCGCCAGTCGAGAAATCCGTGAGCGCGGATCTGCTTCGCGATCTCCTTCTTCAGCGCCGCGGGATCGGACTGGGCTTGGCGCAGGCGCAGCCGCTTCTCCACCGACGGATGCTCGCGAGCGATCTCGCCGAGCCACGCGGCGAGGCGATCCGCCGGCTGGGCGCGCAGAAATGCGTCGAGCTCCGCGTCATCGCCCGAGTCTTGCCGCGTGGCGGCAGGCGGCTCACGAGCGGCGATGGCCGCGGCGACCAGGTGCTTGCAGAACTCGCCGACAGGGCAGTTGCACATCCACGCGAGCTCGTCACCGCCTGCGTCGATCTCCACGCGATAGCGTTGTTGGCCGTGAACTTCGGCGCGCAACCGGCGTTCGTCATTCTGCTCGAGCCGCACGCGTCCGCGCCGCGCGTAGTCCGCCCCGCGCTCGAACGAGCGGTCGCCGGCGAGGTCGCGCAGCGTAGCGTCGTCGAGGTTCACGGAAATACCTGGAGTTTCATGCTCCCTCGTAACGACCGGCGCGTGTTAGTGCACGCGCTTGAACACCCAAGCCCCCGAAACCTGAATCTCACTCACCTGCGTCGCCACCCCATCCCCCTCACGCGCAAAAACATACGGCTGCCCCCACTGGCATGAAGGGCACACAAACGTAGTCTCCGACTGCGCCACCAAAGGCGACTCCTTCCCGCCATTCCTCCGCGCCACCAACCCGCCGTCTTTGAGCGTGACCTCCAGCGTCGTCAGGTTATCGAGCCAATACCCCCGATACGTCCCGACATACTTCGCGAGCACCTCCGGCGCAACCTTCACTGCGGCGGTCGCGTCGTCTGCGCTCTTGTCGCCCACCCAATGCTTCGTGCCGCCCTCACTCGCCTCGTTGCACACCGTCTCGAGCAGCTCGTCGTCCGCCGCATATTCCATCTTCACCGCCGCATGCAGCGGCGCGGAGAACGTGCCGGGATCGTCGTACGTCACGTCGAGCTGCAGGTGACCGAAGTCGAGCCGACGATAACGCTCCGTGATGCGCAAGCGCTCCGTGTGCCCCAACCCTTCGGTGTGCAGCCACGTCTTGCCGTTGTAG
>DASQOL010000216.1:0-19207 GCA_035644475.1 Gammaproteobacteria bacterium | reverse complement strand
CAGGATGCTCCTGCAGCTGCGGCACTCCCGCCATCCATGGCGGTCGGGAACCGGCCGAAGGCCGGCGAAGTCGCGTGCCGCAGCGGAGCACGCGTTCGAGGTGCGGCCGCAGCTCGCGATAACGCCAACAGCCAAAGTGACACGACGCGGCGACGCTAAGCGAGCGGTTCCCCGTAATGCTCGACCTCGGGGAACGGTTCGTAGAACGGATGCAGCAATGCGCTCCACCGCTGGTACGCGCGCGACCCGCGGAACCCGAGCGTGTGATCCTCGAGCCGCCGCCACCTGACCAGCAGCAAATAGCGGTTCGAGTGCTCGATGCACGGCCTGAGCTCGTGACCGAGATAGCCCGGCATCGCCGCGATGATCGCCTGCGCCTCGCGAAACGCGGCCTCGAAGCTGACCTCTTCGCCCGGACGGACGTCCAGACGCGCGTGCTCGGTAATCATCGCGCCGCGTGCTCGTGCAGGTAGCGCCACAGCGTCACGGCGACGAGCGCGTGATCGATCTCGCCGCGCAGCAGCATGGCCGGCAAGTCGCGCACGGGCCGCACCACCACCTCGGTCTGCTCGGTGCCGGTGTTCGCGATCGCCCGCTCGAGCTCTACGTCGGTGGCGAGAAAGGCGTGCAGGCGATTGTCGAACAGCGCGGGGTTCGGGCTCACCACGCCAAGCGAAATGGCCGTGCGGGCGCGGTAGCCGGTCTCCTCGAGACACTCGCGCAGAGCCGCCTCGGCCGGGTCCTCGCCGGGATCGATGAGCCCCCCGGGGATCTCGAGCGTTACGCGCCCGACCCCGTGCCGGTACTGCCGAACGAGCACGATCTCCCCCTGTCTCGTGATCGGAACGATCTGCGCCCAGTCCTGTGACCGGATTCGGTAGAACGTGTGCCGCGAGCCATCGACCGGCGATTCTGCCAGCGACCGCTCGACGGCGAAGATCCGGCAATCCGCCACCGGCTCGCGCGCGAGCTCTCGCCACTCGACCTTCGTAGTCATGGGCGGGAAATTACAGGGAACCGGTACCCAATTGGAAGATCAGAAGCGCGCCGCCGTAACCCAAAGCGGTCATGTAGCACCAGGCGAAGATCGGCCAGCGCCAACTGTTGGTCTCGCGGCGGATCACCGCGAGCGTCGCCGCGCATTGCAGGCACCACGCGTAGAACAGGAGCAGGCCGAGCACCATCGGCAGCGTGAACACCGGTCGGCCGTCGGGCCAGGTGGAGGACTGAAGCCGCTGTCCGAGCGTTTGGTCGTCGGCTTGATCCCCAACGGCGTAGATCGTGCCCAAGACCCCGACCACCACCTCGCGCGCCGGGAATCCCGCGATGACCGCGGCCGACACGCGCCAGTCCCAGCCGAGCGGCGCGAACGCCGGCGCGACAAGGTGACCCGCGCGCCCCAGCCAACTCTGCGCCAGGTAATCCGCGGAGGCCTGATTGTCGATCTCGGCGAGCCGGGCCGTGAGAGCGTCGCCCGCGAGATTCGCGGCCGCCGCGGCACGCCCTTCTACGCGCGCAGCCTCGATCTCGGGCGGGCGCGGGAAGTACGCGAGCGCCCATACGACGACGGCCACGGCGAAAATCACCGAGCCGGCGCGCCCGAGGAACGCCCGCACGCGGTCGAGCAGCTGCATGGCCACGGTCCGGACGTTCGGCATGCGAAACTCCGGCAGCGCGAGGATGAAGGTGGGCTTCTCACCGCGCAGCGCGGAATGGCGCAGCAACAGCGCAGTGGCGACCCCGCCGACGATGCCGAGCACGTACAGACCGAACAGGACTATCCCCTGGAGGCTCAAGAATCCGAGCGCGCGCGCAGGCACGAACGCGCTGATCAGCAGCGAGTAAACCGGCCACCGAGCGGAGCAGGTCATAAACGGCGCCGAGATGATCGTCGCGATCCTATCCCGGCGATTGGGAATCACGCGCGTCGCCATGATCGAGGGCACGGCGCACGCGAAGCTCGACAACAGCGGGATCACGGACTGCCCCGAAAGTCCGAGCGTTCGCATCGCGCGGTCGAAGAGGAAGGAAGCGCGGGCGAGATAACCCGTGTCCTCCAGCAAGATGAGGAACAGGAACAGGATCAGGATCTGGGGCAGGAACACGATCACGCTGCCGACACCCGCGATCGCGCCGTCAACGACGAAGCTGTTCAGCGCTCCGGGCGGCAGCAGGACTCCGACCCAAGAGCCGATCGCGCTCATCCCGGCATTGATCAAATCCACGAACGGCTGCGCCCACCAGAACACGGCCTGGAACACGACGGCCATCGTGAGAACGAACGCGAACGTCGAGGGCCACGGCCGATTGACCCAGTCGAGCACGGCGGCCCGGCGGCGCACGAGACCCGATCCGGCCGATTCGACGGCCGCGATCGTGGAGCGCACCCAGCGGTAACGCCGCCGCGCTTCGACGGCGAGCGGCGGCTCGGTCCCGAACAGCGACGCGCGGGCTGCTGCGAGCCCCGCCCGCAGCGCCGCATCGAGATTCGGCGGCTCTTCCGCCGCATCGATGAGCATGCGCTCGACCTCGACGCGATGCGCCTCGATCCCAGCAGCACGCAGAAGTACCGCCAGTTCTTCGGCGGCCCTCGCAAGCTCGGGCCAACTTTCGATCGGCGCCGGCGGCGCCGCACGGAGAAGCCCGGCGAGCGCATCCTTCAGCGCCGGGAAGCCGCGACCCGTCGTAGCGACGACGGGCAAGACCGCGACGCCCCCGAGCGCTTCACGGAGCCCATCGAAGTCGATGACCAGCCCCTCCTGCTGGGCGGCGTCCGTCATCGTCAGCGCGACGATCATCGGCCTGCCGAGCTCGACGAGCTGCTGCAGCAGATAGAGGCCCTGATAGAGCCGCGTGGAGTCGATGACGGCGAGAATCGCGTCCGGCCGTTGCGTGCCGGCGACTCGGCCGAACAGCACATCGACCGCGATCCGCTCGTCGGTGGAGGTGGGGCTCAGGGAAAAGGTGCCCGGCAGGTCGATCAGGTCGAGCGATGCCGCGCCGAGCACGGCCCGGCCGACGCGCCGCTCAACGGTCACGCCGGGATAGTTCGCGGTCCGTTGCCGCAACCCGGTGAGCCGGTTGAAGACGGAGCTCTTGCCGGCATTGGGGTTGCCGACCACGGCGATCGTACCGGCCGCCCGCCGATGGACCGCGATCGTCTCGACGCGAACCGCGGTCTCAGCGCGCGTGGCCATGGGCGGAAGTCCGTGTCACCTGGAAGCGCTGGGCCTGAGCGCGCCGCAGCGAGATCGCGGCGCCGTGGATCCGGAACTCGAGCGGATCGCCGCCCAGTGAGCCGCGCAGGAACGTGAGCTCGGCGCCCTCGACGAGGCCGAGCACCATCAGGCGCTGGACGGCGGTGTCGGACGTGTCTATCGATTCGATGCGCACGCGGTCACCGGGCTTGAGGTCGGACAGAGTCAGAGGCCCTCCACGGGCTCGCAAATAAGAATCGTTATTATATGGCCTACCGCGCCGGAGACCAGCACCTTCCGGCGTCTCGCGTCTCACTTCGGCCGTTTGGCGTTTGCGCGTGGCGTCGGCCGCACCTCGAAGGGGCTTCCCGAGACACGCCGGAAGATCATCCCTGGGGCTCCGCGCCGCACATCCCTGTGCGGCGAGGGTCTCGGGAAGCCCCTTCGAGGTACGTCCGACGCCCTCGCGCGCATCGTGCGGCCAAAGTGAGACACGAGACGTCGGAGTGTCTCGGGAGGATCCTTCGAGGTGCGGCGGCCGCCGCCCGCGATAAGGCGGGTCAGTCGAACGGATGCCGGCGGATGATCACGGCGTCGCGGCTGGGCCCGGTCGAGATTATGTCCACCGGCACGCCGGCCAGCTCCTCGATGCGGCGCAGATAGGCCTTGGCGGCGGACGGCAGGACGTCGTACGAGGTTGCCCCCGAAGTCGATTCCGACCACCCCGGCAGACTCTCGTAGACGGGCTCGCATTCACCGTAACGGTCGATCAGGAGCGGCGGCGTCTCGAGCGGCCGGCCGTCGAGCCGATAGCCGACGCAGATCTTGATCTCGGGCAGGCCGTCGAGGACGTCGAGCTTGGTGAGGCAGAGGCCGGTCAAGCTGTTCGTCAGCGCCGCGCGCCGCAGCAGGACGGCGTCGAACCACCCGCAACGGCGCGGTCGGCCGGTCGTCGCACCGAACTCTGCGCCCACGCGTCCCAAGTAGCGCCCCATGTCGTCGAGCAGCTCCGTGGGGAACGGCCCGGCGCCGACGCGCGTGGTGTAGGCTTTCACGAGACCGAGCACGTAGTCGTCTGCCAGCGGCCCGACGCCGGTGCCGGTGGCGGCGCCGCCGACGGTGGTGTTCGACGACGTGACGAACGGATAGGTGCCGAGGTCGATGTCGAGCATCGCACCCTGCGCCCCCTCGAACAGGACGCTGCGCCGCTCGCGGTGCAGCTCGCGCAGGAGCTCGGTCACGTCCGCGACGAGCGGCTTCACGCGCTCGCCGCGCTCGAGCAGGGTGTCGAGCTCGCGCTGCGGGTCGACCGTGCCGGCCGAGTAATAGCGCTCGAGCAAGAAGTTGTGAAGATCGAGCAGCCGTTCGAGCTTTTCGCGCATGAGCTGCGGAGCGAACAGGTCCGCGACGCGCAGCGCGCGGCGCGCGATCTTGTCCTCGTAAGCCGGACCGATACCTCGACCCGTCGTACCGATCGCGCCCGCGCCGCTCGCCTGCTCGCGTGCTTTGTCGAGCAACACGTGCGAGCTCAAGATCAAGGGGCAAGCCGGCGACACGCGGAGCCGGCGGTCCACCGGCACGCCGCGCGCGACCAACGCGTCCATCTCCTCGACGAGCGCGTCGAGCGAGACGACGACGCCGTTGCCGATGAGGCAGACCACCTCGTCGCGCAAGATTCCCGACGGTATCAGGTGCAGCACCGTCTTCACGCCGTCGATCACGAGCGTGTGCCCGGCGTTGTGCCCTCCCTGAAAACGCACGACCGCGTGCGCGCGATCCGCGAGGACATCGAGCACCTTGCCCTTGCCCTCGTCGCCCCATTGGGTGCCGATCACGACCACGTTGCGTCCCACGTTCAGCCTCGCACGATCAAGAGCAGCAGTAAGCCGGCGATGACGGCAGCCAAGCCAAAGCTCCTGAGTTGAGGGTCGCCGAGCCGCGCGACCGCGGCTATACCGCGGCGCCACGCCCGCGGCGACGCGAACGGGAACAGCCCCTCGATAACGAGATACAGGGCCAAGCCCGCGAGAAGATCCGCCCAGGCCAAAGCCTCAAGCCTCCGTCAATGTGAACGTCTTGATCGACACCGCGCTACTTCGCGGCGGCGCCAACCTGCTTCTGTAGAAACCGAAAGAAGTCGCTGTCCGGCTTGAGCACGAGCACGTCCTGCTCGCGGCCGATCGCGGACCGGTAGGCCTGCATGCTCCGATAGAACGCGTAGAAATCCCGGTCCTTCGAATACGCTTGCGCGTAGATGTCCGCTGCCCGCGCGTCGCCCTGACCGCGGATCCCCTCGGCCTCGCGGTACGCTTCCGACAAGATCACCGTGCGCTGGCGGTCGGCGTCGGCGCGGATGCGCGTGTACTGCTCGTCGCCCTCCGCGCGCCATTGCGTCGCAACCCGCACCCGCTCCTGGCGCATACGCTGATATACGGCTTCTTTGACATCGGCCGAGAGGTCGATCTGCTTCACTCGTACGTCGACGACCTCGATGCCGAGCTCGGGCGAGCGCTCGCGCGCCTGCTTCAACATCTCCGCCATGAGCTCCGACCGTTCGGCGGAAACGACTTCCTGCACGGTGCGTTGGCTGATCGCCGCCTTGATGCCTTCCTTCACGATCGCGTTCAGTCGTTCGATCGCGAGCGCCTCGTCGCCCGTGACCGAGCGATAGTATTGCGACGGGTCGACGATTCGCCATTGAACGAAGTAGTCGACGATGAGGTTCTTCTTCTCGCCGGTGAGGAACTTCTCCTCTTGGTGCTCGTACGTGAGCACGCGCTTCGGATACTTCGCGACGTTGTTGATGAGCGGCCACTTGAAGTGCAGCCCAGGCTCGTAGTCGGCCTTGATGATCTCGCCGATCCTGAACTTCAGGGCGTGCTCGCGCATGTCGACTGTGAACATCGACATGCGGGCCACGATCACGACCAGGACAGTGACGATCAGGAAGAGGTTCAAGCGCGGGTTCATGGCTTCATCCTGGCCTCAGCGGGGCCCGCGGGCGCTCGGGCGCGACGGCGTCGTGTTGCTGCTCGAATCGGCCGGCGCGGCTGTAGACTCCCCGGCCGGCGCGGCGCCGCGCCGCTGTATCAACTGGTCGAGCGGCAGGTAAAGCACGTTGTTGCCGCCGTCGGTGTCGACGAGCACCTTCGTGGAGTTCGCAAGGACCTCCTGCAGCGTCTCGATGTAGAGCCTCTCGCGAGTGACGGCCGGCGCCTTCTGGTACTCGGTTAGGACTTGCTGGAACCTGTTCGCCTCGCCCTCGGCATTGGCAACCACCTGAGCGAGGTAGGCTTCGGCGTCCTGATGGCGCCGCTCAGCATCGCCGCGCGCGCGAGGCAAGATCTCGTTCGAATACGCTTCGGCCTCGAGAATGCGCCGCGCGCGGTCCTCGCGCGCCCTGATCGCGTCCTGCACGCTGCCCTCGACGTCGCTCGGGAAGTTGGCTTCCTGGAGGTTGACCTCGTAGACCGTGACGCCGGCGCCGTACGAGTCGAGCGTCGCCTGGAGCAGATCCTGAGTGTCGCGCGCAACCTCGGCGCGGCCGTCGGTCAAGATGAAGTCGAGCAGATTCCTGCCGATCACCTCGCGAATCGCGCTCGCGGTCACGTCGGTAATCGCGTCGACCGGATCGCGCATGTTGAAGAGAAAGCCCTGCGGATCGGTGCGGCGAAACTGCACCACGACGTCGACCTTCACGATGGTCTCGTCCCGCGTGAGCATGCTGCCTTGGTACGCGAGCCGCTGCGTGCCGCCGATGTTCACTTTCTCGACCGCCTCGACCGGCCAAGGCAAATGCCAGCGCAGACCCGGGCGCGTGAGCTCGTGAAAGGCACCGAAGCGCAACACTACGCCGCGCTCGGGCTCGTTGACCTTGTAGAACCCCGTCATGGCCCAGACGAGTATCAGCAATAGCACGCAGCCGACGATCAAGCCGCCGCTCAACCCCGGAGCGTCCCCGCTGCGCGGCGCACCCGAGCGCCCGCCGCGGAACAGGCTCGCGAGCCTGCGCTGGAAATCGCGCACCACGGCGTCGAGATCCGTGGGACTTTTGTCCTTCTCGGATCGCCACGGATTGTTCTTGTCACCGTCGTCCCAAGCCATCGCGTCTCACACTTTCTGTCGAATGCAATGTGCTGGCAAGCCGTCGTTGCGCAACTCCTGCCAACGTTGCGCCGTGAGGTCCACCTCGAGCGTCGAGACTCCCTCGGCATCGATCGTCTCGCTGCGCACCGCGTGCCACCCGAACAGCTTCGCTCGCACCTTACTCTGGGCCGGCCCGAGCTTGAGCTCGCCGGCCACGCGCGTACCCAAGACCGTCACGCGGATCGCCTCGCGCAGCTCCGCCACCCCGCTGCCGGTGGCCGCGGAAACACGGAGTCGCGAGGTTTCCGATGAGTCGAGCTCCCGGTCGAAATCGGCCGGCGCCCGATCGAGCTTATTGTACACCCGTAGACACGGCACCTCGGCCGCGCCGATCTCCTCGAGCACGGTTTCGACTTGATGACGGCGGTCCTCGTGGTGCGGATCGCTGGCGTCGATGACGTGCAGCAGCAGCGCGGCCTCGCGCGTCTCCGTGAGCGTCGCGCGAAACGCGGCGACGAGCTCGTGCGGCAAATCGCGCACGAATCCCACGGTGTCCACGAGCAGGGCCTCGTCGCCGTGCTCGAGCGGTAACCGGCGGATCGTCGGATCGAGCGTCTCGAACAGCTGATCGCGCGCTACAAGATCGGCACCGGCGAGCGCGTTGAACAAACTGGTCTTGCCGGCATTGGTGTAGCCCACGAGCGCCACCGTCCGGACGTCGGCCTTGAGCCGCTCCCTGCGGCTCACCTGCCGTTGGCGCTCGACGCGGTTCAGGCGCTCGCGCAGGTGGCGGATGCGGCGGCTTACGAGCCGACGGTCCGTCTCGAGCTGCGTCTCGCCGGGTCCGCGCAGCCCGATGCCGCCCTTCTGCCGTTCGAGGTGGGTCCAACCGCGGACCAGTCGCGACGCCAGATGCTCTTGCTGAGCCAACTCGACCTGGAGCTTGCCTTCGAACGTCGCGGCGCGCTGCGCGAATATGTCGAGGATCAGTCCGTTACGGTCGAGCACGCGCGTCTTGAGCGTGGTCTCGAGATTGCGCTCCTGCCCGGCGCGCAGCGGTTGACTCACGAGAATCAGCTCGGCGTGCGATTCCTGCGCGCGGGCGGCAACCTCTTCGACCTTGCCCTTTCCCACGAAATAGCGCGGGTCGGGGCGTTCGCGGCGCGCCTGAATCTCGGCGACCACACAAGCGCCCGCCGACTCTGCGAGGGCGCGGAACTCCTGGGTTTCGTCTTCGTGCGGGGACCGGCTCAACCCGACATGCAGCAGCAGCGCGCGTTCGCCGCTGCGGGGGCGATCAAGCAAGCTGGCCTCCCTGCGCCGCGGAGCTGCAGCTAATCTTCCGCCTCATCCTCGTCCATAGACGGCACGCGCACGTTCCTCGCGGGAACGACGGTCGAAATCGCGTGCTTGTAGACCATCTGGCTGACGCTATTGCGCAACAGCACCACGAACTGATCGAACGAGTCGATCTGACCTTGCAGCTTGATTCCGTTGACGAGGTAAATCGAGACCGGCACTTTCTCTTTGCGCAAAGCGTTCAGAAACGGGTCCTGAAGCGATTGACCTTTGGCCATGAAGACTCTCCTCTTCTTATTGTTGGGTCGCGAAGATCAGGTCCGGTGGCATCGCTTGGGAGGCCCCGCAACAAACTCCTGAAATCTCGCTCTCCGATAAACAACGCCGGGCCCAAATAGGCCGGTGTTGCTCCCACGGCTGGCAATGCTAACACAGCCCGGGGATTTCACGACGGGGGCGGTTGGAAGCGCGCAACGGCTGCGGCCATGCGTCCCGGCAAGTCCGCGCCGAACGCGGTCCAGCGCTCGCAGTCGGCCTCGGAGCGCAGCCATGTCAGCTGGCGCTTCGCAAGCTGCCGGGTGGCGACGATGGCTCGGCGGCGAGCCTCCGCCCAATCCGTCGCACCGTCGAGATGGGCCCAGATCTGTCGGTATCCGACCGCGCGGAGCGCCGGCAGGCCCGGATCGAGGTCGCCGCGGCGCCGCAGCGCCTCGACCTCAGCCACCAACCCCGCCGCGACCATCGAATCGAAGCGCCGTTCGATGCGCTCGCCGAGCTCCTCGCGGCGCTCGGGCACGAGCGCGACGGTCAGGATCTCGATCCCGGCTCCCTCCGCCGGGCGACGGTGCAGCTCGCTCAACGCCTGACCGGTGAGCTCGTGGACCTCGAGCGCGCGCTGGATCCGCTGGCGATCGCCCGGCGCGATCCGCGCGGCCGCCTCGGGGTCGACGGCCGCGAGGCGCGCGTGCAGCGCGTTCCAGCCTACCCGCACCGCCTCCGCATCGAGACGCGCACGCACGGCCGCGTCCGCGCGCGGCAACGTCGCGAGCCCGTCGCGCAGCGCCCGGAGATACAGCAATGTGCCGCCGACGAGCAACGGCAGGCGCCCGCGCGCGGCGACCTCGCGAATCGCCGCGGCGGCGTCCCGCGCGAATCGGCCGGCCGAATAGGGCTCGGCAGGGTCGAGAATATCGATGAGATGGTGCGGCACGCGGTCGCGCACCGCGCGCGTCGGCTTGGCCGTCCCGACGTCGAGGCCGCGATAAACCATCGCGGAGTCCATGCTGACGATCTCGAGCGGCATGCGGCCCGCGAGCTCGAGCGCGAGCTCGGTCTTGCCGCAAGCGGTGGGCCCCGTGAGACAGACGCAACGCAGCGCAGCCGGCCCCACGGCTATTGGCCGCGGAGGAACAGCCGATCGAGATCCGCGAGCGACACGTGCGTCCACGTCGGACGGCCGTGGTTGCAGGCCTCGCTCCGCTCCGTGCGCTCCATCTCGCGCAGCAGCGCGTTCATCTCCGCGACGGTCAACCGGCGATTCGCGCGCACGGCCGCGTGGCACGCCATCGTCGCGAGCAGCTCGTTGACCACCGCCTCGACTCGCGCGGCACCCTTGTCGTCGGCCAGGTCGCTCAAGAGATCGCGCACGAGCGGGACGACGTCCGCGCCGTCGAGCAGCAGCGGAATCGCCTGCACGGCGACCTGATTCGGGCCGCGGCGCACGAGCGCGAACCCGAGGGCCTCGAGGTCCGCGGCGAATTCCTCGACAAGATCCGCCTCGCGAGTCGCGACATCGAGCGTGACGGGCACGAGCAGGCTCTGCGCTTTGAGCCTGTCCCTACCGAGCGCGGCCTTGAGCCGCTCGTAGGTGATTCGCTCGTGCGCCGCATGCATGTCGACGATGATCAGGCCGTCGCGACTCTCCGCGAGCACGTAAACGCCGGATAGCTGCGCGAGCGCGTAGCCGAGCGGCGGAACCGCGGCACCGTCGGCGTCCGCGGCCGGCTGCGGCTCGACGGGAGCGTGCAACCTTTGGTAGAGCGGCACGTACTCGTGCACGCCACCGGGCGGCAAGGCGAACGCCCGCTGATAGGACGGCCGCGACCCGCCGCCGAGCGTCAACGCCGGCTGCGCGACCGCGCCGAACGCGTCGGCCGGCACCGGCGGCGCGGAGACCTCACCGCCTGACCCGAGAGTGCTCGCGAGCACGGTCTCCACGGTACGAAACACGAAGTCGTGCACCAGCCTCGAGTCGCGAAACCGGATCTCGAGCTTCGCGGGATGGGCATTCACGTCGACGCGGCGCGGATCGAGCGTGAGGAACGCGACGAATGCCGGCTGACGCGAGCCGAACAGCACGTCCTGATAGCCCAAGCGCACGGCGTGACGCAGCAGCTTGTCGCGCACGAACCGGCCGTTGACGAAGGTGAACTGCAGATCCGGCTGGCTGCGCGAGAACGCCGGCGCCGCGAGCCAACCCCAGAGCCTGAGTCCCTCGATCTCGCGCTCGAAGTACCGCGCTTGCTCGAGAAACTCCGCGCCGCAGAGCTCGGCGATCCGTTCCTCCTGCGCGCGGCGGTCGGCCGCGGCGTCGAGGCGGAAGAGCGACCGCTGCTTGCTCGCGAGGCTGAAGCGCACGTCGAAGCGCGCGAGCGCGAGATTCTTGACCACCGAGTCGACGTGACCGGTCTCGGTCTTCTCCGAACGCTGGAACTTGCGGCGCGCGGGCGTGTTGAAGAACAGGTCGCGGACCTCGATGCAAGTACCGAACGGATGCGCCGCCGGGCGTACCGCGCCGAGCTCGCCGCCGTCGCAGGCGAGGCTCGAGGCGTGCTCCGCGCCGGCTTGCCGCGAAGTCACGGTGAGGCGCGCGACCGACGCGATGCTCGGCAGCGCCTCGCCGCGGAAGCCGAGAGTCGCGAGCGCCTCGAGATCGTCAAGCGTTGCGATCTTGCTCGTCGCGTGGCGCGACAGCGCGAGCGCGAGCTCGTCGGGCGCGATACCGATTCCGTCGTCGGTCACGCGAATCAGCTCCGCGCCGCCGCCTTCGATCTCGACGGCGATCGAGCGTGCACCCGCGTCGAGCGAATTCTCGACGAGCTCTTTTACCACCGACGCGGGGCGCTCCACGACCTCGCCGGCCGCGATCTGATCGATGAGCTGTGACGGTAGGATCCGGATGGCCACTTCGCGTGCCCGAACGAGCGCGCGGCGGCGCGCGAGGCTTGCGAGTGTACCTGAATGCCGGCCGCGGCCCGTCAGCCGGGCGGAATCGTCAGCACTTGGCCGACGCGAACGTCGTCGCCCTTCAGGCTGTTGGAGCGGCGCAGGTCCGTCGTGCTCACCCGGTAGCGCTCGGCGATGCTGGACAGCGTCTCGCCGCGCGCGATCACGTGCCGCACCGGCGGGCGCGCCGGCTCGGCCGCGCTCGCCGCGAAGTAGCTGCCGTCGGGCGGATTGGCGGTGAAGTAGTCCACGATGCCTGCGCGCAGCGCCTTCGCAAGATCGGCCTGGTGGTCGGCGTTGCGCAAGCCCGCCTCCTCCCGCGGATTGGAGATGTACGCCGTCTCCACGAGCACCGACGGAATGTCCGGCGACTTGAGCACCAGGAACGGTCCGCGCTGGACTTGCGTCCTGCGCATCGCGCCGACGCCGGCCATCCTGGCGATCAACCGCTGGCCCGCCGCCGTGCTCGCGCTCAACGCCGCGCTCTGCGACAAGTCGAGCAGCACGCGCGCGAGCATCTGATCCTTGTCGGCAAGCGACACGCCGCCGATCAGGTCCGCGGCGTTCTCGCGCTGCGCGAGCATCGACGCGGCCTCGTCGCTCGCGCCCTTGTCGGTGATCACGTAAATCGTGGCGCCCTTGGCGCTCGAATCGCGATAGGAGTCCGCGTGGATCGAGATGAAGAAGTCTGCGGACGCGTCGTGGGCGAGCTCCATGCGCTTGCGCAGCGACACGAAGTAGTCGTTCTTGCGTGTCAGCACGGCGCGCATGCCGGGCTGCGCGTCGACCTCGGCGGCGAGCCGGCGCGCGATCGCGAGCACGACGTCCTTCTCGTGCACGCCGTTGCGGCCGCTTGCTCCCGGATCGTCGCCGCCGTGCCCGGCATCGATCGCGATCACGACGTCGCGCCCGCGGCTCGTGGACGACGTGGCTTTGCGCGGCGCGGGCAGCGTCGTCTCGGCACGCGCTTGAACGATTGCCTTGGACGGCGGCTCGGCAGGCGGCGGCGCCGCAGACCGCACGACCGACAGCTCGGCCGGCGGCTCGACCGCCGGGGTGGGCGCGGTGACGGGCGCGGTGCGCGCGGCCGACGCGACCAAGTCGACGACCAGCTGGTACCCGTGCCGTCCGTCGGGTGTGACGAGGAAGCTCTGCGCCGCCACGGCCCGATTGAGCTCGAGCACGATGCGGAGGTCACCGTCAGCGCGCTCGGACGCGCGGATCGAGCCGACGACGCCGCGCGGCTCGGGCAAAGACACGTTGCCGTTGAGCGCGGTGCCCGGAAGGTCGATGACGACGCGCTCGGGATCGGCCAGCGCGAACATCTGGTGGTCGACCGGGGAGCTCAGCTCGAGGACGACGCTCGTACCCTGCGGCCCCGACCAGACATGGACGCCGCCCAGCACGGCACCGAGCGCAAGGGTCGGCCGGACGAGCGTGACCACGACGGCCGCCAATAGAAGGCAGCGCCGCATTCCAGCCGTGATGGTTCCCGCCCGATCCACGGTCTTATGTTTACCGTGGCCGTCGCCGCTTTTCAAGAATTTTTTATTAGAAAGAGGCTATTGGAGATTCTACTTAGAGCCGGACTGACATCCTGCGTGCAAGGCCTCGATTCCTATCCCTGTACCGGCCCTGAACGAGACTCGCCGACCGGTGCCACCGAGATCGCCGAGCGTCAGCAATACGTCGCAACGTGCCGCGAGGCCCGGCGCTCGCTCGGGCCATTCCACGACGACCCAGGTTGCGGGCTCCGCGAGCCAATCCCGAATGCCGAGGTTCTCGAGCTCGCGCTCGTCGGCCAGCCGATACAAGTCGAGGTGCACCACGGTCAATCCGCCGATGCGGTACGGCTCGAGCAACGTATAGGTCGGCGACGGCACGCGGCCCGTGTGACCGAGCCCCCTCAGTAGGCCGCGCGCCCAGGTCGTCTTGCCGGCGCCGAGGTCGCCGGTGAGGCCGAACAGCAGCGCGCGCGGCCCAAGCGCACTGACCCGCCGGCCGAAGGCCCCTGCGAAATCAGCGAGCTCCGCCTCGGTGCGAAAGTCGAGTGTCAGGTTCGGTTCGCCCATCGCCTCAAGTGCGGCAAGAGATCCGAGGCGATCGTGCCGCGCTCGCCCTCGCGCGCGGCGTCGTCTCCGGCCAGCGCGTGCAGCAGCACACCGGCCCGCGCGCTCGCCTCGAGGTCGCGGGTCTGAACGAGCAGCGCGCCCAAGACGCCGGCCAGCACGTCGCCCATGCCGGCGGTGGCCATGCCGGGATTGCCGCGGTCGCACACGGCCACCGAAGCCTCCGGACGGTGGACCGCGACGAGGCTGCAGGCGCCCTTCAACACCGCCACCGCGTCGTAACGGCGCGCGAGCTCGCGCGCGACGCCGAGCCGGTCGCGCTGCACGTCGGAGGTGGTGCCATGCAGCAGCCGCGCGGCCTCGGCCGGATGCGGCGTCAAGATCCAGCGACCCCGCGCGGCGGGCGATTCCGCCAGGAGATTGAGCGCATCGGCGTCGACCACGAGCGGCAGGGTCGAACCGGCCACGCGGCGCCACATGGCCCGCCCCCACTCGGACATGCCGAGGCCGGGCCCGACGACCACGCCGTCGGCGAGCTCGAGCAGAGCATCGAGCTCGGCGGCGCCTTCGACGGGGCGGCAGATCACCTCGGCGCGGCCCGCGAGCACCGCCGGCGCGCTGTCGCAATGCGTCGCGACCTCGACGAGCCCGGCGCCGCTCCGCAGCGCCGCCTCCGCCGCGAGCCTGATCGCGCCGGGCATCCCGGGCCCGCCGCCGACGAGCAGCAGCCTGCCGCTCGTTCCCTTGTGCGCCGACCGCCGCCGCCTCGGCAACGCCCGGTCGAGATCGTCGCCCGTGAGCCGCGCGAGCACCGGACTCGAGCCGGGTTCGGTGGCCGCGCCGAGATCGGCGACCTCGAGCGTGCCCGTGAGGTCGCAGCCGCTGCCGAGAAACAGCCCGGGCTTCAGGCCGAGGAATGTGATCGTGACGGCGGCGCTCACCGCGGCGCCCAGCACGAGGCCCGTATCGGCGTGCAGACCGCTCGGGATGTCGAGCGCGAGGACCGGCTTGCGGGCACCGTTCAACGCGGCGACCGCCGCCGCGAGGTCGCCCCCGAGCTCGCGGTCGGCGCCGATGCCGAGCAGCCCGTCGACGAGCACGTCCGGGTCGTGACGAGCGATCGCGTCGGACCGCGCGTCGTGCGCTTCGATGGGAACGCCGGCGGCGCGGCAATCGCGCGCCGCACGCGCCGCGTCGCCCTTGAGCCGTTCCGTCGGCACGAGCGCGACGACCGCCGCGTCGAGACCGGCGGCGCGCGCGTCGCGCGCCAACGCGTAGCCGTCACCACCGTTGTTGCCGGGACCGCAGTAGACGAGCACGCGCCTCGCGCCAGGCCAGTGCCGCCGCAGGACCTCGAGCGCCGCCGCGCCCGCGCGGGTCATGAGCTCGTAGCTCGGGAAGCCGTCGCGCTCGGGCGCGAGCCGCTCGAGCTCGCGAATCTGGCTCGCGCTGTAGACCGCGGTCGGCAGTCGCTCCTCGGGACCTCGCATCGGCCCATTATATCGGCCCCGTCCTGTCGGCCCCGCTAATATCCACTGACTATACTGAGTGCCTCGAACGCTCCGGTACCGCCCGTGACCGACCTGACTGCAGAGGATCTCCGCCGCCTCGCCGCCGACATCAAGGAGATCGGACGCGGGCTCGGCTTCCAGAAAATCGGCATCGCCGGTATCGACCTCGCGGCCGACGAACGGCGGCTCGGCGAGTGGCTCGCGGCGGGACGGCACGGAGCGATGAGCTACATGCAGCGCCACGGCGCGAAGCGCAGCCGGCCGGCGACGCTCGTGCCGGGTACCGCGCGAGTGATCTCGGCGCGCATGGACTACTGGCCGCGTGAAGCGCGCGACGCCAAAGGCGTGCTCGCCGACCGAACGCTCGGCTACGTCGCGCGCTACGCGCTCGGCCGCGACTATCACAAGGTGCTGCGCTCGCGGCTCGAGAAACTCGCGCGCGCGATCGCGGAGCGCGCCGGCCCCCATGGCCACCGGGTCTTCGTCGACAGCGCGCCCGTGCTCGAGAAGGCGCTCGCGCGCGACGCGGGCTTGGGGTGGATCGGCAAGCACACGAACCTGCTCGACCGGGACGCGGGCTCGTGGTTTCTGCTCGGCGAGGTGTTCACCGACTTGCCGTTGCCCGTCGACGCCCCGGTCACCGAGCATTGCGGCACTTGCCGTGCTTGCCTCGACGTGTGCCCCACGGGCGCGATCGTCGCGCCCTACGAGCTCGACGCGCGCCGCTGCATCTCCTATCTCACGATCGAGCTGCGCGGCTCGATCCCGGAAGAGCTGCGCGAAGCGGTGGGCAACAGGATCTTCGGCTGCGACGACTGCCAGCTATTCTGCCCGTGGAACAAGTTCGCGCGACCAACCGACGTAGGCGACTTCGCCGTCCGTCACGGGCTCGACGACCGCGCGCTCGTGGAGCTGTTCGCCTGGAGCGAGCCGACTTGGGAGGCACGCACCGCCGGCAGCCCAATCCGGCGCGCCGGCTACGAGGGTTGGCTGCGCAACATCGCCGTCGCGCTCGGCAACGCACCGAACGACCCGCGCGTCGTCGCCGCCCTGCGTGCGCGCCTCGACGACCCGTCGCCGATCGTCCGCGAGCACGTACGCTGGGCGCTCGCGCGCCACGAGCGCGCGGGGCCGGCCGCGGTCACCGAGGCGTCGTCCCCGACGGAAAAAAACTTGGGAGTCGCTTGATGTTCGAAGCCGATCCGCATCCGCACCTCGTGCCGTTCAACGAGTCGTTCCGGATCGCCGCGACCCCGACGGCGCCCACGGACGATCGCGACGCGAAAGCCTGGAAGGGACGGCTCGAGAAGGCGACCAAGGAGCTCGGCGCTTGGCAGGATCGCCTGTACGCCGACGGCCGCTACGCGGTGCTGTTCGTGTTCCAAGCGATCGACGCCGCCGGCAAGGATGGCACGATCCGCCACGTCTTCGACGGCGTAAATCCGTGCGGCCTGCGCGTCGCGTCGTTCAAGCAGCCGTCGCGCGTGGAGGTCGCCCACGACTTCCTGTGGCGCAGCACGCTCGAGCTACCGCGGCGCGGCGAGATCGGCGTGTTCAACCGGAGCTACTACGAAGAAGTGCTCGTCGTGCGCGTCCATCCCGAGCTGCTCGCGGCGCAGCGGCTGGACACCAAGCCGAACGCGGAGCTCTGGTCGAACCGCCTGCGGTCGATCGTCGAGTACGAGCGGCATCTCGCGACTCAGGGTACGGTGATCGTGAAGTTCTTTCTCAACATGTCGAAGGACGAGCAGCGCGATCGCCTGCTCGCACGTCTCGACGAGGCGGACAAGCTCTGGAAGTTCAACGTCGCCGACCTCGCGGAGCGCGACCGTTGGGCCGACTACCAAGACGCCTACGAGCGGTGCCTCAACGCGACGTCGAAACCGTGGGCTCCGTGGTACGCGATTCCCGCGGACGACAAGCACTACATGCGTTCGCAAGTCGCGTCGGTTGTCAATGAGACTTTCGAGCGCCTCGACGTGAAGTATCCCGAGCCGCGCGGCGAGCAGCTGCGCGAGCTGAAAGCCGCGCGCGCCAAGCTGGCGGCGGAGTGACCCGTACTGCCAACTGCGTCACAACCGCGTCGAACCCTCGTCAGTAGCATCGACCGTGCAAAATTGGCCCGGTGAACGTTCCTATGAGCACGGTCAGCCTCGAGTCTCTGAGCTATAGGCTCGACTCCGACTTCAAGCGCACGCTCTTGCAGAGCATCGCGCTGTTCCGCGGCGTCGATCCGGACGTCGTGGCGGATCTCCTACCGCAGTGCGGGCGCATCGACGTCGCCGAAGGCGAGGTGCTGCTGGCGCCCGACCGCGTGAACCGCTGCGTCTACGTCGTGCTGAGCGGCCGATTGGCCGTTCACCTGGGCGCCCTCGACGCGCCGAGAACCACGGACCTGCCGCCCGGCGCGTGCGCCGGAGAGATGTCGTTGATCGAGGACATGGACCCATCCGCCTACGTCGTGGCCGTCGAGGACTCGCACCTCATGGTCATCAGTCACCACCTGCTCTGGCAGATGGTCGATCGCTCGCACGCGTTCTCGAAAAACCTGCTTGTGGTGCTCTCGGAGCGCGTGCGCTCCGACAACGAGTTCATCGCGAACAGCTTGGGCGTGCTCCGCCAAGCGGAGCACAATGCGTTCACCGATCCGCTCACCGGCCTCGGCAACCGTCGCTGGATGAAGGACATGTTTGCTCGCGAGGTCACGCGCGCACAGCGCGACAGCCAAGCTCTGTGCCTGATGATGATCGACATCGACAACTTCAAGCTGTTCAACGATCACTATGGCCACATCGCGGGCGACCGCGTGTTGCTCGCCGTCGCCGACGCGCTTCGCGACCGCTTGCGACCTACCGACCTGATCGCGCGTTTCGGCGGTGACGAGTTCGCCGCACTGCTGCCGTCGCTCGACGTGGCGCAGGCGCGCCAGGCGGCCGAGCGTTTACGGCAACGGATCGTCGAGATCGCGCCGCCGAGCCTGTCGACGGCGATCACGATCTCCGTGGGCGTCTGCGCAAGCGTGGCCGGAGACGACGTAGATGCACTGGTGCAGCGCGCCGACGAGGCGATGTACGCGGCGAAGGCGCGCGGCCGCAATCGCATCGCCCTGCACGGCGAGTCAGACGCGGACGTTGTCGATTAGCCGCGCGCGGCCGAGCCACACCGCGCCGAGCACGATGAGCTCGTCGGGACGCGCGCCGGCGCTCGGCTTGCCGAGATCCGCGGCGCGCCGCACCTCCACGTAATCCGGACGCAGCCCGGCGCGCGCGAGCCGCTCCCGCGCCCGCGCTTCGAGCGCCGCGAAATCCCCTTCGCCCGCCCGCAGCGCGTCCCGCACCTGCGCGAGGGCCGCGTGCAGCGCCGGTGCGTCGAGCCGCTGACGCGCGTCCAGGTAGCGGTTGCGCGAGCTCATCGCGAGGCCGTCCGCCTCGCGCAGCGTCGGGCCCATCAGCAGCGTCACGGGCATTCGCAGGTCGGCGATCATGCGCTCCATTAGCTTGAACTGCTGATAGTCCTTCTCGCCGAGGATCAGGACATCGGGCGTCACGATGTTCAGCAGGCGGCACACCACCGTCGCGACGCCGTCGAAGTGTCCCGGCCGGCTCGCGCCGTCGAGCTCGCGGCTCATTGCCGGCATCGCAACTCTCACGAGGTCCTCGAGGCCGAACGGATAGATCTCTCGGTCGCCCGGCACGAACAAAAGATCGGCGGCGCCCGCCGCGGACAGGCGCGCGACGTCGTCCTCGAGCGTGCGCGGGTACGCGCCGAAGTCCTCGCCCGCGGCGAACTGCGTGGGGTTGACGAAGATGCTCACGACGAC
>DASQOL010000215.1:0-3760 GCA_035644475.1 Gammaproteobacteria bacterium | reverse complement strand
GAGGTCCTTCTTGCCGACCATCTGGAAGCGGTCGAGGGTCTCGGCCACGCGCGCGTCGCGCTCCTTGCGCGCCACGTTGCGGTACGACAGCGGGATGTCGAGGTTCTCGGACACCGTGAGGTCGTCGAGCAGATGAAACTGCTGGAACACGAAGCCGACGTTCTCCTTGCCGACCTTGCCGCGAGCCTTCTGGCTCATCTCGTGCACGGGCTGGCCGTCGAACCAGAACTCGCCGGTGAACTCGGCGTCGAGGAATCCCAAGATCGCCAGCAGCGTCGACTTGCCGGCGCCGGACGGGCCCATGATCGTGACGAAGTCGCCGTCGTTAATCTCGAGGCCGATCTGGCGCAGCACCCAGGTCTGACCGCCCTTGTAGGGATAGGACTTCTCGAGCCCGTGCAGCCGAATCATCGGCGCTGGAAGCGCTTCGCTCACTGGAACCTCACTCGTGTTTGCCATAACGGGATCACCTTATATATCACCTGGAGCAACGCAGCTCGCCGAGTCATTCGGCTAGAGCAATGAGCGTGCCAGGCGCTCGGCTTCTGCAACTACTTGATAGAACAGAGAGTAGCGTCCCGCGGCGGGTGCGCCCTGAGCTGCGGGCTCCCGCTCCCGCTCGTGCGTGTCCCGAAATCGGGACGCCTCGGCTCCGCAGAATACAGGTATCCGGCCGACGTTCAGTCGCCGTGCAGAGTCGCGATCGGGTCGATACGAGCCGCGCGCAGCGCCGGCATCAGCGCGGCGCCTCCCGCGGCGGCGAGGAGCGCGCCGCCCGCGATCGTGTACGACAGCGGGTCGTGCGGTGCGACGCCGAACAGCAGCGAGCTCGCGACGCGCGCGCCCGCGAACGCAACGACGAGCCCGCCCGCGACGCCGGCCGCCGCAACCGAGAGACTCGCGCGCAGCACGATCGCGACCACGCGTGCCGCCGTTGCACCGAGAGCGATGCGCACGCCGATCTCGTGACGGCGTTGCACCACGCCGAACGCAATCGCACCGTAGACGCCCGTGAGCGCGAGCAAGAGCGCCGCGCCGCCGAACACGCCGAGCATCACGAGGTTGAAGCGGCGCTGCGCGATCGAGTCGGCGTAGAGCTGCTCCGACCTGAGGAACGTGGGCGGGACGTCGGCGTCGATGCCTCGCAGCACTGCCCGCGCCGCGGCGACGGTCGCCTCGGCATTCTGCGCACGGATCGCGAACCACAACGAATCGGCGAACCTGGGCCTCTGCCGGTAGCTCGCGTAGAACATGGGCCGCACGGGGCGATCGAGGCCGTACTCGTGCACGTCGCTCACGACGCCCACCACGGTGAACGGCCTGAGGTCGAGGTCCATGTTCCCGTACTGGATCAGCTTGCCGAGCGGGTCCTCGCCGGGCCAGCTCGCCTCGGCGAACGAGCGGCTCACGACAGCGACGTGCCCGGCCTCGGGCGTGTCCGTCGACTGGAACGTGCGGCCGCGCAAGAGTGGGATGCCGAGCGTCGCGAAATAGTCGTCGCTCGCGACGCGATAGTCCGCATAGCCCGTGCGCTCCGGCTGCTTCGCGAGCGTGGCCCACGCGTCCATGTCGCGAACCTCGTCCGGGCGATCCAGCTTGAGATAGCTGCCGTCCGTGCCGCCGCCTTGCAGCGGCAAGCCGCTGACCGCGCCCACGGTTTGCACTCCCGGCAACGCGCGCAGCCCTTCGAGCACGCGGTCCTGGAACGCGCGGATCTCCGCGCCGTTCTCTCGCGCGTACGGCGAGATCGCTTCCATGAGCACCATGCCGTCGGGGCGAAATCCGGGGTCGACGTTCGTTACTGCCGCGTAGCTGCGCCCGAGCAACGCTGCGCCGACGGCGAGCACCACCGCGATGCCGACTTGCGTGGCGACCAGCGCGTCGCGGAGCCGCGTTCGGCTGCGCGAGGCGGTCGACCGCTGGCCGCCGTGCAGCGCGCCGGCCTCACCCGCCGCACGCCACGTGGTGAGCAGGCTCGAGCACGCCGCCGCGAGCAGCGCGAGCCCGAGGGCGACGGCCACCGACGCGGCGCCGACGTGCACCGTCTCCGCGCGCGGCAACAGCCCCGAGTCGAGCGTCGCGACAACGCGCGTTCCCCACCAGGCGCCGAGCAGCCCGAGGCCGGCCCCGAGCCCGCAGAGCACGAGCGCTTCGGCGAAGAAGTCGCCGGCGAGCGTCGCACGCCGCGCGCCGAGCGCCAGGCGAGTCGCGAGCTCCCGCGCGCGCGCCACGGCGCGCGCCAGCAGCAGGTTGACGACGTTGGCCACGGCGATCGCATACAGCAACACGGCGGCGGCCGATAGTACGAGCAACGGCAGCCGTACCGGGGCGACGAGCTGGTCGCGAATCGTGGTGACGTCGGCGTCGGCCATCGCCGTATCGTCGCCGTACTCGCGCTTGAGCCGGCGAGCAACCTCGCTGAAATCGCGGCGCGCCTCTGCCGCGGAGGCGTCCGGCGCGAGCCGGCCCACAGCGTACAAACTGTGGGCGGTGCGACTGCCCTGCTCCCAGAGCTCGCGCGGGTGCCAGACGTCGGTGCCGTCCGGGAACTCGAACCCCCGCGGCATCACGCCCACGATCGAGTAGACGCGGTCGCCGAAGCGCAGCGTTCGTCCGGCGAAGTCGGACGTTCCGCCGAGGTAGCGCTGCCAATACGAGTAGCTCACGAGCGCGGCAGGCGCAGCGCCGAGCGCCTGCTCCTCCGGGACGAACGCGCGGCCGACTTCCGGCCGAACGCCGAGGGCGCCGAAGAAGTCCGCCGAGACGGCCGCGACCACCGTGCGCACGGGCTCGTCGCCGCCCGCGACGGGCGCGTAGTAGGCGGCGTACTGGGCAAAGGCTTCGAGTGTGTGCGTCTGCGCCTTGAGGTCGGCGAAATTCGGGTCGGAGACGCGCGCGGTGCGCCCGCCGCGGTCGTTGATCTGCGCGACGGCAACTATTCGGTCCGGCTCGGGATACGGCAGGGACGCGAGCAAGACGCCGTCGACGACGCTAAAGATCAACGTGCTCGCGCCGATGCCGATCGCAAGCGTCAGTACGACGGTGACGGCAAAGGCCGGGGAACGAACCAGTTGGCGAACGGTTTGGCGCAGCGATCTCATCGTGCTCTCCCGTCTTCCCCGTTGCTCAAGCAGCAGTTTTCGTGCCGCTTCGTGCGTCCGGTCCACGCGCGGAGTGTGCCTTCGCGGTCGGCTCTGTCAACGGAGAGTCAAGTCTAAACAAACGGTTACAAACTATTATTAAGGTCCAATATCCGACCCCTCCGCGGAGGGGTCTACCTGCGCGTGCTGCTGAGGCGTGTCTGCCAATCCTCCTCATTCTTCTCGCAACGCGCGCATCGGATCGATACGAGTGATGCGCCGCGCGGGCAAGTAGCCCGCCACGATCGCCGTCGCCACCAGCGCCGCCGCGCCGGCCGCGAACGTCGGCGCATCGAGCGCCGTGACGCCAAACAGCATCGACTCCATGAGCCGCGTGAGCGCCGCCGCACCGCCGAGCCCCAGCGCGACGCCCACGGTCACCAGCAGAAAGACTTGCCGCAGCAGCATGCCTTGCAACTGCGTGTTGCGCGCGCCCAGTGCCATGCGGACGCCGATCTCGCGCGTGCGCTGGGCGAGCATGTAGCTGATCACCCCGTAGATTCCGAGAAGGCCGAGCGAGAGCGCCATCGCCGCTGTGATCGCGAGCAGCGTGAGCGTGAGCGACGTGCGTGCGAGAGCTTGCCGGTAGGCGTCGCCCATCGTCGCGACTCTCGCGAGGG
>DASQOL010000214.1:0-8600 GCA_035644475.1 Gammaproteobacteria bacterium | reverse complement strand
GCAAGGTCAGCGCGTCGCGGCCGTTGCCGCTGCCGAACTGCCGGCCGATCGCGGCGCCGATGATGCCGCCCGCGACCGTGGGACCCGCGACGCCGTACGGCGTGTTGCTCTGCTGCACGACCTCGTTCCAGCAGCGCTGCTCGGGCCGGTCGACCGTCACGTAGCGCACGATCGGATCCACGTCGACGACTCGTGCGTACACATACTGGGGCGCAGACACGTATTGGGTGGGACCGCGATAGCTGCCGTTCTTCCAGTGCCCGTTGCCATGGCCGTCCGCGAGCGCGCTGCCCGAGGCCCCGACGCCGAGCACCGCCGCCGTCGCAACCATCGCCTTTCCGTATTTAGCCAACATCGCAGTTCTCCTGTTCCTTCGACCCCTTGCTTGGGATCGTGAGGCGCAGGTTACTGGCGACGCTATGAATCGAACCTGAACGTCTGGAAGCCGCGCCAGGCTTGAGTTTTCTGCGGATCGGCGACGGACCGTTCAGGTGCGGGCTTTGGCCTCTCGCCACAGGCGATCGAGCGCCGCAGCGTCGTGCGCCTGCCAGTCGCCGCCGGCCGCGCGCACCCCCGCCTCGACGTGGGCGAAGCGCTTCTCGAAGCGCGCATTGGCGCCGCGCACGCAGGCCTCGGGATCGAGGTCGAGGTGGCGGCAAAGATTCGCGAGCGTAAATAGCAGGTCGCCCATCTCGGCGGCGACCGCGGCGTCGGCGGCGACCGCGGCGTCGGCCGCGCTCGCGACAGGCGCACCGGCGCTCGACGAGCCGGCGGCGCGTGCCGCAAGCGCCGCGTCGAGCTCGGCGAGCTCCTCGTCGACCTTGGCGCGCACGCCCGCGATCTCCGGCCAATCGAAGCCGACCGTCGCGGCGCGCTTGCCGAGCTTCGCCGCACGACTCAACGCCGGCAGCCCCAACGGCACGTCGTCGAGCACGCCGCGCGCACCCGCAGCGTCGCGCTCTTCGCGCTTGATCTCCTCCCAAAGCCGCGACTGCGCCGCCACGTCGAGCCCGCGAACCTCGCCGAACACGTGCGGATGACGCCGCACGAGCTTCTGGCAGATCCCGGCGACCACGTCGCCGAAGTCGAAAGCGTGCACCTCCTCGGCCATGCGCGCATGGAACACGACTTGGAACAGCAGGTCGCCGAGCTCGCCCTCGAGATCGTCGACCGCGCCGCGTTCGATCGCGTCCGCGACCTCGTACGCCTCTTCTATGGTGTACGGCGCGATCGTGGCGAAGGTCTGCTCGCGGTCCCACGGGCAGCCGCGCGCAGAGTCGCGCAGCGTCGCCATGATCTCGAGCAATTTCTTGATATCGCGGTTATCGTATTGTTTATTCATGAGATAGAAGATCGATAAAATTCACGAGAATCGCAGCGGTGGCGCCCCAGATGCGGTAGCCACCGTGCTGGATCTCGTAGGTGCGGAAGCGCGTGCCGAGCCGGTCGCGGTAGATCGCCGTGACCGTCGCCGGCTCGCAGAAAAAATCGAGCGGCACCTCGAACACGCTCGCGACCTCGGTCGGGTCGGGCCGAGCCACGAATGCGCCGCCGGCCACGTAGCCGACCACGGGCTTGACGAGAAACCCGGTGCCTGTGAGCAGGTCGTCGAGCACACCGAAAACTTCCACGTCGCCCGGCGCGAGGCCGATCTCCTCGCGTGCCTCGCGCAACGCCGCGGCGACGGCGGTCTCGCCCGTGTGCGCGATGCGCCCGCCGGGAAAGCTGATCTGCCCCGCGTGATCCTTGAGATGGGCGGCGCGCTCGGTGAACAGCACCGTGAGCCCCCCGGGCCGCTCGAGCAGCGGCAGCAGCACCGACGCCGGCCGGGTGGGCCGCTCCAGCAGCGCGCGGAGCTCCGGCGACAGCTCGCCGCCGCCCTCCACGTTCGCGACGAACCGCTCGCGCGGATCCACGGCGCGCCGCGGCGCCGCGAGTGCGCGGCGGATGGCCGCGAGCGACGGCGCGCGTACCGCGGCCACGGCCGTCAGCCGCCTCCGCCGGCTCCGCCGCCCTTGATGCCGCCTTTCGTGAGCTCGAGCGGATCGAGCAGCTTCTTCAGCTCGGCTGCGGAGAGATCCGTCTCTTGCTCGGCGACCTCGCGGATCGGCCGGCCCTCCTTATAAGCCTGCTTCGCGACGGCGGCGCCCTTCTCGTAGCCGATCACGGGATTGAGCGCCGTGACGAGGATCGGGTTGCGGTCGAGCGCGTCGTCGAGCCGCGCTTGGTTCACCGTGAAGCCCGCGATCGCGGAATCGGCGAGCACGCGCGCCGCGTTGGCGAGGAGCCCGATGCTCTGCAGCAGATTCAGCGCGACCAGCGGCAGCATCACGTTCAACTGGAAGTTGCCCGACTGCCCGGCGATCGTGATCGCGGTGTCGTTGCCGATGACCTGAGCCGCGACCATCGCCACTGCCTCCGGGATCACCGGGTTCACCTTTCCCGGCATGATGCTGCTGCCGGGCTGGAGCGCGGGCAGCGCGATCTCGCCCAAGCCCGCGAGTGGTCCGCTGTTCATCCAACGGAGGTCGTTCGCGATCTTCATGAGGCTCACGGCCGTGGTCTTGAGCTGGCCCGAGACCTCCACCGCCGTGTCCTGCGAGCTCATCGCCTCGAAGAAGTTGTCGAGCGAATGGAAACCCACGCCGGTGCGCTTCGCGAGTGCCGCGTTGAACCTCGCCGCGAACTCGGGATGCGCGTTGATGCCGGTGCCCACGGCCGTGCCGCCCTGCGCGAGCCCCGTGAGCCGCGGCAGCGCGCCCTTGAGTCTGAAGATGTTGCTCAAGATCTGCGCCGACCAGCCCGACAGCTCCTGGTCGAGCCGCACCGGCATCGCATCCATCAAATGCGTGCGCCCGGTCTTCACGACGCCCGCGACCTTCTTCGCCTTCTTGTCGATGACCTTGTGCAAGTGCTCGAGGGCCGGCAGCAGCTTGCTCGTGATCTCGAGCGCCGCGCTCACATGGATCGCCGACGGGATCACGTCGTTGCTGCTCTGGCTCATGTTCACGTGGTCGTTGGCGTGCACGGGCTTGCCCAGCCCTTTCGTCGCGAGCTTGGCGATGACCTCGTTCGCGTTCATGTTCGAGCTCGTGCCGGAGCCCGTCTGGAACACGTCGATCGGGAACTCACCGAAGTGCTTGCCGTCGGCGACCTCGAGCGCCGCCGCCTGGATCGCCTTGGCAATCGGCGCGGGGAGGAGCTTCAGGCTCCTGTTCGCGTCGGCGGCGGCCCACTTGATGAGGCCGAGCGCGCGCACGAACGCGGGCGGCATCGGGATGCCGCTGATCGGGAAGTTCTGCACCGCGCGCTGCGTCTGCGCGCCCCAGAGCGCCGCCGCGGGCACCTCGAGCTCGCCCATGCTGTCGCGTTCGACGCGAAAGTCGGTCGTCATGCTTGCTCCTAGGAAGATTCAAGTATGATGCGCACTCCGAAATCGGTTGTATAGGCCAAGCGCGGTTGGATCCGACGACGCTCACCGCACTCTCGCCGCTCGACGGCCGCTACGCCCGCAAAGCGGCGCCGCTCCGGCAGTACCTCTCCGAATACGCGCTGATCCGCTACCGCGTGCTCATAGAAGTGCGCTGGCTCCAGCATCTCGCCGACGAGCCGAGCATTCGCGACCTCGCACCGCTCGACTCGCCGGTAAAGGACGTGCTCAACCACATCGTCGACGAGTTCAGCGTCGACGACGCGAAGCATGTAAAAGCGTTCGAGGCCGTGACCAATCACGACGTCAAGGCCGTGGAGTACTACCTCCGCGAGAAGCTCGAAGGCGTGACGGGCGCGTCGGGCAACCTGGTTGCGTTCCTGCACTTCGCGAGCACGTCGGAGGACATCAACAATCTGTCCTACGCGCTCATGCTGCGCGACGCGCGCCAGCGCGTGCTCGCCCCCGCGATGAAGACGCTCGCCGTGGAGCTGCGCACGCTCGCGCACCGCTACGCCGGCGTGCCGATGCTCGCGCGCACGCACGGCCAGCCCGCCACTCCGACCACGCTCGGCAAGGAGATCGCGAACTTCGTCGCGCGCCTCGAGCGGCAGACCGAGTCGTTCGTCGCGGTGCCGATCTGCGGCAAGTTCAACGGCGCCGTCGGCAACTTCAACGCGCACGCGATTGCGTACCCCGACGTCGACTGGGTGGCGGTCACCGACCGATTCTTGAAGTCGCTCGACGTAACGCCGGCGCGCTACACCACGCAGATCGAGCCGCACGATTGGATCGCCGAGTATTGCCAGGCGCTCGCCCGTTTCAACACGGTTGCGATCGACCTCTGCCGCGACGCGTGGGGCTACATCAGTCTCGGCTACTTCCGGTCGCGCCCGGTCGCGGGCGAGGTCGGCTCGTCCACGATGCCGCACAAGGTAAATCCCATCGACTTCGAGAACGCGGAGGGCAACTTCGGCGTCGCGAACGAGATGCTGGGCTTTCTCGCGGGCAAGCTGCCGATCTCGCGCTGGCAGCGCGACCTCACCGACTCCACCGTGCTCCGTAACGCTGCCGTAGCATTGGGCCACTCGCTCATTGCGATCGACGCCGCGCAGCGGGGCTTGAGCAAGCTCGACGCCGACCTCGACCTGATCGCCGCCGACCTCGACGGCCGCTGGGAAGTGCTCGCGGAGGCGATCCAAACCGTGATGCGCCGCCACGGGCTCGGCGACGCCTACGAGCGCCTGAAGGACCTCACCCGCGGCCGGCAGATCGGCCGCGACGTGCTGCGGGAATTCATCGCGGGCCTCGACATCCCCAAGGGCGAGCGCGACCGGCTGCTCGCCCTCGAGCCCAAGTCCTACGTCGGCCTCGCGGAGCGGCTCGCACGCGACGTCTGACTGGGTCTAAACCTCGATATCTAACTGATCGCACAAGAAAACGTGACCTGCGGCACAGCGGCCGCTCGTTCGTTAAGTAAACTCGTCCGGCGATAAGAGCGGAAAACCGCGATGGCAGGGACGAGCGAACAGATAAAGACCAAAGGCGTGCGCCAAGTACTGGCGAGCGTCGAGGACGTGCGCGCCGCCGTCGTCGAGACCACGAGCCTCGCGACCCGGGGCCTGTCGATTCTCACGCACGACCTCGAGCCCGAGATCTACGACCACGACGATTTCCTGAACACGCTCAAGCGGTTCATCCTCGCCCGGAGCTTCGCCCGCGTGCGCGTGCTGATCCTCGACCCGGCGCGGGCAATCCTCACGAGCAGCCGGTTCGTCACGATGGCGCGGCGGCTCAACACCTACATCGAGTTCCGGAATGTCAAGCCCGAATACCGTACACATTCGGAAGCTTTCATGATTGCCGACGAGCAAGCGCTCGTCTATCGTGCGCGCGCCGAAAGCTGGCAGGGTATGTCCGACACTTATGAACCCGCGGTCGCGCGCCTCTACCTCAATAGCTTCGAAACGCTCTGGAACGCCTGCGAGATCGAGCCCGAGCTCCGGCAGCTTCAACTATAATCTCCATCAGGCCTGCTACCCGACGGTGATTGGCCCATGGTGATTGGCTAATGGCGCAAGGGATCGACGTGACCGTGGCCGCGGTCATCGAGCGCGACGGCCGGTTCCTCCTGGTGGAGGAGCTCGTGAGCGGCCGCGCGGTCTTCAACCAGCCCGCCGGCCATCTCGAGCCGAACGAATCCCTGATCGAAGCCGCGATCCGCGAGACCCGCGAGGAAACCGGCCACACCTTCGAGCCGAGCCACGTCGTCGGCATCTATCAGTGGCACAGCCCGGAGGCAGGCACCACGTTCCTACGCGTCGCCTTCTGCGGCCCGGCCGACGCGCCGGCCAAGCCGTCGCCCCTCGACGACGGCATCATCGGCTTCCACTGGCTCACTGCGGCCGAGCTCAAGCGCCGCTCGCGCCAGCTCCGCAGCCCCATGGTGCTGCGCTGCCTCGACGACTACGTCGCCGGCGTCCGCTATCCCCTCGACGTCGTCGCGCACATCACGCGCGCCGTCACAGCCCAGGCCGCCGCCCGCGCCTGAAAATAGGGACATGTTCGATTTTCGGCGGCGCCCCTGCTGACGCCCGTTGCGCTGCACGTGCGGAAAAATCAAACATGTCCCTGTTTTTCGCCACGCTAGAATTAGGCGCATGGTCGCGAAGCGTGTGATCGTGGCTCTGTCGGGCGGAGTGGACTCCGCCGTCGCCGCACTGTTGCTGCGCGACGCAGGCCACGACGTGCAGTGCCTGCATATGACGAACTGGGAGGACGACGGCTACTGCGACGCCGCTCGCGACTTCCAGGACGCGCGCGCCGTCTGCCTCGCGCTCGGACTCCCGCTGCACCGCGTGAACTTCGCGCGCGAGTACCGCGAGCAAGTGTTCGCCCAGTTCTTGGACGAGCATCGCGCCGGCCGGACGCCGAACCCCGACGTGCTCTGTAACCGCGAGATCAAGTTCGGCGCGATGCGCCGCTACGCGCAGCGCCTCGGCGCGAACCTCGTCGCGACCGGCCACTACGCGCGACTCGCGCGGGACGGCGACGGCACCCCGCGCCTGCTCAAGGCCCGCGACGCGTCGAAGGATCAGAGCTACTTCCTCCACGCCGTCGACCCCGCCGACTTCGAGCGCGTGGTGTTCCCGCTCGGCGAGCTCGCGAAGCTCGACGTCCGCGCCATCGCCCACCGCGCCGGGCTGCCCGTCGCCGACAAGAAGGACAGCACCGGTATCTGCTTCATCGGCGAGCGGCCGTTTGCCGAGTTCCTCGCGACGTACCTGCCGCCGTCGCCCGGCGCGATCGTCTCCGAGGATGGCCGCGAGCTCGGCCGGCATGACGGCCTCGCCTACTACACGCTCGGCCAGCGCGGCGGCATCGGTCTGGGCGGCACGCCGGGCGCCGCCGAGGCGCCGTGGTACGTCGCGGCGAAGGACACGGCGCGCAATGCGCTCGTCGTCGTGCAGGGACACGACCATCCGCTGCTCCACCGCGACACGCTCGCCGCCAGCGGCGCGCACTGGCTCGGCGTCCCGCCGGACGCCGCGGCGGGCGGCACACCGTTACGTTGCACGGCTAAGGTCCGCTACCGGCAGCCTGACCAGGCGTGCACCGTCGTGCTGCGCACCGGCGGCGAGGTCGAGGTGAGCTTCGATCACCCGCAGCGCGCGCCGGCGCCCGGTCAGTACGTGGTGTTCTACGAGGACGACGTCTGCCTGGGTGGGGCGACGATCGAGCGGACCTGGAACCGCGCGGCGGTAGCGGCAACGGCGACGCACGCAGAAGCGTTGCGAGTGGCGGTCTAGGCGCGGTCCGAGCGCCATGCCCGAACCCTCGCCCGCCACGCTTTCCCGCTTATAATCGCGGCGTCGTTTCACTCACGATCCCTGGGGTCCCCATGACAGACAGCTTCGGCGCCCGCAAGTCGCTCGCGGTCCGCTCCTCGAACTATCAGATCTATCGCTTGGACGCAGTCAGAGGGCCGGTCGACACACTGCCCTACACGCTCAAGATCCTGCTCGAGAACCTGCTGCGCTTCGAGGACGGCGCCAACATCACGAAGTCCGACATCGACGCGCTGGCGAACTGGGACCCGAAGGCCGAGCCCGACCGCGAAATCGGCTTCACGCCGGCCCGCGTGATCCTCCAGGACTTCACCGGCGTGCCGGCCGTCGTCGACCTCGCCGCGATGCGCGACGCGGTCGTGAAGCTCGGCGGCAAGGCGTCGATGATCAACCCGCTGTCGCCCGCCGAGCTCGTGATCGACCACTCGGTGCAGGTCGACAACTTCGGCACCGCCAAGTCGCTCGCCCAGAACAACGCGATCGAGTTCGAGCGCAACCAGGAGCGCTATGCGTTCCTGCGCTGGGGCCAGAACGCGTTCCAGAATTTCCGCGTGGTGCCGCCGAACACCGGCATCGTGCATCAGGTGAACCTCGAGTACCTGAGCCGCGTGGTGTTCGAGCGCCAAGTCGGCAAGGACCGCTTCGCCTATCCCGACACGCTCGTCGGCACCGACTCGCACACCACGATGATCAACGGCCTCGGCGTGCTCGGCTGGGGCGTTGGCGGCATCGAGGCCGAGGCCGCGATGCTCGGCCAGCCGATCACGATGCTGATCCCGCAGGTGGTCGGCTTCGAGCTCACCGGCCGCCTGGCCGAGGGCGCCACCGCCACCGACCTCGTGCTCACCGTCACCGAGATGCTGCGCAAGCGCGGCGTGGTCGGTAAGTTCGTGGAGTTCTTCGGCGATGGCCTGGATCACTTGCCGTTGGCCGACCGCGCGACGATCGGCAACATGTCGCCCGAGTTCGGCAGCACCTGCGCCGTGTTCCCGATCGACGCCGAGACGCTGCGCTATCTCGAGCTCTCGGGCCGGCCGCGCGATCAGATCGCGTTGGTGGAGGTGTACGCCAAGGAGCAAGGGCTGTGGCGCTCCAACACGAAGGCGCGCTATAGCGACGTGCTCAAGCTCGATCTCGGCGCGGTGGAGCCGTCGCTCGCCGGCCCGAAGCGCCCGCAAGATCGCATCCCGCTGAAGTCCGCGGGCACTACGATCGCGGCGCAGCTCAAAGCCGCGGGCAAGGGTACGAAGGCGCCCGTCACGCAGGGCACGAACAAGTTCGACCTCGAGGACGGCGCCGTCGTGATCGCCGCGATCACGAGC
>DASQOL010000213.1:0-26997 GCA_035644475.1 Gammaproteobacteria bacterium | reverse complement strand
AACGAGCCGCGCACTATACCAGCGGGGGTGGGGCGCGGGAAATGGGGGCTGGCCGCCGTCTTTGGCCCTCTCGCGGCGCCGTGCCCTCCGCGCCGGCACGCGACTTCGCCGGCCTGCGGCCGGTTCCCTCGCCACGGCGCGTTCGCCGGGGTCCAGAACGCGGTCGTTTGGTTGTTCCGCTTCGTAGAGACGGTGTGCCGCCGCGTTCTGGATGCTCGCTGCGCTCGCACCCGGGCGCTGCGCGCCCGGGCTCCGCGGCTCTCGGCGCTGTGGCTCGGCTCGTCGCTACCGCTGCGGCGCAGGCACAACGCGTGCGTTCGAGGCGCGGCCGCAGCACTTGCGCGTATCGCGCCGTCAAAGTGAGACACGACCTATACATCGCGGTGGTAGGTATCGGTGCGGGTCGCGCGTACAATCTTCGCGTGCCCTTCTGACCCGAGGAGCGCGGATGCGGCGAGCCTTCGCATTGCTGGTCGTGCTTGCCGCCGTCGGCGGCGTGGCGCTCTATCTTGCGCGCGGCCGCGCGCCGGTTCCTGGCGGAGACGCGGGCGCGGGCTCCGAGCCGCGGGCGTCGCTCGCGGTGCGATCTCGGGGCACGCCCTCCGCGTCGGACGCGGTGTCGCTGCAGCGCGAGCTGTTCAGGCTGCTCGGGCCGGGGTTTGGGCGCGATGAGCAGGCGGCGGTGGACGCGCTCGTGGCGCGTGCGAGCCGCGCGCAGCTCGAGGCACTCGCGCGCGCCGTCGCCGCTCTCCCCGACATCGCGGCGCCGCGCTACGCGCTCGAAGCGCTGCTCGCTCGGTACGCGGCCATCGATCCGGGCGCGGCCGTGGCGCTGGCCCGCGAGATCGAGGCACCGGTCGAGCTGCTCGCGGCCTTGCATCGCGACTGGGCGGGTGCCGACCCCGGCCCGGCACTGCGCGCGCTCGACGCGTACGACCCGGCGCGCGCGTCGCGCCTCGCGCGCGAGCTCCTGAGCGTGATCGGCGACGACGACGACGCGATCGAGCGGCTGCTCGCCGCGGCGCCGCGCCTCGACGCGGGCCGATTGCGCGCCGCCGCGGCCGTCGCGCGCGCGACGCACGACCTCACGGGCGCGCTGCGCGCCGCCGCGAGCCTCCCGCCGACCAACCGTCGGGACGCGCTCGCGCGCATCGCCGTGCAGGCCGCGAACGACGACGCGCCCGCCGCGTTGCTCCGCGCCGCGAGCCTCGACGCCGAATTCGCCGCCGAGTTCTCGAGCGCGGTGCTCCGCGAGTGGGCGAAGCGCGATCCCGAGGCGATGCTCGGCTACGCGCTCGCGCTCGGTCCCGACGCGCAGCGCGCTGCGATCGAGGACGCCGGCCTCGAGGCGTTCGCCCAGCTTCCGCCGGCGCGGGTGCTCGCGATCTTGGAGCGGCTGCCGGACGACCTCGCGCCGGAGGTCCGCCGCATCGAGCTGCTCGGCATGGCCCGCACCGACCCGCTCGCGGCGCTCGGCTACGCGGAGGCTCTGCCGCCGGGGCCCGACCGCACTCGGGCGCTCGACCTCGCGGTGCGAGGGTACGCGCAGACGGATCCGGAGGCCGCGCTCGCGTGGGCGCAGAGCCTGAGGCCGCCCGAGCCCGGGCTCGTCGCAAGCGCGCTCTTAGGCTTCGCGCGCGTCGACCCCGACCGCGCGATCGAGCTGCTGCTCGCCGACGCGTCGAGCCAGCGCTTGGCGCTCGCGCAGTCGCTCGTGATCGGCAGGGTGCTCGACGCGGACCACGTGGCGGCGCTCGTGAGCCGCTGGCCCGCCTCCGGTCAGGGACGTTTCGAGCTGCAGACGCTGACGAGCGGCTGGGCGTTTCGCGACCCAAAGCCCGCCCTCGAGTGGCTGATCGCGAACGATCAGCGCGCCCCCGGTGCGGGCTACACGCGCGCGGCCGAGGCGCTCGGCAAGAGCGACCCGGACGCGGCGGCGGCGTATCTGCGCAGGATTCCGAGCGAGCTCCGCCCCGCGTGGATCAAGGCCGCGGCCGCCGGTTACGCCGCCGCCGATCCGCGCGCCGCGGCCGTCTGGGTCGCGCAGTACGCCGGCCAAGAGGGCCACGACGCCGCGCTCGCGACCGTCGCGCAGCGCGCCGCGGGCACGGACCCCTCCGGCGCCGCCGCGTTGCTCCGCAAGATCGACGTCGCCGGTACGGCCGAGGCCCGCGGCGCGGCCGAGGCGATCGCGCGGCGTTGGAGCGCGGTGGACGCGCCGGCCGCACGCGCGTGGGCCACGAGCTTGCCCGCGAGCGATGCCCGCGACGCGGCGTTGTCTATCATCGGCGAGCGCTGACGCGCCGATCGCCGCGGTTACGGTCGCCGACGCGCCTGTCGGCGCGGTTACACTACGCTTCGAGAGTCAACCTCGGAGCCGCGCCGTGTGCCGCAACATCAAAACGCTGTTCAACTTCGCGCCGCCGGCCACGGACGCCGAGATCCGCGCGTCGGCCCTGCAGTTCGTGCGCAAGCTGTCGGGGTTCAACGCGCCGTCGAAGGCGAACGAGCAGGCGTTCAATCGCGCCGTGGTCGAGGTGGCCGCGGCCGCGCATAGGCTGATCTTCTCGCTCGAGACGTCGAGCGTGCCGCGCAATCGCGAGATCGAGGCGCAGAAGGCCAAGGAGCGCGCGCTGGAGCGGTTCGGCTGATGCGATTCTTGATCGCGCTCGTCGCGCTCTGGTCGTTCACGCAGAGCGCGCAAGCCCTCGAGGTCTGGCTCGCGAGCTCGCCCGACACCTGCAACAGCTGCGAGATCTACCGGCAAGTCGCGCAGCAGCGAGGCTACGGGCGCGCGCTGCGCTACGCCGACGGCGCCGGGCTCACGATTCCGATCCTGTCGATCTTCAAGGGCGTGCTCGCGTCCGACGTGGTCGCGCAGCTGCCGGCCGAGCTCGGGCCGACGAGCGCGACGTGGGACACCACCTTGCTCGTGCTCGTGGTGGAGGCCGGGCGCGTGCTCGCCGCCGGCAACATCGCCGACTCCGCGGACAACAACGAGCTGCGCCGCTCCCGCGCCGTGATGTTCCCGCCCGCGGAGCCGGCGGACGACGATCCGGCACTGCACGACGACGACTTCTACGCCGCGTTCTTCGCGAGCCACTGGAACCTCGAGTATTTCGTGGACGTGGCGCTCGGCAAGCGGCCCGCGCGCGCGCCGTCGCGGCCCGTCGACCTTGCGTCGACGATGCCCGCGGAGCTCGGCGCGAGCAACGTGATCCTGTGGGGGTCGGCCGGCATCCCGGCCGCCAACTCGCTGTACATCCCCACGCGGATGGGCGAGATCCGGGCCGAGCTCGAGCGCATGCGTCTCGGCTCGGTGCGCTACGTAACGCTGTTCGGCCACGGACCCGGCGTCGCAGGCAACGACACGAGCTACAGCGACGGCGGCCGCACGCTCTTCAAACGTTCCGAGCTACGCGCCGACTATGCGGCCGACGCGGCGGGATTGAACGCCGTGCTCACGGCGCAGCGACGGGCCGAGCGTGCGCGGACGCTGCTCGTGCAGGTCGGCCACTCCGGTCCCGCCGGCTCGCCGCTCTGGGGACACGGCCTCACGCTCGCGCCGGCCGACGTCGAGCCGATCAAGCGCGAGTCGGGCGGCGAGCTGGTCATGGTCAGCGGGGCGTGCAATGGCGGCATGTTCGCGACGGCGGTGCAGTGCGGGTTCTTCGCGGCGCACCCGGACGTGACGGCGTCGGGCTGTCAGCTCTCGCCGGCCGCGCTCGCGAAGTCGGACGATTACCTGCGGCATTTCTTCGGCGCGCTGTCGGCCCCCACGTCGATCGCGCCCACCGGCAGACGGCGCGGCGCGGCGCCGCCGGTCACGTTCTATGACGCGCATTGGTACGCGTCCACGCGGCTCGAGGATCATCAGCTGAGCTACACGACCACCGACGCGCTCATCGACGACTACTTCGCGGCGCACCCGGACGAGCTGTCGCCCGCGACGACCGTGGCCGAGATCCAGCTCGCGGCGCGCAACCTCACGGCGGCCGAGGCCAAGGCTGCGGCCGATCTCACCGCGGGGCTCCTACCGGAGATGGCGATTCCGCTCACGGGCTACGTCGAGGCGAACCACGAGGCCGAACAGAAGCTGCGCGATGCTCGCGAGCTGCCGTCGGAGGAGCGCAATCGGATCGTCGCGCTGCCGTACAAGCTCGAGCTGGCGATGCTCGCGCGGCGCATCGCGTACGTTGCGCTGCACGTCGACGACCCGGCGTACGCGCTCGCCACGAGCTGCGAGCGACGGACGCTCCAGCAGCTCTTCGGCGGAAAATAGGGACAGGTTACATTTTTCCGCGGCGTGCTCGCGCTATGCCCCTGTAACCGGCCGGCTCCTTGCCGCATCTAACAGCAGGGTTGCCGGCCTCGCGGGTGCTACGATTCCGCGCCCGGAGCTCTCCTTCGGCGGTGAACAAGGGGATCGGATGTCCGCGCTTCGTCAAGATCTGAGCTACGCGTTGCGCACGCTGCGCTCGAGCCCGGGTTTCGCCGCGATGGCGATCGCCACGATCGCGCTCTCGATCGGCGCGAACACCGCGATGTTCAGCTTCTTGAGCGCCATGCTGCTCCAGCCGCTGCCGTATCCCGATCCCGAGCGCGTGATGCTGGTGCTCGAGAAGCGCCCCGACGGCGGCAGCAACGGCATCTCCACGCTGAACTACCTCGACTGGGCCCAGCAGCAAACCGTGTTCGAGTACTTCGCGGCGCAGACCGGCTGGGGCGTGACCTACACCGGCGGCGACGAGCCGGTGCGGCTCACCGGCGGGCAGGCCACCGTGCAGTACTTCGACATCACCGGCGTCCGGGTCGTGCTCGGCCGCAAGTTCCTCCCTGGCGAGGACCAGGTCGGCAACAACCACGTCGTGCTGTTGAGCAACGTGCTCTGGCACACGCGGTTCGGCGGCGATCCCGCGATCGTGGGCCGGTCGATCACGCTCGACGGCGAGCCGTATACGGTCGTCGGCGTGCTCGCGGGCGGCGGCACGTTCGACCGGCAGCCGCGCCAGATCTGGAAGCCGCTCGCGTTCGAGCAGTCCAACATGACGCGCGACTTCCATTGGTTCGGCGCGATGGGCAAGCTCAAGGCCGGCGTCACGCTCGAGCAGGCGCGCGCCGCGATGGACGTGATCGGCAAGCGCATCTCCGACGCCTATCCCGCGTCGAACAAGGGTTGGAGTGTCGCGGTGACTCCGCTCGCGGAACAGGTCGTCGGCCCAAACATCCGCACCGCGGTCATCACGCTATTCAGCGCGACCGCGTCCGTGCTGCTGATCGGTTGCGCCAACCTTGCGAACCTTGCGCTCGCGCGCGGCGTTGCGCGGCGGCGCGAGGTGGCGGTGCGCGCGTCGCTCGGGGCCGGTCGGTGGCGGCTCGCGCGCCAGTTCCTCACGGAGAACATGTTGCTGTCGCTGTGCGGCGGCGTGTTGGGCATCGGTGTCGGGTACGCGACGATGCGCGCGATCAAGGCCATGATCCCGCCGTTCTTCCTGCCGTCGGAGGTGGACGTCCGCATGGACATGGGCGTGCTGCTGTTCGCGGCCGCGGTGACGGTGCTCACCGGCGTCCTGTTCGGCCTCGCGCCCGCGATTCAGGCCACGCGGACCAACCTCACCGAGCCCATGAAGGAGGGCGGCCAAGGCGCCACGCCCACCGGCGGCGGGGCGCGTCTGCGCAGCGCACTCGTCGTGTCCGAGGTGGCGCTCGCGTTCGTGCTGCTCGTGGGATCGGGGCTGTTGCTCCGCACCCTGTTCAGTCTGCTCGACGTGGATCCGGGCTTCGACGCGACCAACGTGCTTACCGCGAACATGCCGATCGCCAACGCGCAGCATCCCGATCCCAAGGAGCTCAACCAGTACTTGAGGTCGATCCGCGAGGCGGTGGCCGCCGTGCCCGGCGTGCGCGAGACGGCGCTGACGTCCGCGCTGCCGCTCCAAGGTTGGGGCTACGGGATGCCGTACAAGATTGCGAACCGCGACGCGGTCGACCCCGCCAAGGCGCAGGGGATGTTCTTCAAGATGATCACGCCGTCGTACTTCGAAGCGCTGCACATCAACGTCATGGCCGGCCGTGGGCTGCAAGACACCGATGTCTCCGGCTCGCGGCCGGTGACGGTGATCAACGAGACGTTCGCGAAACGCGATTTCGCGAACGAGGACCCGGTGGGCCGGCGGATCCTCGTGGCGGAAATCGTGCCGGGCCAGACCGCGCTTGGGCCGGAGATCGCCTGGGAGATCGTGGGCGTGATCAAGGACGAGAAGATCTCCTCGCTCAACGACACGCGCAGCGGCGGGATGTACGTGACGATGGAGCAGAGCCCCGTGTACTTCGCGAGCCTGCTCGCGCGCGCGGCCGTGGACCCGGCAACCCTCGAAAAGGCCGTGCGCGGGGCCGTGGCCAGCGTGAACAAGGACCAAGCTCTCGCCGACGTGCGCACGCTCGAGCAAATCGCAGACGAGTCGCTCGTCGGCTACCGCATTCAGGCGCTGCTGCTCGCGGTGTTCGCGGGCATGGCGCTGCTGCTCGCGGCCGTGGGGATCTACGGCGTGATCTCGTACGCCGTCACGCAGCGCACGCACGAGCTCGGCATCCGCTCGGCGCTCGGCGCGAACGCCGGCAGCCTGCAAAGGCTCGTGTTCGTGAGCGGCATGAAGCTCGCAGGTCTGGGGCTCGCGATCGGGCTCGTCGCCGCGCTCGGCGTGAGCCGGCTGCTTCAGGCGATTCTGTTCGGCGTAGGCGCACGTGACGCGCTGACGCTCATCGTCGTAGCGGCCGTGCTCGCCGGAGTGGCGGCGGCCGCGTGCTTCGTGCCGGCGCGGCGCGCGACCAAGGTCGACCCGATCGTGGCGCTGCGATATCAGTGAGCGGCGGCTCGCCCCGGCGGCGGCCGCACCTCGAATGACCTTCCCGAGACACGCCGGAAGACCATCCCTGGGGCTCCGCGCCGCACATCCGACCGCCATGGATGGCGGGAGTGCCGCAATTGCAGGATGCAAATTGCGGCCATGTGCGGCGAGGGTCTCGGGAAGATCATTCGAGGTACGTCCGCCGCCAGGCCCGCCGACGCTCAGGTGTCGACGCCGAGCGCTTTCAGCAGCGCGTCGTCGACTACGCCCTCCGGCAGCCCGTTCTCCGCGCGAAAGCGTGTGATCGCGGCGATCGTGCGCCGGCCGACGTCGCCGTCCGCGGTGCCGATCTCCGTGAAACCGCGGCGCTGGAGCTCGCGCTGCATTTCGACGATCACCGTGTCCTCGGGCAGGTCTTCGACGTTCTCCGGCTCGGCGAGCGTGCGGCGCACTTTGTCGAGCCAGGCTCTGCGGTCGACGAGGCCGACCAAGCCGCCATTGATCTTGCGCGTCACCTTCTTGAAGTCGCCCGCATCGCAGAATTCGTTCAGGCCCTTCCAAGTCCAGAAGGCGCAGGCCGCCTCGAGCGCGGTGGCCGGCGCCGCGGCGTCGTCGGGCTGCGCGACGAGATTCATCTCTGCTGCGCGTTGCCCCACCTCGCGGTAGCCGTCCTTGCCGGTGATCTGGATGTAGCCGCGGCCGCGGTAGCGAAACCCGTCGCCCGACCCGGGCGGACCGTTGCCCATGCGGTCGGAATAGACCTCGTTCGCGAGCGCCTCGGGATCCTTCGCGAACGGCTGCGCCGACTCGATCGTAGGGAAGCGGCTCGGCCAGACCTGCATGAGCCTCTCGGGGCTGTAGCTCAGGTTCTCGACGGAGATCGTGAGCCCGCCGGACTCGTGGCCGATCTGTGCCAGGAAGTAGTGGAGCCGAATCGACTTGTCCGCGAGGCCGTGTTGTCTGAACAGGCGGTCCTCGTCGGCGAGGAACGCCTCGACGTGGTCCGGCGGAGCCTTGGGATAGAGGCCGACGAGTTGTTCTCGCGTGAGCATGACGGGTCCTCTCGTCCGCGTTTTCGGGAGCGCGGTTGGGAGCGACGCTAGCACACGGGGGCGCGTCGGAGTGTCAATCAGTTGACTGAACGCCCGCTAACGATGACGGCCGTCGTCCGCGCGCGCGCCGCGTGCCGCGAGGCTCGCGACTTGCAGCTCGAGCCGCTTGAGCTCGCGCAGCACGGAGCCCTTCTGGAGCTCGAGCCAGAACCAGAGCTTGACGAGCGCGAGCCCGAGAAAGCACAGGCCCGCGGGCCCCATCCACAGCAACATGTGCCGAAGCTCTTCCGCCAGCGCGAACCGCCACGAGCAGTACGCGCCCGCGGCGAACAGCGCGAAGCCCGCCACCCAACCCAGCGCGGTGAGCCAGCGGTGGTTGCCGCGGAACATGTCGAGCACCTGCCGGTGCAGGGCCTGATCGTCGTCGAAGCGCGCGAGCAGTTTCGCGTCCTCGCTCGAGAGCGTGCGGCGGATCTCGTCGTCGATGTCGTTCATGATGCTCTCCCGATGCGGCCTACGGCCGAGACAGGTTCCAGAAATCGCGCGAGCACGTCGCGCGCGTGATGCAGGCGCGACTTGACGGTGCCCTCGGGCACGCCGAGCACCGCGGCGATCTCGGCGACGCCGAGATCCTCGCCGTAGTAGAGGTGCACGACGCCGCGCTCGTGCTCGGGCAGCCGCGCGATCGCGGCATGGAGGTCGAGAGCGGCGTCCCGGCCGTCGTCGGCGTGGCCCGAAGCTTGCGCGGCGGCGTCGGACTCGAGCCGCGCGTCGACGCGGCGCCGGCGCACGGCCGCGCGCACGGCATCGGCGCACTTGCGCGTCGCAATCGAATAGATCCATGCCGGAAACCGGGCCGGATCGTCGAGCCGGTTGAGGCCGCGAATCGCGCCGAGCCAGGTGTCCTGCACGACTTCGCGCACGGCGTCGGCGGAGTCGCGCCCGGGACCGAGCACGCGCGCGGCGTAGCGCAGGAGTCGCGGCGTCCAGCGGCGCGCGAGCTCCTCGAAGGCCGCTCTCGAGCCTGCGCGGCTCGAGAGCGCCAGGTACTCGTCCAGGATGCGTTCGCCGTCGCGGTTCATGGCGCTATAGTCGTACGAGGAGGGCGCACGGTTCGAGCCCCGGACGGCCGTTGCTGCGCGGAGTGCCGCCGCCGGCCCCCTAGGCCGGGCGTATACTCACGCCCGGAGTCCACGGGCATTTCCAAGGGGGAAAAAATGAAAACGCACCTTGCCAAGACGGCCGCCGCGCCGTGCGCTCTCACGCTGTTGATTGCGTTCGCCGCGTTCGCCGACTCGATCAACCCGGCCACCAAGCCGCAAACGAGCCCGGCGATGGACGCGAAGGAAAAACCCAACCTGCAATTCGTGATGGACTGGTGGCGCGACGTGGTCGAAGGCGGCCACCTCGATCTCACCACGAAGTACCAGCAGGACGACTACATCCAGCACAACCCGAACGTGCCGACCGGCCGCGAGGCGTTCGTCGCGTTCTTCCGCGACGTGGTGCAAGTCAAGCCGAAGAACCCGATCCCGGCGACGCTCACGGATCCGCCCGTCGTCTCGGGCGCGAAAGGCGACTTCGTGTTCCTGATCTTCGAGCGGGAGCAGAAGCATCCGGCCGACGCGTCGAAGACCTATCGCTCGAACTCGTTCGAGGTCCTGCGCTTGCAGAACGGCAAGGTGCAGGAGCACTGGGATAGCGCGAAGCGCACCGCGCTGCCGCCAGGCGCGCCGAAGCCGGCCGCGTTCGAGCAGCAGAAGTCGCAGATGGCGCGCGGCAGCTTGGGCACGCTATCGGCGGAGGAGAAGCGCAACCTCGACATCGGCGTCATGGAGCTCAAGGACATGCTCCAATACGGCCATCTCGAGCTCGCGGACAAGGTCATGGACCCGGGCTACCTGCAGCACAACCCCAACGTTCCGCAGGGGCGCGACGGCTTCAAGCAGTACATGAGCCGCACGCCGGGCCGCACGCCGCAGGAGATCAAGCCGGAATGGGTGCGTCCGCCGTCACTCACGCTCGTCAGCGGCCCGTACGTCGTGTTCATGTTCGACCGCACGGACAAGGATCCGAACGACCCGTCGAAGGACTACGTGTGGAATCACTTCGACGTGATCCGCGTCGAAAACGGCTTGATCAAGGAGCACTGGGACGAGGCGGTGATCGCGCCGCCGCCGCGCTGACGGGGTCCGGCGCTTAGTTATTCGCGACGGCGTTGGGAGCGGCGTGCGGCGCCGGGTTCGAGCGCGGGTCGTCGGCGCCGATCTTGCCCATCGTCTCGTCCTCGAGCGCGATGAATGACGCGCAGTAGTCCTCTTCCTTCTTGAACCGCCCGATGTCTTGCAGCGTGACGACCGCGGCCATCTGTTCCCGCGCGGCCGCGGTGAGCTGCTCGACGTAGGACGCGTACGACGTCAACTCGCGGCGGATGCCGCCTTTCGCGACGCCGTCCTCCGCGACCAAGTACATCGCGGTGAGCTGATCGACCTCCGCGCGGCGGCGGGCGACGTCGGCGTAGGCGGGGAGGCCGCCGCGTTCGAGCGCGTCGCCGGCAACCGAGTGCAGCGCGGCGCAGCCGGCCACCGCTGCGACGAGCGCGGCGATCGAATCGAGCTCGACGCGCTGCTGCGCGCCGCCGGGCTCCTCAGCCGCGGCCGTCGCGGCGAGGATCCAGGCGGCCAACACGATTCCTGCACGCATCCCTTGCGCTATGTCTACTGCACCGTCGCGGAGCTTAGCGGAGCCGGCGGCGGACGCGCGGCGAGGCCGATCACCTTTTCAGGAGGTGGAGAGGCGTTATGCAACGCCGATCACAGTGGCGCATGAGAATTGAACGTATCGTTTCGGCATGCCGTCGGTGTCGCGTCCAAGCCTGGCTGCCTTCCCGAACTCGCCCTATGCCGCCGAGCTCGCGCGGGGCGCGGCAAGCCGTTCGTTCAGCCCGAAGATCGAGGCGGAATACGTTCGCGCCCATCTCGCGAACAACCGCGCGTACGTGCGCGTGGCGTCGGTGCTCGGCCTGCTGCTGCCCGCGTTTCGCGCGCTCGAGCAGGTCATGATCGGCGGCCGGCCGCTCGGTCTCGTCGAAGTCATTCTCGGCGCGTCGGCCGTGTTGGCCCTGCTCGCCTGGTCGCCGTTGTATACGCGGCTCTATCTCCCGGTGGCGCAGGTGGTGGTGCCGATCCGCGGCGTGGTCGCGGCGGTCGGAGTGGCACAGGTCGCGGCGCTGGGTCAGCTCGAGCTCTTGATGATCATGCCGCTCGTGGTGCTCGGGCCGTTCTTCTTCCTCGGCTTGCGGTTTCGCGCGGCCCTGGTGGCGGTGGTTGTTGCCGTCATCGCATTCGTGGCGGCGGCGGTGATCTTCGGCCTGGCCGCGCCAATCGCGAGCCGCTCGATCGTCGTGCTGCTGATGACGGTGGCCGCGTGCGCGATCGCCGCGCGGCATCTCGAGAAGTGGTCGCGGACGAGCTTCCTCGAGAGTCATCTGATCGCCGAGCTCGCCGAGCACGACACGCTGACCGGTCTCAAGAACCGCCGCGTCTTCGACGAGCATCTCGAGCGGTTGTGGGAGCAGGCTGTCGACGACGGCCGCACGATGGCGCTCCTGATGATCGACATCGATCACTTCAAGGCCTACAACGATCGCTACGGGCACCAGGCCGGCGACCACGCGCTGCGCCGCGTCGCGCAGGCGCTGCAGCTGTTCGTGTCACGTCCGCTCGACGTGCTCGCGCGTTACGGCGGCGAGGAGTTCGCGGTGATTCTCTACGACAGCGACATGGAGCACGCGCAGAACGTCGCCGAGCGCATGCGGCGCGCCGTGGGCGAGCTCGCGATCGAGCATCACGGTGCTCCGAGTGTCACCGAGGTCACGATCAGCGTCGGCGTCGCTGCCGTCGAGCCGAGCCCCGGGCGGCGCTCGCGCGGGGCCCTCCAGCTCGCCGACCAGGCGCTCTACGAGGCGAAGGTGCGCGGCCGCAACCGTGTCGAGTTGCTCGACGACGTGGCCCACCGCGTGCTCGTCACGGGCGTGTTCGCGAAGTCATCCCTCGCCCGAAAATAGGGACATGTTGCCTTTTCGGCGATGGTGATCGCCGATTCACGCGACGCTCAACGAAAAGGCAACATGTCCCTATTTTCGGGCGAGGGGTTACCGAGAAAAGTAACCTGTCCCTATTTCGCGTTGGCGGCCTCGGCGTCCTTGTTGGACTTGTAGCCCTTCTGGAGCCACGTTTCCCACTGCCTCTGGTTGGCTTCGCCGCCGTTGCACCCGCCGTCGGCCGGGTTCATGTACTTGCCGTCGTCGAGCTTGGCCCAGCCGATCGCGCCGCCGGGGCGGCCGTCCTTCAGGGGGCAGAACATGAACGTGACGGTGGCGCCGGGCTTGAACGTGTCGCCCGTGATGCCGCGCGTGATCAACCCCGTGGGCGCGGAGCCCTCGAAGCTCCAGAGCGTGTTGCTGCCGTCCGGATTCTTGATGTTCAAGTACAGCCACGAGTGCGGGTTGTTGAACGCCCAGCGCACGACGGTGCCGGTTTTGACGAGTTGCGTGTCGCGGTCGAACATCGCGAACGAGTGGTGCGCGTAGACAGTAGTAGCCGTGAGCGCAGCGACGAGCGCCGCGGTCAGCAATTTCAACGGTCTCATTTCTCTGCTCCCTTACTTACTTGGTCGGGGCCGCCGCCGGCTCCCCCGGCAACGTGGTGTTGTAGATCGGATCGCGCGACTGCCCCGGCAACTCGGGGAACATCGTGAAGCCGCGGCCGTCGTTGAAGCCTTCCTCGCCGGGCAGGTGGAAGTTCGTGACGCCCTTTTCCTTGTCGTAGTAGGCGTTGGTCGTCTGCTCGCATTCCCAGTGGTTGATGCGATAGTCGGCCTTCTCGAGGTCCACTGCGCGACGGAACGCGTACTCCGCGCTCACCGGATGCAGGAACGCGAGCTTGTCGTAGAAAGTGGCCTGCACCTCGATTCGCTCGATGCCGCCGTCGTACTTCTTGAGCTGCCAGATCTCGACGCTCTCGAACTGGTTGCTGGTCATCGGCGACCAGCGTGTGAAGTCGGCGGGGTAGAGGTACTTGGTGTTCAGTACGAGCTTGTCGCCGTCCCAGAAGCCGATCGTGTCGCCGTACCAGGAGTGCGTGCCGTAGACGTTCGCATGCTCCTTGCCGATGAGCACGCGGCGGATCGACGGACCGAAATCGTTGATGAGATACGACTCGTTCGGCAGGTTGATGAACTCGTGCGTGTACGGCTCGAGCAGGAAGCGCGGCATGCCGGGCGGCTCGCAGTGCGCGAGTCGGTCGTAGTCGACCTCGCCTTTTTCCTGCTGCTGGCGCCAGCGCTCCTTGTAGGCCTTCTCGTACGCGGGCGTGAGCACGCCCGACTTGACTGTGCCGCCTTGCAGGCCCGGCCCGTCGATGAACGCGTCCATGTGGGTGTTGCCGGCGGTGTTCCAAATGCCGTCCCAGCGCGGCACGTCGGCGATCGTGTGCTTGGTGCCGCCGTGCGCCTGCGCGAGCAGATACTTGTAGTGCTCTTCCGAGCTCGCGAATTGCTTCGGCGGCGGCTCCGCCTTGAGCGGCGGGCCGAAGCCGCCGCCGAAGGAGCCGCGCTGCGCAAGCGCGATCGACGGCGCCACGGCGAGCGCGAGCGCCGCGATGCCGATGCGCCAAGCAATGTTTGGTCGCTGCATGAAATCCCCCTTACTTGCGAGCCGCAGCCGCAGGAAACGGCGCCGCGCTCGAATCATTGGCTTGAATACTATGAGGGCCCGGAGATTCGGGTCAACGCGTATTTGACTCGCGAGTCAGGTTGCGGGTAGCGGCAATGCCAGTCACCAAACCGGCCGGTATGGTCTGACTCACCAATAATTGACGCGTGAGTCAGGTACGCAGATCATGCGCCATCCGAATCAACCCCGCGGGGTATTCCACGTGAAAATGCGAACGATCTTGGTGGCGGCGGCGGCTTTCGCGGCGAGCTCGGCGCTCTACGCGCAGGAGCCGGTGGTCGGCGTGAAGGATCCCGAGGCGCTGTTCAAAGGCGGCAGCCGCTCGGTCCCCAAGAACAAGCAGGCGGCGCTGCACATCATGCGCGAGCTGCTCCAGTGCGGCCAATGGGAGCGCGCGGCCGAGTGGCTCACCCCGGCGTATCACCAGCACAATCCCAACGCGGCCACCGGTCGCGACGCGGTCGTGCAGTTCTTCACTCAGGTCTTGAAGATGCCGCGGACGGATTCGTGCCCCAAGCTCACGTCGCCGGTGGTCGCGGTCCAGGCGGAAGGCGAGTACGTCACGGTGCTCACGCCGCGGCACTACAAGGATCCGCGCGATCCGAGCAAGTGCTACTACACCACGTGGTTCGACACTTGGCGCTTCGTCGGCGCCAAAGCCGACGAGCATTGGGATTCGGCCACGATCAACGGGCCGAGCGCACCCGCGCCCGCGAACTGCGAGACCCCCTAACTCGGTCGCGATCGTTCAGGGTCGGGCCCCGAAAGGGCCTGACCCCGGCTTTCGCCACGAGATATCATCGGCTCTCTGACTCCTCGCGGGGGCATCGATGAAAAGAACCTGGACGCTGCCGCTCGTGGCGGCCACTGCGCTCGGCGCGCTTCTCTCCATTTCTTCGGCGGCGCTCGCCGACACCGTGCTGATCACCGGCGCGAACTCGGGCCTAGGCCTCGAGTTCGTCAAGGAATATGCCGCGAAAGGCTGGACGGTCATCGCCACGCACCGCCGGCCCGACGTGCCGGAGTCGCTCGCGGCCGTGATCAAGGACCACAAGAACGTGCGGGTCGAGCGCATGGACGTGGAGAGCCTCGACGAGATCAAGGCGCTCGCGACCAAGCTCAAAGACGTGCCCATCGACGTGCTGATCAACAATGCGGGCGTCTACAGCGACCGCTCGGTGTGCGCGAACGACGAGGCGTGCCGCGGGGAGGGCGATACGCAGACGTTCACGAAGACGGACTACGCGCTGTTCGACCAGATCATGGCGACGAACGTGCGTGGCCCTCTGGCCGTGTCGGAGGCGTTCATCGGCAACGTGCGCGCGAGCAAGCAGAAGAAGCTCATCGCGATCAGCTCCACGAACGGGTCCGTTACGTTCTCGCTCGGCGGTTCGGGCGCGATGGCCTATCGCGCGAGCAAGGCGGCGTTGAACCGCGAGTTCCAGCTGATCGCGGTGCACGAGAAGCCCGAGGGCGTGACGGTGCTGATGGTGCACCCGGGCGCGGTGCTCACGGAGCGGCAGGCGAACTTCAAGTCGTTTCCGGGCATGGTCGAGATGGAGCCGAGCGTGCAGGGCATGATCGCCGTGATCGAGAAGGCCACCCTCGCGGATACCGGGCGCTTCATTCAGTACGACGGCACGACGGCGCCGTGGTAAAAAATAATTAGGGACATGTTGGATTTTTCGAGGTGCCGTTAGCGCGCCGCGTGTCCCTTCCTCGCCACGAGCGTTCGTTTCGGGAGAACAACATGAAAGCCACGTTGGCGACTGCCACAGCCTTCGTCGCGGCTTTGTTGGCGGGCTGCGGCGGCGCCGGATCGCGGCAGCCGCCGCTCGATCAGGATCTCGCCGCGATTGCAGCATTCAACAAGCGCTATCTCGGCGCGATCAACGACGAGGACATCGCGACGCTGTCGAGCCTTACGACCGACGGGCACGTGATGCTCGCTCCGAATCGCGTGCCGATCGTCGGCAAGAAGGCGAACGACGAGCTCAACGGCACCGCGTTCGAGCGCTTCAACTTCGACGAGACGTGGACGCCGATCGAGACGGTGGTGTCGGGCGACTTGGCGTTCCAGCGCGGCACGTACACCACCGCCATCACCCCGAAAGACGGCGGCGACAAGCGCGCGATCAGCGGCACCTTCCTGCGCATCTATCAGCGCCAGCCGAGCGGCGATTGGCGCATGACCCGCGACACCTTCAACAGCTACGAATAAATAGGGACATGTTTGATTTTTCCGGCGCGGCCGTCGCCCGTCGATGCCTCCGCGTGTAACACGTTTCTCCAGGATTCGGCTCGAAACCCACATTCCGCAGCGTGCGCCTAGTTGATACCGTCCGAGCATGGTCAGAACGGCGCGAGCCGTGGTGGGCGGCGTCTGCTACCACATCCTAAATCGTGGCAACGATCGTAAGACGGTCTTTCACGAAGCTGCCGATTTCGAGCAATTTCTAACGATCGTGGGCGAGGCAAGCACACGGTATCCGATCGAGTTGTTCGCGTACTGCCTGATGCCCAACCACTTTCACTTCGTGGTGCGGCCTCGCGACAACGATACGCTCGCTCGCTGGGTCCACTGGCTGCTCACTACGCACGCGCGAGCCCATAGACTCTGCTACGAGACCGCGGGCCATATCTGGCAAGGCCGCTTCAGAGCGTTTCCGATCGAGCACGATGACCATCTGCTCACTGTGATTCGCTACGTCGAGCGGAATGCGCTGAGGGCGAATCTGGTCGCCAAGGCGGAGGACTGGCGCTGGGGCAGCTTGAACGAGCGGCAGCTCAGGAACCGCAGAGGTCTCCTCGACGGGTCGCCTTGCGCGTTGCCGCGGGAGTGGGGTGGTGAGGTGAATGCCGCCGAAGCGGAGGCGGCACTGCACGCCATTCGTAGCTGCGTATCGACAGGGCGCCCATACGGGAGCGACGCGTGGGTGCGTCAGGCCGAATCCACGCTGGGAGCGCAGTTCACGCCGCGGCCGAGAGGGCGACCGAGAAAATCGGAGGGCGCCAGGACCCCTGGCGCGCTCCTCGAGAAGAATCTTTTCGACTGACTCGCCGAAAAATCAAACATGTCCCTATTTTTTCGGGAGGGCGAAGACGATGTACGAGCGCTCGCCCTGCGGGCCCGACGGCGGCGGTGCGATCGTCGGCGCCATCGTGCCGGCGCCGGCCGCGACCGGCAGCGCGAGATACTGACGTCCGTCGATCTCGTAAGTTGCCGGGATGCCTTCCGAGCCGTTGGGCAGCTCCTTCGACCACAGCACCTTGCCGTTGTCGCGGTCGTAGGCGCGTAGCATCTTGTCCTGCGCGGTGGCCGCGAACACGAGGCCGCCGGCCGTCACGAGCGGCGCTCCGCGCGGGAAGTGCGAGCCCGAGTCCGCCGGAATGCCGGGGCCCGGCGTGCTGCCGTCCGGCACGCGCCACTTGATCTCGCCGGTGTTCAGGTCGTACGCGGTGATGTGCGACCACGGCGGGCCGATCGCGGCCATGCCGTTGGTGGGGCTACGCAGGAAGTCGTACGGCATCACGTAGCGCACCGGGCCCTTCGCGGCTGCGGCTTTCGCGTCGGCCATCGCCTTCGCCGCCTGCTCCGGCGGAATCACCGCACCGTTCACGCCACGCGCGCTCGGCTCCTCGTCGCTCAACTGCGCCGCGAGCATCACCGGCAGGTTCTTCGACACGACGTAGAGCTCGCCGTTGATCGGATCCACGGCCGAGCTCGCCCAGTTCGCGCCGCCGTTGTGGCCCGGCATCTCGATCGAGCCCTGGAAGCTCGGCGGCGTGAACAAGCCCTCGTTGCGCGACGTCTTCAAGCGCTCGCGCAGCAGCGCCTGCTCGGCCGGCGGCAAGAACGGATTGATGTCTTTCGCGGTGAACGACTGCACCGCGAACGGCGCCGGCTTCGTCGGGAACGGCTGCGTGGGCGACGTGTGCTCGCCGGGAAGGTCCGACTGCGGCACCGGCCGCTCCTCGATCGGCCAGATCGGCTCGCCGCTCTTGCGGTCGAACACGAACACGAAGCCGTGCTTCGTGGCCTGCGCGACGACGTCGCGCAACCGGCCGTTCTGTTTGATCGTGAGCAGCTTCGGCGCCTGCGGCAGATCGTAGTCCCAGAGGTCGTGATGCACGAGCTGCTGGTGCCAGAGCCGCTTGCCGGTCTTCGCGTCGAGCGCGACCAGCGAGTTCGCGAACAGGTTGTTGCCGGCGCGGTTGCCGCCGAAGAAGTCGTAGCGCGCGGTGCCGAACGGGACGAACGCGATGCCGTTCGCTTCGTCGACCGTGAGCTCGCTCCAGTTGTGCACGCCGCCGGCCTTCTCGTGCCCTTCGGCCGGCCACGTGTCGTAGCCGAACTCGCCCTTGTGCGGGATGCTGTGGAAGATCCAGGCGAGCTTGCCGGTTGCGATATCCCACGCGGTGACGTCGCCGGGCGTGGAGGTGTAGCCCGCGCCCTGCGCCGGCAGCGAGATGATGAACAGGTTCTGGTAGACGCGACCGGGGTTGCCCGCGTTGCTGAGCTCCCGCACGTTCGTCATGTCCCAGCCGTCCGCCTTGAGCGCGTCGCGCAGGTCGACGCGGCCGTTCGTGCCGAAGCTGGTGACGGTGGCGCCGGTGCGCGCGTCGATCTCGGTCAAGAATCCCGCGTTACCGTAGATCAGCCGGCGGTCGGAGCCGTCCGCGCTCTGCCAGTAGTTGAAGCCGCGCGCGCTCAAGCCCCCTTCGTTCGGATGGGCCCAGAGCTCTTTGCCCGTGACGGCGTCGAGCGCGACGATCGCGCTGTCGCGTGCCGCGACGTACATCGTTCGATCCACGACGATCGGGTTCTGCGTGAAGCCGCGTTCGCCCACCGGGAATGTCCACGCCACCTCGAGCTGGGCGACGTTCTTCTTGTTGATCTGATCGAGCGCGGAGTATTGCGAGGAGCTCGCCGAGCCGCCGTATGCGCGCCACGTGGTGTAGGGCTTCTGGGCGTGCGCGGCCCCCACGAACAAGGCCAACAGGCTGCAGAGCGCGATGAAGCGCGTCGTCGGATGCGTCATGAGTCTCTCCCCCTCGTGTCGCCGGGCATTATGCAACAACCCGGAAAGCGAGGGCGCGGCTCCGCGGGTGGAAGGCCGCCAAGACCGCAACCGATCCGCGCGCGGCGCCGTGTCAGGTCGGCATCGACTCCCCATTCAGCAGCGCGACCAGCCCCTTGATGTGCCGGTACACGTACCAGATCCACGTGACGAACATGACTCCCCAGCCGAGTCCGAAGATCCAAATCGTCACGCAGCCGATCACCATCCAGAGCAGCGCCCACCAGAACGTTCGGATCATGTAGCGGTGGTGGCTGTCGCAGTAGCCGCCGTAACGGTTCACCCTCACGTAGTTCAAGACGGTGCCGATGATGCTCGGCAGACCGCAGGTCGCGCCGAAAAGATGCAGCGCATAGGCGATGACAGTGACAGTGCGCTCCGTCCCGACGTCTGCTCGTTCGATGCTCATTAGCGATCTCCTCAAGATCCCCATGCCGCGCCTGACTCGCGCCGCGGCCCACTCCCGTCGCGCCGGGCCCGCCGGGCGCTCGAGCGCCGATTGCAGATCTCGTGCCATTGCGTCGGATGAGCGCGACCGACTGATTTTGCTGCGATTTGTCATGGAGCCGGCAGCCCGGCCGCGTGGGCAGGAGGGCAAGGGGTGGCGCATTTGCACAAGTGTTGGCGAGAAACGCAGGTGGCTTTTGCTGCGGATCGCGTCGGAGCGCTTTACAAAGCGGCGTGACGGGGTTCTCGCTTATGCCGCTAACCCGCTGATTTTCGGCCGGTCCGCGCAGCGGGCACGCTGATTGCAATACCCGGGCGGTACGGAACAACCATGGAGGGTGTGTCGTGGACTTACGGAAGCTGTTCATCGGCGGATACCAAGAAATACGGCGACCGGTCAACGTCGTCGACGAATCGCTGATGACGCGAATCGATGAAGCGCGCAAGCAATTGCTGCTTCAGGGCAAGGACGTGATCGCCGTGCTGCACGCTGCGCCGGACCCGGCTCACGTGCACTCGCCACAGGAAGCTGCGCATGGCTGACTCGCGGGGCCGGCTCCCGGGCTGATCCCGCGCCGGTCGCACCGGCCTTGCGTGCTACGATCGCAGCCACGCGGCGCGGCGTCGCGGGAGGGTGGGATGACAACACGAATCTTCGTAGGGCTCGGCTCGAGCCTGCTGTTCGTCGCGACCGCGGCGAGCGCTCATCACGGCTTCGGTACGTTCGCGATGGACCAGGACATCGAGCTCGCGGGCGTCATCACCAAGTTCGACTTCGTGAACCCCCATTCCTGGTTGCACTTCGACGTCACCGCCGCCGACGGCTCCAAGAAGTCGTACCGCTGCGAGGTTCGATCCGCGACCACGCTGCGCCGCTCGGGATGGACGCCCGAGATGTTCGCAGCCGGTACCAAGGTAAAGATCAACGGCTCGCCCGATCGCGTCGAGCCCACCGCGTGCTACGTCAGCACCATCACATTCGAGAACGGCACGAGCCTCGACCGCTACGGCCAGCGCGTCGAAGCGAAGCCGGCGGCCGAGCGCCAGACGCGCCTACCGAGCGGCCAGCCCAACATCGACGGCGACTGGGCGCAGGAGCAGCTCGTGATGACCGACTCGGCGGGACGCGAGGGCACGCTCGTGCCGCTGTCCCAGGTCGGCAACTTCGAGAAGGGCGGCGTGCCCCAAGGTCAGCGCGCGATCGCGGGCGCGCGCGGCACTCCGGAGGCGGCGCAACCGCGCGTCGCAACGGGGCCGCGGCCGCCGCCGCGTGCGGCCGTGGACCTCACGCCGGCGGGTACCGCCGCGATGCAGGCGCTCATCGACATCCCGCGCGCCGTGCGCTCCTGCATGCAGGGCAGCATCGTGTCCGACTGGGGCGGCGAGCCCGTCAACCACATCGCGCAGACCACCGAGACGATCACGATCCAATACGGCCGGCTCGGCCTCGAGCGCACGATTCACATGGGCCAGCACACGCATCCGGCGAGCATCGAGCCCACGCGCGCGGGTCACTCGATCGGCTGGTGGGAGAACGACGTGCTCGTCGTCGACACGGTGGGATTCTTGCCCGGCGTGTTGACCGGCACCACGCCGCACAGCGCCGAGCTGCACGTCGTCGAGCGCTTCACGCTGAACCCGCGCACCACCGCGCTTCGGCGCGAGTACTCGGCCGACGACACGCTCTACTTCAGCGAGCCGCTGGTCGGCAGCGGAACGATGATGCCGTCGAACGTGCCGTACGAGGCGGAGGCGTGCGAGGACCTGACGCCGGTCGCGCCCGCACCCGCGCAACCCCGCTAACCGTTGCTGGTGCCTGGCACCGCTAGTGTCTGACACCCTTTGGTGTCTGACACCGAGGTTGGCACGCCTAGTGTCTGACACCCTTGGTGTCTGACACCGAGTCCGGCACGTATGCCACGATCGCCTCGGCGGCGCGGCGCGCGCCGTTCGACGCGCGCACGCGCGACCCGAGCCGCGCGGCCGCGTCGGCCGCCGCGCGGTCGACGAGCAACCTGCGGATCTCGCGCGCGATCGCGGCCGGTTTCGCCTTGCGCGGGTCGAGGATCGCCGCCGCACCGCGGCCGCGCAACCGCACCGCATTGTCGAACTGATCGTTCGCGAGCGGCAGCACCAGGCTCGGCTTGCCCGCGCGCAGCACCGCCGCGAGCGTGCCGATCCCGCCGTGATGCACCACGAGCGGCGCCCGCTCGAACGCGCGCGCGTGCGGCGCGAACGCTACCCAGCGCGACGAGCGCGCCGACACCGGCGCGCGGTCGCCGATCAGGAGCGCGGGCCGTCCGGCGAGCTCGCAGCCCTCGGCCAAGAGATCCGCGATCGGCAGCGGAATCGGCCCGCCGGTGGTGCCGAGCGCGCACACGATCGGCGCCGGCGCGCCGCTCAGGAACCGTGCGACGTCGGCCGGGAGCGGCGGCTCGCCGCCCTCGCGCGCGAGAAACGGGAAGCCGCAGGTCACGAGCGCCGGCGGATCGCCGTGGGCGCGCGAGCGCAGCGCCTCGTCCCAGAGCCCCACGTGGCCGTGCGAGCTCGTGAGCAGCCGCAGCATCGCGTTGCGTTGCGACGGCAGACCGAGCGACGCGCGCGTCGCGTTCATCGGCGCGTCGAGCTCGCGGCGGATCAGGAACGGGATCGCGAGCCGCACGGCGCGCGCGAGCGGCTTCGGCGTGCGGCGGGCGATACCCGGCACCATCGACCCGAGACCGTCCGGCCGCAGGATCGCGATCGGCGCGAGCCAGCCGATCGTGAGCGGCACGCCGCGGCTCTCGGCCCACCAGATCGCGCCGAACGCGATGTGATGCGCGACTACCGCGTCGATCTTGCGCGCCGCGTGCAACCGCTCGAGCTCCCGAAACTGGAGCGCCGCGTCCGGCAGGAGCAGCTGGCGCGTGATCTCGTAGAAGGCGAACAGCGGATGCAGCAGCTCCGGATGCTCGAGCAAGTAGTTCTCGGGCATCTCGGTGCCGGCCACGTGCACGGCGAGCGGCCGTAGCGTGGCCGCCGACTTAGCGTAGCTCGGGTGCACGACGCACTCGACGTCGTGACCGAGGCGCGCGAGCTCGAGCGCCACGGCCATGTACGGGTTGTGATCGCCGCTCGTGCCGAGCGTGCAAACGACGATCCGCAAGCGCTAGTCCGCGAGCACGTGCAGGTCCGCGTCGAGCTGCACGGTGGGACCGTCGAGCCCGCCGCGGCCGCGGTAGCGAGCGTCGGCGAAGTGCACCGCGAGCCCGCCGCTGTCCTCAAGCTCCGTGTCGATCACCGGGAAGCGCGACCAGGCCAGAAACTTGCGCGCCTCGGGCGCCCGCGCGGCGGCGTCGAACACCGCGCCGCTCGGTCGCGGCACCGGGTCGCCCGACAGATTGAGGCGCGTCGGCGCGAGCCAGCTCCAGTGCCCGAGGTAATAGGTGTCGGCCGTTTCGGCGACGACCTCGCCCGCGAACGGATTGCCGATCGACGGGCCGACCATCACCTGCTCGACGTCGTCGATGCCGAGTGCCGCGAGCGCTTCGCGAACCTGCGAGCGTGCGACGCGCGTGGCGGTGCTCGTCGCGACGATGTACACGGCGAACAATCCGAGCACGGCGAGCGCGGCGCGTTCGAGCGTGCGCTCGCTGCGGACGAGCGACGCGCGAAACACGCGCGCCGCCACCAGCGCACCCACACCCGCGATCCACAGCATCCGCGCGACGAGCGGCACGAGCGGCGCGCTCGCGAGCACGAGGATCGACGCCGCCGACCAAAACACCGTCCAGCGCGCGATCGCGAGCCGCGAGCTTGAATAGGTCAGGAACAAGACGCCGCCGAGCGCCAACCACACCCACGGGTCCACGACGACGAGCGCGTCGCCGTAGTACCACGAGCCGTCGAACGGCATTAGCCAGCGCACGCCGTAGTCGTTGAGCCAGTCGAGCAGCGGGTGCGTGGCCACGGCGAGCGCCGTGACCGCGAGCAGCGGGCCGGCGCGCGCGGGCGCCGCGGCGGAATCGCGCCGGCGCCGCACCCAGCGATCCCATGCGAGCAGCACCGCGGTGATCAGGAACGGCCAGAGCGCGAGCGCGAGCACGCCGTGCGTCCACCCACGGCGAAACGCGATCGCTTCGAACGGGCCCGCGACGTAGGCGAAGACGTCCACGTCGGGCGCGTTCGCGCCCATGATCAACGCGGCCACCGCGAGCGGCGTGGCGCGGCGGAGGCCGGCGGCGGCGAGAGTGGCGCCGGTGAAGGTGTGGGCGACGGGATCCATGGTTTGGTGTCAGACACCTGCGGTGTCAGACACCGGGGGTGTCTGACACCAAAGTAGCCGCGGTGGTTAGGTGAGCAGCCAGCCGCCGTCGATGACGAGGTTGATGCCGTTGACGCCGCGGTTCGTGAACAGGAAGTCGACGGCGCCCACCACGTCCTCGGTGGTCGCGAGCCGTCCGCCGGGCGTGCGCTTCTCGATGTTCGCGATGGCTTCTTTCTTTTCCGACCACACCGGGCTGTCGGAGATGATGCCCGGGTGAATCGCGTTGAAGCGCACCGGCGCGAGCTCCACCGCGAGCGTGCGGATCAAGCTGCTCACCGCGCCGTTCACCGTGGTGATCGACGTCGATCCCGGATACGGCCGCTCGCTCGCGAGGCCGCCGAACAGCACCGCCGAGGCGCCGGCGCCCATCCGCGGGAACAGCGTGTGCGCGACCTCGGTGTAGCCGATGAGCTTCATCGTGACGATGCGCCGCGCGCGGGCGATGTCGTAGTCGTGCGCGCTGTTGTAGTCGCGCTCCACCGCTACGAGCGCGAGCCGGTCCACATGGCCCAGGTCCTTCAACGCCGCTTCGATCGTCTCCGGCTCCGCGACGTCGAGCCCGATGCCGCGCACGTTCTTGCCGGTCTCCGCCGCGACCGCGGCCGTGCGTTTCGCGTCGCGGCCCGTGATCACGACGTTGCAGCCGCGGTCGGCGTGAAGCTTGGCGATCGCGTTGCCGATGCCGCCCGTGCCGCCGATCACGACGACGCTCTGCGTGGACCCGCTCATTGTGCCGCTCCTTTCCCTGCGATCTGTTCCGCCACGTACTCCCAGTCTCGCGCCCATCGATAGGAGTTGCGCGCGGGCGGTTGCGGCGACTGCGTCTCGAGCCAGCGCACGTTGCCGTTGCCGCGGTTGTAGAACGCGTGCGTGCAGCCGACGCCCGCCCAGAGAAAGTCGCCGGGCTTCATCAAGTACTTCTGGTCGTCGGCCCAGGCCTCGACCTCGCCGAACATGATGTAGTACGCCTCCTCGAGCGGGTGGTCGTGCGGGTGCGCGTTCGCGTTCGGCTCGTACTCCACCATGAACATCGTGTGCAGCGCCGCGTCGAGCCGCTGGTCGACGAGCATCTTGAGCGAGATGCCGCTGTAGACGAGCAGCGCGGTGGCCATGCTCGCGGAGACCTTCGCGGCGTCTTTCCTCAAACCGGTGCGTACCGAGTCGACCTTGATGTCGTCGTCGGCCATGCGGAAGAGGTGCCGCGACGACGGGTCGCGGATGTCGAAGTCCGCGACCTCGACCTCCGGCGGCGGGCCCAGGAAATAGGTGCCGTCGGCGAAGTTCTCGCCCTTCGGGCAGGGCGCGTTCATGTCGAGCCAGCGGGCCGTGCCGCTCGCGGGTCCGAGCCAAGCGTGCTTCATGCCCACTGGGATCAGCCCGCAGGCGCCCGGCGACAGCCGGAAGCCGCGGCCGTCCAAGATCAGCGTGGGATTGCCCGCGAGCACGTAGAAGCTCTTCTCGAACGATTGCACGTGCTGGTCGACGTGGTCGTGGGCGTCGAGCTCGGCCAACCCCCAGCCCGAGTGCACCGCTCCGACAGAGCGGTCGGACAGCGCGAAACGGCGATAGCCCGTGGCATTGCGCGGGAAGGCGGGCGCCGGCTTGACGTCGGCAGCGCGGACGAAGTGGTGCAGCATGAACGGGTCTCCAGCGGTCGGTACATGGTTGGGGTGGGCCGCGGCGTTGTCAAACGCTGCGGGCGCGAAGCGCGTGTCTGTCCCTAGTGTCTGACCCTAGGGTCAGACACTGGTGCCAGACGCCCGGCCGTTTTGCTATCTTGGCCGGCGCTTCGGGCAACAACGAGGATGCATCCGTGAGCCTTCGCCAACGATCGCTGCCGCTGCTCGCCCTGACCCTGTTCGCGATGCTAGCGCAAGTCGCGCACGCGCAGGACGAGCAAGTCGTGCGGATGCGCACCGCGCTCGCCGCGCCGGAACGCTCCGCCGAGAACAAGGCGCGCGACGCCGCACGCAAGCCGATCGAGACCGTGCAGTTTCTCGGCATCAAGACCGGCGACACGGTGGTCGACATGATCGCGACCGGAGGTTGGTTCACCGAGGTGCTGTCCGCGGCGGTGGGGCGGCGCGGCAAGGTGTACATGCAGAACCCCGCGTTTCTCGTGCAGAAAGACGAGCCCGTGCTGCTCAAGCGGCTCGGCAACGTCGAGCCCGTGCACACGTCGCTGGCTCAGGGCGGCGTGACGGGCAAAGCGGACGCGGCGATCACCGCGCTCAACCTGCACGACGTGTACAACGGCTACGCCGATCAACCCGCCGGCGAGCCGGCCGCGGTGACCTTCCTTCAGGGCGTCTACGCGGCACTGAAGCCGGGCGGCGTGCTCGGCGTGATCGACCACGTCGGCATCGAGGGGCAGGACAATGCGAAGCTCCATCGGATGCTGCCCCAGCAGGCGCGTGACGCGCTCACGAAGGCCGGCTTCACCATCGAGGCGGAGTCCACGATCTTGGAGAATCCGGCCGACGATCACACCAAGGGCGTGATCGATCCCTCGCTCGGGCGCCACACGGATCAGTTCTTGTTGCGCGCGCGGAAGCCGCGTTGAGCGCGTCGCCGCGGCGCTTCGTCCGCTCTGCGATCGCGGTCGCCGCACTCGTCGCCGCGGCGTGGCTTTCCGCCGCGCATGCACAAGAGCTCGTGTTCCCCTCCGCGGAGGACGCAGGCGGCGTTCTCGGCGCGCGCGACGAGTTCGTGCAGCGCATGAGCCCGTTCGATCGTGCGGCGCGGATGAAGACGGACCGCACGGTTACCGAGATCGAATATCTCGCCTTCGCCGAAGCCGCCGCGCGCGATTGGGACGACGCGGCGAAGAAGGGGGTCACCGCCGCGTTTCGAGGAATCGAGCCGCAGCTCAGTGCGCTCGAGCTCCCGTTGCCGAAGCGCGTGCTGTTCATCGCGACCACGGGGAAGGAGGAGGGCGACACCGCGTACACGCGCGCCAACGCGATCATTCTGCCGGAGAGGCTCGCCGGCAATTCCGACCGCTTGCCGAAGACGCTCGCGCACGAGCTGTTCCACATCGCGTCGCGGGCGAATCCGCGCTTCGCCGAGGCGCTCTACGCGACGATCGGGTTTCATCCGTGCAAGGAGCCGGCGTACCCGCAAGAGCTCGCGCCGCGCAAGCTCACGAACCCCGACGCGCCGCGCAACGACTACTGCATCGCCGTGACGCTGGAGGGCATGCAGGTGAACGTCACCCCGATTCTCTACTCGCGAACGCCCGTGTACGACACGGCGCGCGGCGGCGAGTTCTTCGACTACCTGCAGCTCGGTTTTCTCGTCGTTTCTCCGCCCAGTCCTGCCCGCGTCGTCGGGTTGCGCGAGCTCTCGGGGTTCGTGGAGCAGATCGGCGCGAACACGCAGTACGTGATCCATCCCGAGGAAATCCTCGCGGACAACTTCGCGCTGCTCGTGACCGGTGAGACGCCCGTTCGGTCGCCCGAAGTGCTGGAACGAATGAAGCGCGCGCTCGCGGAATTCAAGTAGCGAAATTAGGCCGACGTGCCCAGCG
>DASQOL010000212.1:0-55621 GCA_035644475.1 Gammaproteobacteria bacterium | reverse complement strand
CTCGCGGCGCGCGTCGCGCAGATGGTCATGGCCGACTGTCTCGTGCTCCTGTCCGACGTCGACGGCCTGTACACCGCGGATCCGCGCGTCGACGCGAACGCGCGTTACATCGACGAGGTCACCGAGCTCAAGCGCGAGCATTGGGACATGGCCGGCGGACCCGGCTCGAGCCACGGCTCGGGCGGCATGCGCACCAAGATAGACGCCGCGCGGATCGCCGTCGGCGCCGGCTGCCGCATGGGCATCGCGAGCGGCCGGCCGATGCGGCCGATCAGCGTTCTGCGCGCGGGCGGCAGGGCCACTTGGTTCCTGCCTAGCGCGACGCCGAACGCCGCGCGCAAGCAATGGATCGCCGGAACGTTGAAGCCCAAGGGCAGCCTGCAGGTCGACCAGGGTGCCGAGCGTGCGCTCGCGTCGGGCCGCAGCCTCCTGCCGGCCGGCGTCAAGGCCGTGGAAGGCAGCTTCGAGCGCGGCGACGCCGTGCGAGTGCTCGCGAGCGACGGGCGCGAGCTCGGGCGCGGGCTGATCGCGTACGCCGCCGAAGAGGCGCGGCAGATCGCCGGCCGCAAGTCCGGGGACATCGCCGAAGTCTTGGGTTATCGCGGCCGGGATGAGATCATCCACCGCGACGATTTGGTGCTCCTCGTTTTCTAATGAACAGCGTTCGCGAACCGAAACCGGATCTACACGAGCTCATGTTCGGGCTCGGCCGCGCCGCACGCGAGGCGGCCGCGGTGCTCGCGCGCACGCCCGCCGACACCAAGACCGAGGTGCTCAAAGCCGCGGCGCGCGAGCTGCGTGCGTCGGCGAAGACGGTGCTGCGCGCGAACGCGGAGGACGTCGCCGCAGCGAAAGCCCAAGGCTTGACGGCCGCGATGATCGACCGGCTCACGCTCGACGACAAACGCATCGAAGCCACGGCGGCGGGCCTCGAGCTCGTCGCCGCTCTCGACGACCCGATCGGCCAGGTCATCGCCGAATGGCGTCGGCCGAACGGCCTCACCATCGCACGCGTGCGCGTGCCGCTCGGCGTCATCGGCATCATCTACGAGAGCCGGCCGAACGTGACGGCCGACGCCGCGGCGCTGTGTCTCAAGAGCGGCAACGCGGCGATTTTGCGTGGCGGCTCGGAGGCCGCGCGCTCCAACGCCGCGATCCACGCGTGCCTCGCGCGCGCGCTGGTCGCGCACGGCCTGCCCGCGGCCGCCGTGCAGCTCGTTCCCACCCAGGACCGCGAGGCCGTCGGCATCCTGCTGCGCGACATGGCCGGCTACGTCGACGTGATCGTGCCGCGCGGCGGCAAGGGCCTCGTCGCGCGCGTGCAGCAAGACGCGCGCGTGCCGGTGATGAGCCACCTCGAGGGTATCTGCCACACCTATATACATGCGGCGGCAGACGTTGCGATGGCACGTAAGATCGTCGTCAACGCGAAGATGCGCCGCACCGGCGTCTGCGGCGCCACCGAGACCATCCTCGTCGATCGCGCGTGCGCGGCCACGCACTTGCAACCGATCGTCGCGGACCTGATCGCGGCGGGCTGCGAGATCCGCGGCGATGGGCCCACCCAGGCCGCCGACGCCCGAGTGCACGCAGCCGTGGACGCGGATTGGGGCAAGGAATTCCTGGACGCGATCGCGGCCGTCCGCGTGGTCGATGGCCTCGACGCCGCGCTCGAGCACATCCGCCGCTACGGTTCCGCGCATACGGACGCGATCATCACCGACGATCCCGCCGCCGCCGAGCGCTTCCTGAACGAGCTCGACAGCGCGATCGTCATGCACAACGCGTCGACACAGTTCGCCGACGGCGGCGAGTTCGGCATGGGCGCGGAGATCGGCATCGCGACCGGCAAGATCCACGCGCGCGGCCCGGTGGGCGCGGCCGAGCTCACGAGCTACAAGTACCAAGTACGCGGGAACGGTCAGACGCGGCCGTCTTGAGCAGTTCGACCGCCATGGATGGCGGGAGCGCCGCAAATGCAGGACGCGATTTGCGGCCGACCGACGCGCCGCCGCTTGACGGCTCCGCGCCCTTCGACCTCATCGTGGTCGGCGCCGGGATCAACGGCGCCGCGGTCGCGCGCGAGGCCGCGCTCTCCGGTTTGAGGGTGCTGCTGCTCGATCGCGGCGACCTCGGCGCGGGCACGAGCAGCGCGTCGTCGCGGCTGATCCACGGAGGCTTGCGCTACCTCGAGTACGCCGAGATCGGGCTCGTGTACGAGTCGCTCGCCGAGCGCGAGCGTCTGCTGCGCACGGCGCCGCATCTCGTCGAGCCGCTCGAGCTCTGCATCCCGTTCTATGCCGGCGCGCGCCGCCGACCGTGGCAGATCCGCTTCGGCCTCACGCTCTACGACTTGCTCTCAGCCGGGCTCTCGGCCGGTAAGTCGGTGCCGAATCACTCGTCGCTGTCGCGCGCCGAGCTGCTCGCGCGCCTGCCGGGCCTGAGGGCGGACGGCCTCGTCGGCGGCGCGAGCTATTTCGACGCGCAGGCGCGCTATCCGGAGCGGCTGGTGCTCGAGAACGTGCGCGACGCGGTGGAGCACGGCGCGCGGCTCATGACCTACACGCAGGTTACGCGGATCCGCGTCGAGGGGGGGCGGGTCACGGGGGTCGATTGGCGCGCCGCCGATGGCGCGACCGGCAGCGCGGCGGCGGCGCTCGTCGTCAACGCCGCCGGCCCGTGGGTCGACGAGGTGCTCGGCCCAATCAAGCACACGCGGCTGATCGGCGGCACCAAGGGCAGCCACCTGATCGCCGCGCAGTTTCCGAACGCGCCGCGCAGCGGCGTCTACGTCGAAGCCGGCAGCGACGGGCGACCGCTGTTCATCCTGCCGTGGAACGGCCTCGTGCTGGTCGGTACGACGGACGAGCGCTACGACGGCGACGCGAGCGCCGCGACGATCGACCGGACCGAGCTCGAGTATCTCGCCGGGGAGACGGAACGCGTTTTTCCGGCGGCGGCCGGTCTCGCCGGCCGCGCGCTCTACACGCAGACGGGTGTGCGGCCGCTGCCGCATCGGCCGAAGGGCAAAGAGGGCGCGATCACGCGGCGTCACCTGATTCGGCGCCATCGCTCGGCGGCCGGGCTCTACTCGATCGTGGGCGGCAAGCTCACGACGCATCGTGCGCTCGCGGAGGACGTGCTGCGGGTCTTGCGGCGGCGGCATCTGCCGCGGCTCGCGCGCACGAGCCCGACGCGCGATCGTCCGCTGCCGGGCGCGCTCGGCGCGGCGGAACGCGACGCATTGTTGGAGCAGGTGGGGGCGCGGCTCGGCGCCGCGCAGGCGCGACGGCTTTGGCATGTCTATGGCGCGGCGTCGGGACGAATCGCCCGGCTTGCGGAACGCCCCGGTCTCGATAGGCCGCTGCGCGGCGCCGGTTCGGTGTTGGTCGCGGAGCTCGTGCACGCGCTCGAGCACGAATGGGCGAAGACGCTCGCCGACATACTGCAGCGGCGCTGCATGGCGGGGCTGGACGCGAGCTTCGGTCTGGGAGTGGCGGCTACGGCCGCGGCGGAGCTCGAACGCCTCGGCCTGTGGGACCGCGCGCGCGCCGCGGAGGAGCTCGGCCGTTATCGAGAGCTCGCCGCCCGGCACGGGGCCGGGCGGCTCGCGTAGTTTGCCGCGATTGTGCTCCTGCAGTCGCGGCACTCCCGCCATCCCTGGCGGTCGGCGGCCTTGCTCAGCCGTGCTCGGCGACGAGCTCCGGCATCACGATCTCGATCTTGGGCAACGTGACCACGGGCGCCGCGCTCGGGAGCGCGTCCTTCAACTCGGCCACAATCTCATCGGACTGCGCCGGAGAGCTGTGCGCGACCTTCGCGGTCACCACGATCTCGTCGATCGCGGGCTCCGCGGCCGCGGCTGCGCCGAATGCCAAGAGCAACACCGCACCGATCGACAACCCTGCACGCGTATTCATCGTCCTGCTCCGATTGACCAACAACCCACGATTCACAACGCGAATGCTACGGAGTCGATGACGGCTTGGGTTTGAAGATAGGTGAAGATAGGCCAAGCCGTGTCAAGCTCGAGACGTTTTCGCCTCGAACAGGGCGCGACTTCAGAAACCTTGATGAAGCGGGCTCGCGGCCGCGATCGTGCTCCTGCGATCGCGTTACTCGCCGGCGGCGGCGCTCGCTTGCTCGACGGCCTCGAACAGCACGGTGGGACGGTCGCCGCGGCGGGAGTAGAGGTGCTCGCTCGCCATGTCGGTCAAGGCGCGGTCGCGCTCTTCGCGCGTCGTGAACCAATGATGCTGTTGCCAACCGGTGCCGAGCAGGCGCGTGAAGGTGTCGCGGGCCGGCAGGCTCACGCGGATGCCGTAGCGCTTCGGCAGGTCGAGCGGCTTCGAAAGATTGTGCTCGTGAACGATTTCCATGGTGTCGCAGTGCTGGTGGACGCGGCCGCCATCTTAACCGAAGGGCATTGGTTGGTCGCATTGAGTCGTGTCGCGGTCGGCCCGAGACGAGGGCAAGCCGCTGCTACAATCGGCGCGCATGCCTAAGGTCATCCAGGCGGCGGAATTCTTCGTGGTCGGCGGGCCGGTGCAGCCGGACCGGCTTTGCTACGTGGAGCGCGAAGCCGATCGGCGCTGCGCGGCGGCGCTGGCCGCCCACCGCCACTGCTGGGTGCTCGGCCCGCGGGCGATCGGCAAATCGAGTCTCATGGCGCGCGCCGCGCGCGTGCAGCGCCAAGCGGGCGGGCTCACCGCGCTCGTCGATCTTGCACAGCTCGACGCGCGCGGCCAGAGCGCCGACGCGAATCTCTGGAGCTACGGGATCGCGCACAAGATCGCGCACGAGCTCAAGCTCAAGGCCGATCTCGCCACCTGGTGGCGGGAGAAGAACGCGCTGTCGCGCGAGCGCCGGCTCGCCGATTTCTTCTGGGAGATCCTGCTCACGGACACGACCGCTCCCGTCACCGTGTTCATCGACGACATCGAGCAGACGATTGGTTTGCCGTTCGCCGCGGAGCTGTTCGCCGCCCTCCAAGACTGCGACGTGCGGCGCAACGCGGAGACAGACTTCAAGCGCCTGACGTTCGTGCTGCTCGGCGTCGCCTCGCTCCGCCAGCTGCTGCCCGACGAGCTTGATGTGCCGTTCGCCGCCGCGGAGACGATCGAGCTCGGCGACTTCACCCCCGAAGAGTCGTATCAGCTCGCGCTCGGTTTCGGCGGAGAGGAGGCGCTGGCGCAGGCGCTGATGGATCGCGTCTGCGTATGGACCAACGGCCATCCCTACCTCACGCAGAAGGTCGCGCGGGGCGCGGCGCGCAAACGCGGCAAGCTCGAGGACGTCGAGCGCGTGGTTCGCGAGCAGCTGCTGGTGCCGACCGCCATGCAGGACGAGCCGCCCGTCCAACACGCGCGCGCCCTGCTGACCGCGACGACCCCCGCGGCGCGCCAGGCGCGCAAGGCGCTGCGCAGGGTCGCGAGAGGTGCGAAGGTGGCCCCGCCGCGCGATCCCGCCGTGCTCGACGTGCTGCGGCTGTCCGGAGTCGCGGGCGTGGCTCCGGACGGCGCGCTGCGCTACCGCAACCGCATCTTCAAGGAGCTGCTCGGCGCGCGCTGGCTCAAGACCGTGACGCCCAACGGGTTGGGAAGATGGGCCGCCGCCGCGGCGATCTTCGCGGTCGCGGCGCTCGGCGTCTATTGGTACACGCAGTATCTGCCGCGGCCGTACATCCGCACGCTCACCGATCCCGGCGCCGACCGGGCGGCCGTCGAGGACGCGTATCGGCGCCTGCACGCTCTGCCCGGATTCGCGCTCCGCGCGGAAACGTTGCTCGGCGGAACGTTGCGCGAGCGGAGCGGCACGGCGACGACGCTCGCGGCGGCACTCGCCACCGACGCGCGGTTGCGGCAGCTGCCGGGCGAGGAGGCACGGGCCGACGCGCTGCTGGCCGAGTTCTGGTTGCGGCGTGCCGAGCTCGCGACGCATGCCGAGCAGCGCGACGCGGCGTTGCTGTTCGCGTTGCGCGCGGCCGCGGCCGACAAGAACGGGCGCGCCGCGCCCGCGCTCGTGGCGGAGCTCGTGGCCGACGACTATCGCGGGCTCGACCGCACCGTGAGCGTGCCGCAGCCGCCGATCTATTGGAGCTTCGATTGGCCGCGCACGGCCTTGCTCTCGATCGACTCCGAGCGCAGGATCTCGCGCCGCTCGTTCGCGGCGGCGGCCGGGGAGCAGGCTCCGGTGACGATCACGGCGCTGCAGCACAGCCCGCTCAGCCGCGAGATCGAGGTCGACGACGACGGGTCGGCCGGCCCGTTCGAGCTCACGGTCGCCGTGCGGCATCCCGCGAGCAACGAGCTGCAGCTCACGATCGCTGCGCCGAACGGCGCCACCGCGACCGTGCGCGCCCCGCTCGGGGCCGCCGATCAGACCGAGGAGCTCGTGTTCAGCGCGGCCGAAGGCTCGACGCTCGCGGCCCTCGCCGACGAGAATCGCCGCGGCGTCTGGCGGCTCACGGTCGTCGATCGCCGCAGCGGCAACGCGGGAAGTCTGACCGGCTGGAAGCTCCTGTTCGGCGACGATGCGGGCTGGCGCGACGAGCCCGACTTCCCCGTCGCGATCCCCGACCCGGTGCGCACCGAAGCCGTTACCGTCACCGCGGCGAAGGGCTTCGCGATCGCCGCGCCGATCGACCCGGGCGCGGTGGGCGCCGTCGCGCTCTGGAACCTCGTCGAGGGGCGCCTGCAAGACGACTTCACGCTCCCGACCGTGCCGCAGCGCGTCGAGCTCAACGCGATGGCGACGCGGTTGCTGGCCGTGGCCGGCAACTCCGTGTCGCTCTGGAACGTGGCCGACGGGCTGCAGGTGGCGCGGCTCGCGACTCAAACGGAGTTCGTGCTGCCGCCGATCTTCTCGGTCGACGGCGGTTACCTCGCGATCGCCGAGCGCGTCGAAGGCGATGCGCCGTTGTTCAGCTTGCTGAGCGCCATCGACGGCGCGTTGCTTGCGAGCGTCGGTGGCGTCGAGGGCGCGCAGAGTTGGCTGCTCGGCCCGGGCGCGCGCTATCTCGCGTTGCTCGGCCCGCAAGACCGCGTGCGTGTCTTCGATCCGCGCCGTGGCGTCGAGCTCGCCGCATTGCAGCATGCGCGCGAAGTTCGCCGGTTGTTGCCGGTGGCGGACGGCGCTTCGTTGCTCACGATCGACTCCGCCGGCGACATCCGCGCCTGGAGCCTCGGGTCGAATGCGTCCGCCGGCCGCGTGCTCGGCACGACGGCGGATCCGGCGAGCGCGAGCCTGTCCGCGGATGGACGCGATCTCGCGTACACGGCGGCGAGCGGCGAGATCGTGGTGCTCGATGTCGCGACCGGCGCGCTGTTGCACGACCTCCGGCTCCCGCGCGCGAGCCCCGCCACCGGGACGCAGCTATCGGTCGACGGAGCGACGCTCGTCACCGGCAGCGGCTCGCGTTTCCGTCTGTGGACGCTCGCCGACGCCGGCGTGCCGCCGCGCGCGGATGCGCGCGCGGAGCTCGGGGCGCTCGCGCTCGACCGCGAAGCAGACGTCGTCGCCGTGGGATCGCGCAGCGGCCAGCTGCGCGTGCGCACGGGCGCCGACCTTGCCGCGGACACGGCGCTCGACTACTTCGGCCATCGCGGCGCGGTCACGAGCATGGACGTCGCGGCCGCGGGAGGCATCGCCGCGAGCGGCGGCGCCGACGGCACCGTGCGCGTCTGGGACCTCGCGACCGGAGGGTCGATCGGTGCACCGCTCACGACCGCCACGGATGGCGGGAGTGCCGCAAATGCAGGACGCGATTTGCGGCCGACCGCCACGGATGGCGGGAGTGCCGCAGGACGCGATTTGCCGCTGGGGGCGCAGCCCGTCGATGTGGTCGCCGTCAGCCCCGACGGGCGCTCCGTCGCGGCCGCCGCCGGTGCGGTCGTGCAGGTCTGGAGAGCTTCCGACGGCGCGTCGGGTCCGCGGCTCGACCTCGGTGGCGGGGTGGTGGGCGCGCTCGCGTTCGCGCCGAACGGCGAGCTCTTGGCGGCGGGCGACGCGGCGGGCGCGGTGCGGCTGACGCCGCTCGCGGGCGGGCCCGTACGCGCGGCGCAGGCCGGCGCCGCCGTGGGCGCCCTCGCGTTCGGGCCGCACGGCGACTTGCTCGCGAGCGGCGACGCGGCCGGCGTCGTGCGGTTGTGGCGCGCCTCGGATGCGGCCGCGGTCGGCGCGGCCCCGCGGCTGTCCGCGCCGATCCGCTGGCTCGGGTTCGATTCGACCGGCGCCAAGTTGTACGTCGCGACCGACTATTGGGTGCACGGCTTCGAGGTGCGCGACGGCGCTCTCGCTATCGTGGGCAGCCGCCTGCCCGCGCTGCGGTTCGCCACGGGCGCGCACATCGGCGCCGCCACGGGCGAGCGCGTTCGCCTGGTCGGTCTCGGCGCGCGCGGCGCGCTCGCCTCGCTCGTCGTCGACGCAACGACGACGAGCGAAACGCAACCTGTCGCTGACACTTTCGGCCGCGATTGGGTCGCCGCGCTGGGTTTGCGTATCGACGACGCCGGCGAGGCCGTCGCCGACGGTCAATAACGGCACAATAAGTTAAGTGCAGTGGAGCTCGCGGGCGATTCTCGTCCGCGACGTCATCTTTTTTCCACAAATTTGTGAACTGTACGGCGGGGCTCATCGGCTCTATCGAGATAAGGTATGCATCGTTTGACGTAACCCCAACGGACCAAGTCACGTGTCGTCGCAAATCAGAGCTCCAGGAAGGATCGACCTGATTGCCGCTATGCGAGCGGCGGGCGCAACGATTACGTTTGCGACGCTCGTGGCTTGCCAGCAGGGGCACGGGCCGAGAACGGTCAACGTTTTCATGGAAGATGGTCTCGCCAGGGATGGCGTTCTCGCCCGCTGCAACCAAGACCCCGCCGCGTCCGAGCACGACGTCGAATGCGACAACGCGCGGCGCGCGGCGGCCGCCGTCGCTGCGCGTGACGCGGACGCTGGGCGGACTCGCTCGGGGGACCTCGCGCGTCAGTCCGAGCGCAAGATGATCGCGATGCGCGAGCGCGATTCCCGCACGCAGGAGGCCCAGGTGCACGCCGCGGCCGACGAGCGCGCGCAAAACGACGCGAACTACGAAGCTCAATGGCGCGAGCAGAGCTCGGCTGGCCGGACGGCGTCGGCGAACGAGGTGGACGCCGACTTCGACTTCGTTCCGGCCCGTCGTCCGTCGCTCCAGGTCGCGGCCGTTGCGCCGCCGACGAGCGATCTCAGGATCGTGGCCCCGGAGCTCGACAGCAACGCCGTCGCGATCATTCCGCGGCCGTTCCGTGACGCCGGCGCCGACAAAGGCGCCCAGCCGCCTCGCTAGACCCCGTCCCGCGTCCGGTTACTGCGACGGCGCCTCGCCGAGCGGGTAGATTTTCGCGCCCTCGGAGTCGGCGTGCTGCGGGCCGCTCGGCTGCTGCACCGCGACGACCGCGGCGCTCGCACCGCCCACGGCCTGCAAGAACCGGCGCGCGCTATCGGGCGTCGCGGAGCTCTGCTCGCCCAAGGGTCCCGCGCGCTTGTCGGCCGCATAGAACGCAGCGCTGTCGTCTTGGTCGACGTCGAGCCGAGCGCCTTCGAACGCCGCGCCGGCGAACAGGCCGCGGCCGTGCGCGTAGATGTAGACCTCCGACTTGCCCGTCACCGCCGCCGTGGTACGGCGCCCCGCCGGCCCCGCGACGGCGGTCGCGTCGCCGCCGAACGTGAACTTGCCGTCCTGAATGTTCTTGACCGATCGCTCGTTCGCGAGCACGAGGACGATGTCGGCGGCCTCCGCACCGAACTGCCAACCGATGCTGCCGCCGGTGAGCGTGACGAACGCGGGATTGCTCCACCCGCCGCCGGGCGTTCGTACGATCAGCACGCCGCGCCCGCGACGGCCACCGACGAAGAACCCGCCGCGGATCAAGTTCGGAATCACGACTACGCCGTGCGCGCGCTGCAGGAGGTCGATCGGGATCCCTTGCTTCTCGTCGGTGGTGAAGTCGTGCAGCACCTTCTCGGCTTGCGCGAGCTTGACGTCGTCGGCGCTCTGCGCGACAGCGGCGCCCGCCGCGAGCCAGCCGGCGGCGAGTGCAACGAAACCTGCGATAGAGACCGTGTTCAGTGTGCGCATCGTGGCCCCCACTTGACCTCGACTCGATGCATCTTACCGCGAATCTGCGCTGCTGCCTCCGCGATCACGCGGTGAAACCCGGTGGCAAGGGGCAGTCGAGCGCGGCGGCGATCGCACGGAACAGCTCGTGCTCGTCGATCTCGATGCGGCGGTCGGCCCGGATCGTTGCGAGCACGGCCTCGAGCATCCGCAGCTTGTCGCGCGGCTTCACCGCGCCGAGGGCGAGCAACGCCGCGTCGAGCGAGCGCAGGTTGCGCGCCGCCGCCAGCGGCTCGAACGCCGGCGCGGGTGCGGGATCGCGCCAGCCGAGCGCTGTGATGCCCACGGCATAGGCCGCTCTCGCGGCGGCGGCATCGCCGGCGCCGTGCGCCGCGACGCTCGCGAGCAGCGCCCGTGCCGCCTCGCGCGGGGCGAGCTTGGGCTGCGCGGCCGTGTGCGCGGCGAGCGGCGCGCCCGCGACGCCGCGGAAATAGGCTTCGAGCACGCGCAGCAGCACGTAGTCGAACAGGCGCTCCTCGCCGTCGAGCTCCCTGAGACGGCCCAGCAGTTCGAAAAGGTAGGCGACTTGCTCGCGCGGCCGCTGCTTCAGCGCCGGCAACGCGAGCTCGAGCAGCGGCAGCCGAAGCTGGCGCGGCACGGCGCTCAGGGCCGCGAACAAGCTCGCGCATTGCACGGCGCGAGTTTTTCCGAGCTGGCTCTCGACCAGCCCGAGCTGGCGCGACCGCGTCTCGTCGCCGCTCGCCAGCGCGAGAGCCACCACCAGCAGCAGGCTCGAGTCTCGCGAGCGCGCGGCGGAGAGGATCTCGGCGGGCAACGCGGCCCGCAGCGCGCCGCCGACCTCGGGTGTCTCGATCTCCCCGGCGCGCTCGAGCGGAGCCGCGGCCGCGCGGGGCGCGAGCGCCGCGATGCCGGGCTGGTCGGCGAGTGCGGAATGCGCAATCGGCTCGGGCAGCGGCGCGGCGGCGGCCTCGAGGTCGCGCGGATCGAACGCCGGATCCAGCGCCCTGATCCGCGCGAGCAGCGGCGGATGGGTAGCGAACAAGCCGGTGAACGATCGCGACGCGCGCTCGAACATCATGTGCGCGACCTCTTCGGTCTCGACGGAGGTCAGACGGCCGGTGTAGCCCGCGATCTTCTTGAGCGCGCCGGCCAGGCCCTGCGGCTCGCGCGTGAACTGCACGGCCGACGCGTCCGCGAGCGCCTCGCGCTGCCGCGACACGCCGGCTTTGATGAGCCTGGAGAGCAGCAAGCCGATGGCGCCGATGATCGTGAGCGCGAGGCCGATCGCGGCGATTGCGGCGACGCCGTTGTTGCGGTCGCGCCCGCCCACGCCGAAGCGCGCGCTGCGGAGCATCCACCGACCGGCGAGCGACAGCACCAGAATCCCGAACGACAGGCCGATCAGCTGCTGGTTGAGCCGCATGTCGCCGTTGAGAATATGGCTGAACTCGTGGCCGATCACGCCCTGCAGCTCGGCGCGCTCGAGCCGCTCCAGCGCGCCGCGCGTGACGGCGATCGCGGCGTTCGCGGGCGTCGTGCCCGCGGCGAACGCGTTGATGCCCGCTTCCTGCTCGAGCACGTAGACCTCGGGCACGGGTACGCCCGAGGCGAGGGCCATCTCCTCCACGACGTTGAGGAGCCGGCGCTGCAGCGGATCGGAACCGTCGCCCGTGATCTGGGTGGCGCCGAGCATCCGCGCGACGTGGCTGCCGCCGCCCGCGAGCGACGCGGCGCGGCCCAGGCTCGCGAAGCCCATCAGCGCAAACGTGCCAAGGGCGACCACGGCCGTGAGGCCGAAGTGGCCGGCGACCCAATCGCTCCACGTGGCCGTGCCGAGGAACAGCGCGTTGTTCTCGGTGTAGAAACGCAACGCCACCGTCACGACCGCGGTGGTGGCGGCTGCCACGATCGCGAACGACAGCAGGAACAGGCCCACGAGGAGCCGGCTCGTGCGGCGCGTAGCTTCTTGGCGCGCGAAGAAGTCCACCGCGGAGCGGCCGGGCCCTATCAGCTGAACGAGACTTTCGGCACGGCGCGCTTCTCCTGCGACTCGATCTCGAGGAACTCGGCCTGCTTGAACGAGAAGTTGTTCGCGATCAGGTTGCTCGGGAAGCTCTGGCAGCTGTTGTTGTACGAGAGCACGGCGTCGTTGAACGCCTGCCGCGCGAACGCGACCTTGTTCTCGGTGGACGCGAGCTCCTCTTGGAGCGCCAGCATGTTCTGGTTGGCTTTGAGGTCGGGATATGCCTCGGTGAGCGCGAACAGGCGTCCGAGCGTGCCTCCCAGGCTCGTCTCGGCGGCCCCGAGCTCTTTGATGGCCTGGGCATCGGACGGGTCGGCCGCGGCCTTCTTCAAGCCCGCGTGGGCCGCGTTGCGCGCGGCGATGACGGCCTCGAGCGTCCCGCGTTCGTGGCCCATGTAGCCCTTCACCGCCTCGACGAGGTTCGGTATCAGGTCGTAGCGGCGCGTGAGCTGCACGTCGATCTGCGAGAAAGCGTTACGCACGCGGTTGCGTGAGCTCACGAGATTGTTGTACATCCCTATGAGCCAGAAGACGATCAGAGCCAGGACGACCAACGTGATCACTGTTCCCACGGATATGCTCCTCGAGGAATCGGTGGCGCCGAGAATACGCTGCTCCGAACCGAAGCGGCAACGCGCGGTGGCCCGGCTCGGGGCGCTCGCCGGCGTTTGGCTCATGTCGGCGGCCGGCCCGGCCGCCGCCGGTTGGGTCGGCGATGCGATGGACCTCATGGGCACGCGCGTGTCCGTGGATCTGTGGGCCGACGACGAGGTGCGGGGCCGCGAGCTCGTGGCGATGGTCATGGAGGACTACCGGCGCATCGACCGCGAGATGAGCACTTACAAGCCCGAGAGCGAGATTTCGCGCATCAACGATCACGCGGCCGAGATGCCGATCGCCGTGAGCGACGAGCTGTTCTCGCTGATCGAGATTTCGCTCGAGTTCTCGGTGGCGAGCCACGGCGCGTTCGACATCACCTACGACAGCGTCGGGTACCTCTACGACTTCCACGAGCACAAGCGCCCGAGCGACACCGAAATAAGCGAGCATCTCGGGGCCGTCGACTATCGGCACGTGATCCTCGATCCCAAGGCCCGCACGGTTCGATTCACGCAGCCGGGCGTGCGGATCAATCTCGGCGGCATTGCGAAGGGCTACACCGTGGAGCACGCGGCGCGGCTGTTACGCGAGCAGGGCGTGGAGCACGCGCTGCTCAACGCGGGCGGCGATACGCGCGTGATCGGCGACCGTCGCGGCAAGCCATGGATCATTGCGATGCAGCATCCGCGCGATTCGACCAAGATCGTCACCAAGCTGCCGATCGAGGACGAAGCGTTCTCCACCGCCGGCGATTACGAGCGTTTCTTCGAGGAAGACGGCCACCGCTACCATCACGTGATCAACCCGTCGACCGGCCGGCCCACGGAAGGGATTCTCACCGTCGCCGTGCTCGGCCCCGACGGCACGATGACCGACGGTCTCGACACCGCCATCTTCGTGCTCGGCGTCGAGAAGGGCCTCGAGCTCATCAAGCACTACCCGGACTACGAGACGATCATTGTCGACTCGACCGGCAAGGTGTTCTATTCGGAAGGGCTCGAGCCGCCGCCGAACTGAACCAATGCGTCAGTAGCGCAGCACGCGCGACGGCGTCACCCGCGACGCGCGCCAAGTTTGTCCCATCACTGCAATCCACGCGATCAGGAGCGTGATGGCCAAGCTCAGAAGAAACGGCGCGGGCGTGATCGGGACCCGGTGCAGGAAGACGCGCAGGTACGCTTGCACGCCGATGAACGCCAGCGGCCACGCGATGAGGTTCGCGATCACGATCGGCTTCCCGAAGCTCCGAAGCAGCATCGCCCCAATCTGCCGCGCGTTCGCGCCGAGCGTCTTGCGGACGCCGATCTCGTGGAGCCGCCGGCTGGTCGTGTGCACGGCCATGCCGAATAGACCGATGGCGGAAATCACGAGCGCGAACAGCGCGAGCCCGTCGATCGCGACGGTGTTGTCGTGCGTCGGCCTCTACGCGGTGATGTCGTACTCGGTCGCGCAGCGTACGCACGAGATCGGCGTGCGCATGGCGATCGGCGCCCACGGCCGGCAGGTGTCGTGGCCGATCTTGAAGCGCGGGCTTCTGCAATTGGCGATCGGCTTGCCGCTCGGACTGGTCGGAGCATTCGTGCTCGGCATCGCGCTGCGCCGGATCTTGATCGTGCCGCCGGCAGACCCCGTGACGCTCGCGGCAATCAGCGTCTTGCTGGCGACGGTGGCGCTCGCCGCGTGCGCGGTGCCGGCGCGTCGCGCGACGCGCGTCGATCCGCTCGCCGCGCTGCGGGCGGAGTGACTACATTTGCCGGAACAGGTGCAGGTAGTTGCGGCTCACGGGTAGGACCTCGTCGCGCCCCTTGAGGTGGACGTCGGCCGTTTCGTTCGCACCGCGGGTGATGTGCGCGATCGCGTTCAAGTTCACGACTACCGAGCGGTGCACTTGCACGAACTGCGATGCATCCAGTTGAGCGCCGACGTCCTTGAGCGGCAGGCGAATCACTGCTTCGCGCGCCTTCCCCGCGTCGTCGCGCCAGGCGACGAGCGTGTACTTCTGATCCGAGCGCAAATAGTCGATCGCCTCGGCCGGGATTAGCTGCACCGTCTGGCCCACCGAGGCGCGCAGCCAGCGAAGTGGCGCAGTTGAGGGGGTTCGCAAGCTTGCGGCGAGCTGCTCGAGCAGCGCTTCGGTGTTGAGGGCCGGTTGCGCGGCGCGCAGCCGCTCTTGCAGCCGAGCGACCGCCTCTGCGAGCCGCGGGGGCTCCACCGGTTTGACGAGGTAGTCGAGCACTCCTTGCCGGAAGGCCTCCACGGCATAGGTGTCGTAGGCGGTCACGAACACGATGTGCGCGCGCCGGCCGATGTGATGAGCGGCCTCGACGCCGGTCTTGCCCGGCATCTGCACGTCGAGAAAGCAGACTTGAGGGCGATGCGTCTCGAAGAGCTCGATGGCTTCGCGGCCGTTGCGTGCCCGGGCCACGACATCGAGCTCCGGCCATGCTTTCGCGAGCAGGCGCTCGAACGAATCGCGAAGCAAAGGCTCGTCGTCGGCGATCAGCCCGGTGGGCCGGCCGGCGCTCACTGCGCTGCCTGCCTCGCCGGGAAGTCGAGCTCGGCGCGTACGCCGTGCGGTTCGATCTCGGTGAGCCGCAGCTGTACGTCGCCGTCGAACGCGAGCTGCAGACGCTCGCGCAGCGTCGCGAGCCCCGTGCCCAGCCCGCTGCCGTGCGTCGCGAGCCCCACCCCGTTGTCGGTTACGCGCACGCCGCAGCGCCCGGCGCGCACGGCGACATCGACCTCGATGTTTCCGCCTTCCTCGCTCGGATCGATGCCGTGGCGGACGGAATTCTCGACGAGCGTGAGCAGTGTCATCGGCGGACACTCGAGCGTGTCCGCGCTCGCCCCGACGTTCAGCCGGAAAACGAGGCGATCCGGCATCCGCATCTGCATGAGCTCGAGATAGGCGCGCACGAGATCGAGCTCCTGGCCGAGCGTGGTCGAGCGGTCGCGCATGCGCGGCACGGCCGCGCGCAAGTAGGCGATCAGGTTGCCGAGCACCTTCGACGCGCGCGGCGAGCCGCCGTCGACGAGCGCCTGCACGTTGGCGAGCGTATTGAAGAGGAAATGCGGCTCTACCTGCGCTTGCAGCAAGCGGAACCGAGCGTCGAGAGCTCTGCGCGCGAGCTCGCTGCGCTCGAGCTCGAACGCGAGCGCCTGTTCCCGCGCGAAGACTTCTCGTTGCCGCACCACCGCCCCGAGAGCGATCCAAGGTCCGAACAGCAGGCCTTCGCCGATCAAGATCGCGAGCCCCGTCATCTGCGGAGGTGCGTGCGCGGCGTGAATGTCGATCGCCATCGACAGGAGGTGCGGGAGCAGCACGCCGATCGGGACCGCGAGGAACACGCCGACCACTTGCAGAATCCAGCGGGGCAACCATGGCGGCAACCGCGGGGGCCGCCGCTCGAGGAGGGTGAATGCGAGCGCCACGACCAGGGCCGCGGTGACCGCATGGCCGACCGTCACCGCGATGGGGGGCGCCATCGGCACCAGGCCATTCCCCGTGCCGAACGAGGCGCCGACGGCGGTCGCGAACAGCAGCCGTTGCCAAGGGAGCAGAGCGATGCCGTTCGACTTCGCCGAAATAGCCGTCGCTGCCATCGCCCGACTATAGACGAAGCCACGGCATCGGGCGCGCGGGGTCCGCCGCTCTCGGCGGCGACCGGGGTCGTTCGTCGGCGCCGGCCGCCGTTCGATCGTGGCGGCGCGCAGCCTGTCGCAAAGCCATCGTCGGGATCACCAACGTGGCGAATAGTCGTCCCGCGACACTCGATGAATGAACACGAACCGGAGACAAACGATGAAGCTCGTACCACCTTCGCTTCTGGTCGTCGTGGCTGCCGCGGCTGCGCCCGAGGCGGCGCTCGCACACCACAGCGCGGCGCGGTTCGACGCCCAGCAGACCGTGAGCGTCGAAGGAACCGTGACGCGCTACGAGTGGGCAAACCCGCACGTCTACATCTTTGTCGCCGCGAAGGCCGACGACGGAACTTCCGTCGAGTGGGAAATCGAGGGACAGCCCCCCGCGATGTTGCGCCGAGGGGGCTGGTCGGCGGACACGCTGTTGCGCGGCGATGCCGTGCGGCTCTCCGGCAATCCCGCCCGGAGCGGGGCTAAGGTCATGTCGCTGACGAAACTGGAGAAGGTCGTGGTGCTGTACGACCCGCAGCGCATGATGGCCGCCCTAGCGAGCAGCGACCAGGCGCGCGTGGCGAAGGCTTCCGGCTTCGACGGTACTTGGGTGACCTTACTCAACATGGAGGCGATGCAGGGGTTCATCGCTCCTCGCTTGAAGCTCAAGCTGACCGAAGCGGGTTCCGCGGCCGTTGCCGCCTACGACGAACGCACGATGAACCCGGGCGCGAGCTGCATTCCGTACCAGGCGCCGGGCGCCATCGTCGCGCCCGACATCAAGCGGATCGCGGTCGAGGGCAGCACGATCCTGATCGCCGGGGAGTTCGACAGCTTCGAGCGGATCGTGCATCTGAATGCGGCGAGCCACGAGGGCGTCGAGCCATCTTTGCAGGGGCACTCCATCGGCCATTTCGAGGACGACGGCAAGACGCTCGTGATCGACACGGCAGCCTTCGCGTCGAGTCCCACGGGCAACGGTTTCCGCCTGCGCTCGAGCGCACAAAAGCGTCTTGTCGAGACGCTCGCCCTCGACGCTGCCGGCACGGGCCTCGTCTACACGTTCGAGGTCACCGATCCCGAGGTGCTCGTGGCGCCCTTCAAAGCCAGCGTCCAGTGGGCCTATCGCCCCGACCTCAAATTCGCGCCGCTCCCCTGCAACCTCGAGAACGCGCGCCGGTTCACGTTGGAATGACGCGGTCGCCGTCGATCCGCTCTGCACGGCTGTCGAGAACTTCGATCGCAATCACAGAACCGACACGGGACCGCCTCCATGCTCTAGCGAGTGGATACGTCGGAGAGCCGACCATGAGCGAGCGAGACGAGATCGTTGCGCTGATCAAGGAGATTCGGGACAACCAGCGGTTGGCGCTTGCGCGGCAAGAAGAGCACCTCGAGCTCGCGCGCCGGCAGCTCGAGCGATCACAAACGCAGGTGGCGCAGTCGATCGAGCTTCAGAAAGCCGCGGCCGCGCGGGTGAAGCAGATTTCGCGCGTCGCGTTGCCGGGCATCGTCTTGTGCCTGGCGCTGATCGTCTACCTGATCGTCCGCTATCTCTAGCTGCGGCGGCCGCGCTCGATCGGCGTGACGTTGCGCAGCGACTCGCCGGCGAAGAAGCGCCGCATCTGCATCGCCGCCTTGAGCTTCGCCGTGCGCACGTAGGTTTGGTAGAAGAAATCCTTGACGACCTCGATGAGCACCGCAGACTCGTCGGGGCCGATGAACGGCGGCTCGCTCTGCGCGCCGAACAGCACGCTCTCGATCGTGCGCGCGGTCTTCGCGTCGACCTCGCCGATCAAGAGCGCGTCGCGCACGAGCTCCTGAGCGCGGCGGCGCGCATTGCCGTCGCCCGACGCGAGCGCGATGTTCAGGCTGCGGCGGCACATCGACGCGAACGCGTCGTAGCAGCCGGCCGTATAGCACTCGAGGGTCTCGCGGAACAGTCGCTCGACCTTCTCCGGCAGGTAGCTGTACTGGAAGCGCTCGCGAACCCGCTCGACCTCGACGAGCGTGGCCGAGAGCTCGACGCGCTCGTCGTCGATCGCACGCACCGTCGCGCGGATGAAGCGCGGCTCGTTGCAGGCCGCGCAACGGAACACGAGCCCGACGTTGCGCGGCCGGGCTTCCGTGAGTGCTTCGAAAGACGGAGTGGCTACGGGCAAGAGCTGCGCGTGCGCGCCGCAATGCGGGCACTCGCGCGTGACCGGTTCCGCCTGTTGGAAGCCATTGTTCTTATTTACATAAACGGACAATGTGCTGGCCTCTCATCGCAGTCTACCGCCCGGGCGGTGCGCGTCAAACACGCGCGGGTGCCAATAGTGGTGTCGGTCTTGACGGCGACGCGGCGGCGACTCGAGGGTGCCCCTCACGAGACACGCCGGAAGACCGTCCCTGGGGCTCCTCGCGGCACATCCATGTGCCGCGAGGGTCTCGTGAGGGGCACCCTCGAGCCACCACCGCGTCACCGTCAAGACCGACTTTTGTTGCGTTGGCCGCGCGAAGCTGGACCGACGGGTGCCAGACGCCGGCGGCGGTGGCGCCGGCACCTTGTCCGTTCATCGGGGGGTGGGGGGCTAGGCGAGGCGCTTGTAGCGGATGCGGTGGGGCTGGTCGGCGTGCTCGCCCTTGCGGCGCTTCAAGTCCTCGGCGTAGTCGGCGTAGTTGCCTTGGAAGTAGACCACCTCGCTGTCGCCTTCGAACGCGAGGATGTGGGTCGCGATGCGATCCAAGAACCAGCGGTCGTGCGAGATCACGACGGCGCTGCCGGGGAAGCTCAGGAGCGCCTCCTCGAGCGCGCGCAGCGTCTCGACGTCGAGGTCGTTGGTCGGCTCGTCGAGCAGCAACAGGTTGCCGCCGGACTTCAGCACCTTCGCGAGGTGCACGCGGTTGCGCTCGCCGCCCGAGAGCAGGCCGACCTTCTTTTGCTGGTCCGTGCCCCGGAAGTTGAAACGGCCCACGTAGGCGCGCGACGGCGTTTCGTAGGTGCCGACCTTCAGGATGTCTTGGCCGTCGCTGAGCTCTTCCCACACGGTCTTGTTGTCGTCGAGCGTGTCGCGGCTTTGGTCGACGTACGCCAGCTGCACGGTGCTACCGACGCGGATCGAGCCCGTGTCTGGCTGCATCTGGCCAGCCAGCATCCGGAATAGCGTGGTTTTGCCGGCGCCGTTCGGGCCAATCACGCCGACGATGCCGCCGGGCGGTAGCGAGAACGATAGGTTCTCGAACAGCACTCGGTCGCCGAAGCTCTTGCCGATCTTGTCCGCCTCGATCACGAGGTCGCCGAGCCGCGGGCCCGGCGGAATGTAGATCTCGTTGGTCTCGTTGCGCGTCTGGAATTCCTTAGACGTGAGCTCCTCGAAGCGCGCGAGCCGCGCCTTCGCCTTCGCGCGGCGCGCCCCGGGGTTCGTGCGCACCCACTCGAGCTCGGTCTTGATCGTGCGCTGGCGCGCGGCTTCTTGCTTCTCTTCGAGCTCGAGGCGCTTGTCCTTCTGCTCGAGCCACGAGGTGTAGTTGCCCTGCCACGGGATGCCGTGGCCGCGGTCGAGCTCGAGAATCCAGCCTGCGACGTTGTCGAGGAAGTAACGGTCGTGAGTCACCGCGATGACGGTGCCGGGGTACTCGCCGAGAAACCGCTCGAGCCACGCTACCGACTCCGCGTCGAGGTGGTTGGTGGGCTCGTCGAGCAGAAGCATGTCGGGCTTCGAGAGCAGCAGCCGGCAGAGCGCGACGCGACGACGCTCGCCGCCCGAGATCTGCGTCACGTCGGCGTCCCACGGCGGCAGACGCAGCGCGTCGGCCGCGATGTCGAGCGTGCGCTCGAGCTCCCAGCCGCCGGCCGAGTCGATCCGGTCTTGGAGCTTGCCTTGCTCCTCGAGCAGCTTGGTCATCTCGTCGTCTGCCATCGGCTCGGCGAATTTGTCGCTGATCGCGTTGAAGCGTTTGACGAGGTTCATGAGATCGGCCACGCCTTCCTCGACGTTGCCGCGCACCGTCTTGCTCGCGTCCAAGCCGGGCTCCTGCGAGAGGAACCCGATCTTGATGCCGGGCTGCGGCCGCGCCTCGCCCTGGAAGTCGCTGTCGACGCCGGCCATGATCTTGAGCAGCGTGGACTTGCCGGAGCCATTCAAGCCGAGCACGCCGATCTTGGCGCCCGGATAGAAGGAGAGGCTGATGTCGCGCAGGATGAAGCGCTTCGGCGGGACGACTTTGGCGAGGCGGTTCGTGGTATAGATGTACTGTGCCATGGGCCTTCGGGGTCGGAGCGGGGCACGGGATTATCGGCGCGGTTCCACCCCTCGGCAACCCTCCGACGGACGACGGCCTCACGTGGAACTGCGATGCCGCATTCAGCCATCTTGGTCGCGGGCCCCGAGCTCGCAGCGTACGGGTTCCCGAACGGCCACCCCTTCGGCGTGGACCGTTACGGCGCGTTCATGTCCGAGGTCGAGCGCTCGAGTCGATTCGCGAGCCTCCAGCGGCTCGCTCCGCGGCAGGCCACGCGCGAGGAGCTCGAGTATTTCCACACGCCGGCATACGTCGACTTCGTCCGCACTTCGTCCGAGCGCGGCAGCGGTTTTCTCGACGCCGGGGACACGCCGGCGTTTCCGGGCGTCTACGAGGCGGCGGCGACGGTCGTCGGCGGCACGCTCGAGGCGCTGGCGGCGATCGTGCGCGGGCCCTTGAGCCGCGCGTTCATTCCGATCGGCGGGCTGCATCATGCGGGCCGCGAGCACGCGGCCGGGTTCTGCGTGTTCGACGATTGCGGGGTCGCGATCGAGGCCGCGCGGCGCCTCTACGACATCCGTCGCGTGGCGTACGTGGACATCGACGCGCACCACGGCGACGGCGTGTTCTACGCGTTCGAGCGCGACCCGGACCTGCTGTTCGCCGACCTGCACGAGGACGGGCGCTTCCTCTATCCCGGCACGGGCAGCCGCAGCGAGACCGGCCGCGGCGAGGCGCAGGGCACGAAGCTCAACGTGCCGATGCCTCCGGGCGCCGATGACGCGAAGTTTCTCGAGGCGTGGGACGAGGTCGAGCGCTATCTCGACGCCGCTCGCCCCGAGCTGTTCCTGCTGCAATGCGGGGCCGACTCGATCGCGGGCGACCCGATCACGCACTTGCGCTACACGCCCGAGGCGCACGCGCACGCGGCGCGCCGGCTCGTGGTGCTCGCCGACCGGCACGCGCAGGGGCGCGTGCTCGCGATGGGCGGCGGCGGCTACAGCCGCACGAATCTGGCGCGCGCGTGGACGCGCGTCGTCGAAGAGCTCGCGGCGGCCCCGCTCATCGACTAGAGCGATGGCATTCGACAGCCGCAATCTCGACGAGCTCGACGCACCGCTCGCCCGCGCATTGCGCGACGAGCGGCGGCGGCAGGAGGCGTACCTCGAGCTCATAGCGTCCGAAAACTACGTGAGCCCGCGCGTGCTCGAGGCACAGGGCTCCGTGCTCACCAACAAGTACGCCGACGGCTACCCGGGCGACCGGCACTATCGCGGTTGCGAATTCGCGGACGTCGCCGAGTCGCTCGCGATCGAGCGCGCGTGCCGGCTGTTCGGCGCGGGTTGGGCGAACGTGCAGCCGTACTCCGGGTCGAGCGCGAACGCCGCGGTGTATCTCGCGTTGCTCGAGCCCGGCGACACGCTGCTCGGCATGCGGCCGGCGCACGGCGGGCACCGGACGCACGGGGGCAGCGAAAACTCGTCCGGGCAAATCTACGACGTGGTCGGCTACGGCGTCGACGCGGCGAGCGGCGAGATCGACTACGAGGGCGTCGCGACGCTTGCACGCCAGCATCGGCCGAAGCTGATCGTCGCGGGCTTCTCGGTTTACTCGCGCGTGGTCGACTGGGGCCGTTTCCGCACGATCGCGGACGACGTTGGCGCGCTGTTCGTCGCCGACATGGCGCACGTGGCGGGGCTGGTCGCGGCCGGTCTCTATCCCAACCCCGTCGAGATCGCCGATGTCACGACCACCACCACGCACAAGACGCTGCGCGGCCCCCGCGGCGGCATGATCCTCGCGCCGCGGCGGTCCGAGCTCACCGAGCGCATCGACGCCGGTGTGTTTCCCGGCACGCAAGGCGGCCCGCTGATGCACGTCGTCGCCGCGAAGGCCGTCGCATTCCAGGAAGCGCTCGAGCCCGAGTTCAAGACGTACCAACAGCAGGTGCTCGCGAACGCGCGCCTCATGGCCGAATGTCTCGCAGCGCGCGGTTACCGGATCGTGTCGGGCGGCACCGACAACCACATGGTGCTCGTCGACCTGCGCGGCACGGCGATCGACGCGGCGGCGACGGAGCACGCGCTCGACCGAGCCCACATCGCGGTCAACCGCGTGGCCCTGCCCGGCGACGCCGGTTCCGAGCCCACTCAGGGCACGGGCGGTCTTAGGCTCGGCACGCCGGCCGTGACCACGCGCGGCCTGCGCGAACCCGAGGTCGAGCGGGTCGCCGGCTGGATCGCAGACATCCTCGACGACCCGCGCGAAGAAGTCTTGACGAGAGTACGCACCGCGGTCCTCGATCTCTGCGCCTCTTTCCCCGTCTACGGAGGTCGGTGACGCGATGCGCCGTCGTCGAGATGCCACCCTGAAACGCGGCCCTGCCGAGACCCTCGCGGCACAGGGATGTGCCGCGCGGAGCCCCAGGGACGGCCTTCCGGCGTGTCTCGGCAGGGCCGCGTTTCAGGGTGGCGTCTCGACGACGCCGAGTTGGCACCGAGCCGAGTAACCCCATGCACTGCCCGTTCTGCAATTTCGAGGACACCAAGGTGATCGACTCGCGCTTGGCCGGCGAGGGCCGCCAGGTGCGCAGGCGCCGCGAGTGCTTGTCGTGCGGCGAGCGCTTCACCACGTTCGAGATGCCCGAGCTCGTGATGCCGTACGTCGTGAAACGCGACGGCCGCCGGGAGCCGTTCGACGAGACCAAGCTCCGCAACGGGTTCCTGAGCGCGCTGCAGAAGCGCCCGGTCCAGCGCGAGGACATCGAGCGCAGCATCGAGCATATCGCGCACGGTCTTCAGACCATGGGCGAGCGCGAGGTGCCGAGCCGCTTGATCGGCGATCTCGTCATGGAGGAGCTGCGCCGCCTGGACGAGGTCGCGTACGTGCGCTTCGCGTCCGTCTACCGGAGCTTCCAGGATGTGACCGAGTTTCAACAGGAGATCGAGCGGCTCCAAGCGCTGCCGAGCCTACTTCTTAGCCGCGAGCAGATGTCGCTGCTGCCGAACGAGAAACCGCGCAAGAAATGAGCGAAGACCGCGCCCCTTACCGCGTCGAAGGCGACCGCGATCACGAGCACATGCTGGAGGCGCTGCGGCTCGCGGCGAACGGTCTCTACGACACGAAGCCGAACCCCACGGTCGGCTGCGTGGTCGTGCGGGACGACCGCGTGATCGCGCGCGGCTGGACGGCGCCCGCGGGCGGCCCGCACGCCGAGCGCGTCGCGCTGGCGGCAGCGGGCGCCGACGCGCGCGGTGCCACCGTGTACTCCACGCTCGAGCCGTGCCGCCATCACGGGCGCACCGGACCCTGCACGCGCGCGCTGATCGACGCCGGCGTCGTGCGCGTCGTGTTCGCCGGCTCCGACCCCAATCCGCTCGCGGGCGGCGGCGCTCGCGAGCTCGAGGCCGCGGGGATTCGCGTGAAGGCGGGGGTGCTCGAGAGCGAGGCGGAGCCGCTGAATCGCGGCTTCTTCGCGCGTGTGCGCCGCGGCAGGCCGTGGGTGCGCGTGAAGATCGCGGCGACGCTCGACGGCCGCACCGCGCTCGCCAACGGCGCGAGCCGCTGGATCACGGGGCCCGTCGCGCGCGCGGACGTGCATCGCTGGCGCGCGCGCTCCGGAGCGATCCTCACGGGCAGCGGTACGGTGCTCGCCGACGATCCGCTGCTCGACGCGCGCCGCGAGGAAGCGGGCATCGCGGCCGAGATCGGCATCAAGCAGCCGCTGCGCGCGATCGTCGACTCGCGGCTGCGCACGCCGCCGGCCGCGCGCACGCTCGCGGCCGAGGGCGGCGCGCTCGTATTCACCACCTACGCAGCGGACGCAAGGGCCGCGCGCACGCTCGCCGCCGCGGGCGCGCGCGTCGAGCGCGTGGCGGGCGGCGAGCATTGCGACCTCGCGGCGGTGCTCGCGCGGCTCGCGGAGCTCGAGGTCAATGACGTCTGGGTCGAGGCCGGCGCGGGTCTCGACGGCGCGCTGCTCGCGGCCGATCTGATCGACGAGCTCATTATCTATGTGGCGCCGAAGCTGTTCGGCGCCGGTGCGCGCGGCATGTTCGCGGTGCCCGAGTTGAGCGAAGTGGCGCAAGGTTGGGCCGTGGCGATCGACGAGCTTCGCACGCTCGGCGACGACTTGCGGATCGTGGGCCGGCCCAGTAGGGTGGCGGGCGCCTGAAGGTCCGAGGCCAGCTCAAGTGTTCTCCGGAATAGTCAAAGGAGTGGGGCGCGTCGCCGAGACGGCTGAGCTCGGCGCGGATCGGCGCTGGGTGATCGACGCCGGCGACGTCCCGCTCGGCCCGCTCGCGATTGGCGGCAGTGTCGCGGTGAACGGCTGCTGCCTCACCGCCACGACTCTCGCCGGCTCGAGGTTCACCGTGGACCTATCCACCCAGACGCTCGCCGTCACCACGCTGGGCCGGCTCGGCGCCGGCGCGCGCGTCAACCTCGAGGCGCCGCTCAAGCTCGGGGAGCCGCTCGACGGCCACCTCGTTCAGGGTCACGTCGACGGCGTCGGCGAGGTCGTGAAGCTCGAGGCCGCGGGCCGCTCGACGGTGCTCGGTATCGAGCTGCCGGAGCCGCTCGCGCGCTACGTGGCGCAAAAGGGCTCGATCGCAATCGACGGCGTGAGCCTCACGGTCAATGCGGTGCGCGGCAACCTTTTTGAGGTCAACGTAATACCGCACACGCAGACGGTCACGGTGATCGGCGGGTATCGCCTGGGCGACGCTGTTAATATTGAGGTCGACATGATCGCTCGCTACCTCGAGCGACTCGGCCGCCGCGACGACGAACGCGGCCTCGGCATGGAGCTCCTGAAAAAACATGGGTACGCGCGCAAAGACTGACGCCGCTTGGACGGCGCTCGATTCGACGGACGACATCGTCGCCGCGGTCCGTGCGGGCGAGATGGTGGTCATGCTCGACGACGAGGATCGCGAGAACGAGGGCGACCTCATCATGGCGGCCACCAAGGTTCGGGCCGAGGACATCAACTTCATGGCGCGCTACGGCCGCGGGCTGATCTGCCTCACGCTCACGCGGCAACGCTGCGAGCAGTTGCGTTTGCCGCTCATGGTGAGCAACACCGATCTGCGCAAGACCACCAACTTCACGATCTCGATCGAGGCCGCCGAAGGCGTGACCACGGGCATCTCCGCGCACGACCGCGCGCGCACCGTGCTCGCCGCGGTCGCGTCGAACGCGCGGCCCGACGATCTGCGCCAGCCCGGCCACATCTTTCCGCTGATGTCGCAGCCGGGCGGCGTGCTCACGCGCGCGGGCCACACGGAGGCGGGCTGCGACCTCGCGCGGCTCGCCGGCCTCGAGCCCGCGGCCGTGATCGTCGAGATCCTTAACGACGACGGCGCGATGGCGCGCCGCGACGACCTACTGAAATTCGCGCGCAGGCACAAGCTCAAGATCGGCACGATCGCCGACCTCATCGAGTATCGGCTGCGCACCGAGGAGTCGGTCGAGAAGATCGGCGAGCTCGAGGTGGCCACGCAGTTCGGCCCGTTCCGGCTCGTGTGCTTCGAGGATCACGTCCATCGAACCGTGCACCTCGCGCTCGTGCGCGGAACGATCGACCCGAAAACGCCTACGCTCGTGCGCGTCCATCGCCAGGACACGCTGTCCGACGTGATCGGCGTGCAGGATTCGAGCCTTCACCGGCCGCTGCGCGACGCGCTCAAGCTGATCGCGGAGCAGGGCAGTGGCGTCGTCGTGATCCTGCGGCCCGAGGAGTCGGCGCGCGATCTCATGAAGGCCGTGCACTCGCTCGGCGGCACGGCGGAGGAGCTCGGAGCTCGCCGCGAGCGCAGCTCGGACCTGCGCACCTTCGGCATCGGCGCGCAGATCCTGCGAGCGCTCGGCGTCCGCCGGATGCGCGTGCTCTCCGCGCCGAAGCACATGCACGCACTGTCGGGCTTCGGCCTGGAAGTCGTCGAATACGTGTCCGCGGAGAACGCGGAGCGGGACAAGCCGTAATGGACGAGCATCGCGTGAAGACTTACGAAGGCGACTTCAACGCGCGGGGCTTGAGGTTCGGCATCGTCGCGTCGCGCTTCAACGACTTCATCGTCGACCGCCTGCTAGCGGCCGCCGTCGACACGCTGCTGAAGCACGGCGCGGCGGCTGCGGACATCCTGGTCGTGCGCGTGCCGGGTGCGTTCGAGACGCCGCTTGCGATCAAGAAGCTCGCGGCGACGGGGCGCTACAACGCGTTGATCGCGCTCGGTTGCGTGATCCGCGGCGCAACGGCCCATTTCGACTACGTGGCCGGCGAGGCGAGCCGCGGCGTGGCGCAGGCTAGCGTCGCGCACGAGATCCCGGTGGGCTTCGGCATCCTCACGGTCGACACTATCGAGCAGGCCGTCGAGCGCGCGGGCACGAAGGCCGGCAACAAAGGTGTGGACGCTGCGCTCGCCGCCATCCAGATGGCGACGGTGCTGCGGCAGCTGGAGCAGTGAGAGTTGGCGAATGATCGCGGCGGAGCTCTGACACGGCAGCGGGCCCGGAAGCTCCTGGTCAAGGCCCTCTATCAGTGGCAAATCGCCGGCCACGACGTGGGCGAGCTCGAGAAACAGTTTCGCGCGTTGCCGGAGTTCGAGCGCTGCGACGGCGAGTACTTCACGCAGCTGCTTAAGCTCGTGATCGAGGACGCGGCCGAGCTCGACGTGGCGATCGCGCGGCACGCGGCCCGCGGCCTGGAGCATCTCGACGCGGTCGGCCGCGGGATCCTGCTGCTCGCGATCGGCGAGCTCAAGCACCGCGCCGACGTTCCGACCAAGGTCGTCATCAACGAAGCGGTGGAGCTCGCCAAACGGTACGGCGCGGCCGACAGCTTCAAGTTCGTCAACGCCATGCTCGACAAGATTGCGCGCGAGCTCGATCGCGGCGTGCCCGCCGCGAGCTCGAGATAGCCGACACGCGCGCTCGCGATCGTGAACGAATTCGACATCATCGAGCGCTACTTCAACAGGGAGCACCACGACCCGGACATCGTGCTCGGCGTCGGCGACGACGCGGCGGTGCTCGCGATCGACGGCCTCATGGCCGTGACCGTCGACACGCTCGTCGAGGGCGTGCACTTTCCGCACGGGATGGCGCCGCATCTACTCGGTTACCGTCTCGCGGCCGTGAACCTGAGCGATCTTGCCGCGATGGGCGCCGAGCCGCGCTGGGCGACGCTCGCGCTCACGCTTCCAGCGGCGGACGAGCTCTGGCTCGACGGCTTCAGCCGCGGGCTGTTCGAGCTCGCCAACCGTTTTGGCGTGGCACTCGTCGGCGGCGACCTAACGCGCGGCCCGCTCACGGTCACGCTGCAGCTCATGGGGCGCGTCGAGCGTGCGTCGATGCTCACGCGCGGCGGCGGCAATCTCGGCGACGATGTTTACGTCACCGGCACGCTCGGCGACAGCGCCGCGGGAATCGCGCTGATCCTGGAACAGGAGCACGTCGTCGACGGCTCGGCCGCGGCGGCGCTCAAGGAACGTTTCTACAGACCGATGCCGCGCGTCGCCGAAGGGCGCGCGCTCGGACCTCTGGCGAGCGCCGCGATCGACGTGTCAGATGGGTTGCTCGCCGACCTCGGTCACCTCTGCGAGGCCAGCGGCTGCGGCGCTGTGATCGACGTCGAGCGTCTGCCGTTGTCGGCCGAGCTCTTGTCGTTGTTCCCGCCGCAGGCGGCGCTCGCCCATGCGCTCGCCGGGGGCGACGACTACGAGCTCTGCTTCACTGCCGCGCCGTCGCGGGCGCAGGAGATCGAGGCGGCATTCGAGGCGCTCGGCACGACCGTGCAGCGCATCGGCCAGCTCGTCGCCGGGCAAGAAGTCGTCTGCCGGCGCGACGGCGAGCCCTACGCGCCGCCCGCGCGAGGGTATCGCCATTTCTGAGCGCGACGGCATGCGGCTCCGTTTCGGAGCGCTGCGCAATCCGATTCACTTCGTGGCGCTGGGCTTCGGGTCGGGGTTGGCCCCGTACGCGCCCGGCACGGCAGGCAGCCTTCTCGCGCTGCTACCGGCCTGGGCGCTGTTCGGGCTGTCGATGCCCTGGCGCTTCGGTGTCGTCGTCGCGGTGATCGGGCTCGGCGTTTGGGTCTGCGGCGCGAGCGCGCGACGGCTCGGTGTCCACGATCACGGCGGCATCGTCTTCGACGAGATCGCAGGGGTTCTCGCAACGGCGCTTGCGGCGCCCTCGGCAAGCCCGTTGTGGCTCGCACTAGTGTTTGTTTTGTTTAGGATTTTCGATATCTGGAAGCCCTGGCCGATCCGCCAACTGGATCACAGCGTCGGCGGCGGTGTCGGGATTATGCTTGATGACCTAATGGCTGCGGTGTACGCCGCGGCGTGTCTCACCACGATCCGGGTCCTGCTGCCGACGACGTAAATCATGGTTCAGGCCACTGCCCCAGCCGCCGCGGGAAAGAAGCGCGGCGCCCGCGACGTGCCGGATCGAATCGGCAAGTACGTGATCATCAACGAAGTCGGGCAGGGCAGCACGGGTCGCGTGTTCTTGTCGCACGATCCGTACTACGGCCGCGACGTCGCGATCAAGCTCTACAACATCGAGAACGAGGAAGACGAGCAAAAGGCGCGCGTCACTCGCAAGATGTTCTTCAACGAGGCGCAGATGATGGGGCGCCTCCAACACCCGAACATCCTGCCGATCTACGACGCGGGCGAGGAGAACGGCAGCTACTACGTGGTCACCGAGCACGTGCACGGCGCGCGCACGCTCGCCGCGTATTGCCGGCCGGACAACCTGCTGCGCATCGACGATGTCGTCGAGATCGTCTTCAAGTGCGCGAAGGGATTGCACTACGCGCACGGCCGCGGCGTGATTCATCGCGACGTAAAGCCGAGCAACATCATGCTCACGCTCGACAACGACGTCCGCGTCATCGATTTCGGGATCGCCATCATCAAGGACTCCGACGTCTCGCGGATCGAGGGCATCGCGGGCAGCCCGAGCTACATGTCGCCGGAGCAGGTGCAGTCGGCGGAGATCACTCCGCGCTCCGACATCTACTCGCTCGGGGCCGTGATGTACGAGCTGCTCACGGGCTACCGGCCGTTCCGTGCGAATAGCCTCTCCAAGCTGCTGCACCAAATCGTTTACGCGTCGCCGCAGCCCATCCACTCGCTGCGCGACGGTATCCCCGAGGAGCTCGAAGTGGTCGTGATGACCGCGCTTCGCAAGGAGACCGACAAGCGATTTGCGAACGGCGTCGAGCTCGCGGGCGCGCTCACGCGGTTCTATCAGACGCTGCGGACCAAGGATGACCGGGTCGACAAGCAGGAGCGGTTCGACCAGCTGCGCAAGCTGCGCTTCTTCCACGACTTCTCGCACGCGGAGATCTGGGAAGTGCTGCGCGCGAGTGAGTGGTGCTCGTACAACCAGGGCGACGAGATCATCCGCGAGGGCGAGCTCGACGACCGGTTCTACATCATCGTGAATGGCGCCGTGAGCGTGCAGTCGGGTCGCCGCCAGATCGGCGTGCTGTCCGACGGCGACTGTTTCGGCGAGACGAGCTACGTGCGGGGGGCGCGTCGTACGGCGACCATCAGTGCGACGACTCCGGTCACACTGGTACGCGTGAGCTCGACGCTGCTCGAGCAATCGTCGTCCTCGTGCCAGCTACGCTTCAACAAGGTGTTCTTGCGCTCGCTCATCGAGCGCCTCCAAGGCGTCGCCGCCAACGCCCAATCCTGAGTCGCGGGTCAAGTCTGAGAAGGGTCTGACCCCCTTGGGGTCTGACCCTAATTCGCGCGAGAAATTAGGGTCAGACCCCTTCGGGGTCAGACCCTGCAGACCCAGGCTCGAACGGCTGCGACTCCGCCGCCTCGGTCTTCTTCAGGAGGATCTCGACCTTCTGCTCCGCTTCCTGCAGCGCGGCTTGGCACTGCCGCGTGAGCCGCACGCCGCGCTCGAACTCCTTGAGCGCCTGCTCGAGCGGCAGATCGCCGCCTTCGAGCCGCGCGACCAACGCCTCGAGCTCCTCGAGCGACTTCTCGAGGCCGACGAGTCCTTTGTTTTCGGTCGCGCTCATTCGGGTCAGGACCCTCTCGCGGAAAGGCCGCACGGTACTTGAGCGTCGGCATGACGGTCAAACGCCGCGATTGACAGAGTTCGCGGCCGGGGGTTAGCTTTACTCCGTCGTTAGACCAAGTCTAAGAATCGGCGCGGACCAACGCAGATGCCGGTTGCGGGCGGAGTTTTTGTCTCATCTCGGAGGACGTCATGAAGCTCAAGGGCAGCAAAACCGAACAAAACTTGAAGGACGCCTTTGCCGGCGAGTCCCAGGCGAATCGCCGTTACCTCTACTTTGCCGCAAAGGCGGACGTTGAGGGGTACAACGACGTCGCCGCGGTGTTCCGTTCGACGGCCGAGGGCGAAACCGGGCACGCGCACGGGCATCTCGAATATCTCGAGGCTGTGGGCGATCCCGCGACGGGTCTGCCGATCGGCCCCACGGGCAACAACTTGAAGGCCGCGATCGCCGGCGAGACGCACGAGTACACCGACATGTACCCGGGCATGGCCAAGTCCGCGCGCGGCGAAGGTTTCGAGGAGATTGCCGACTGGTTCGAGACGCTGGCGAAGGCCGAGCGCTCGCACGCCAATCGTTTCCAGAAGGCACTCGATACCCTCGAGTAACGGCTCGATTACGAGCGCTCTCATCCATTGCGACCCGCCGCCCGGACCGTGAGGTCCGGGCGGGCGGCGCGGCCGCTATCGAGATGACCGAACATAAAGGCCCGCGTCGCGAAGGCAGCCTCGAAGCGCCGACGCGCCACGCTATCGATTGGCGCTCGCCGGAGTTCTCCGACGCCGGGGCGCTCGACGCCGAGCTCACGCGCGTCTTCGACATCTGTCACGGTTGCCGCCGCTGCTTCAACCTCTGCAACTCGTTCCCCACGCTATTCGATGCCGTCGACGCGACGGCGAGCGGCGAGGTTCAGGAAGTCCCGCGCACCGCGTACTGGGACGTGGTCGAGCACTGTTACCTCTGCGACATGTGCTACATGACCAAGTGCCCGTACGTGCCGCCGCACGAGTGGAACGTCGACTTCCCGCACCTGATGCTGCGCGCGAAGGTCAAGGCGTTTAAGGACGGCAAAGCCAAGCCGCGCGACAAGATCCTCACGTCGACCGACCTCGTGGGAAGCCTGGCGGGCATCCCCGTGGTCGCCGAGGCGGTCAACGCGTTCAACTCCTCGAAGCTCGGCCGCCGGATTCTCGAGAGCACGCTGGGCGTGCACCGCGACGCCCCGCTGCCCACGTACCACTCCCGCAGCGCGCGCAAACGGCTCGCTGACCGCGTGGGCAAGGCGGCGGAGCCGAGCCCGGCCGGCGCGACGCACGGCCGCGTGGTCGTGTTCGCGACCTGCTACGGCAACCGCAACACGCCGGGCCTCGTGGAGGATCTCGTCGCGGTGCTCGAGCACAACGGCGTCGGCACTGCGCTGGCCGCGCGCGAGCGCTGCTGCGGCATGCCCAAGCTCGAGCTCGGCGACCTCGAGTCCATCGCGAAGCTCATGGAGGTGAACATCCCCGAGCTCGACGCCTACGCGCGCGACGGCTGGGACCTGACCGCGGTGATCCCGTCCTGCGTGCTGATGTTCAAGCAGGAGCTGCCGCTGCTCTATCCGGACGACGAGCGCGTGAAGCGCGTCGCCGAGGCGTTCTTCGACCCGTTCGAGTACCTCATGATCCGCCATCGCGACGGCAAGCTGCGCACCGACTTCAAGGCCACGCTCGGGGCGATCAGCTACCAGGTGCCCTGCCACCAGCGCGTGCAGAACATCGGGCTGAAGACTCGCGACGTGCTCGAGCTCGTGCCCGACACGAAGGTCGCGCCGATCGAGCGCTGCTCGGGCCACGACGGCAGCTACGCCGTGAAGAAGGAGCACTTCGCCGTCGCGCGCAAGATCGCGCGGCCGGTCGCGCGTCAGGTCGACGGCGCCGAGGCGCAGCACTTCACGAGCGACTGCCCGATGGCGGCGACGCAGATCGCGTCGGTGGCCGAGAACGCGACTCCGACGCACCCGATCCAGCTGCTGCGGCAAGCCTATGGGATCTGAGCCCAAGCACGGGCCGGCGCCACGGAGATGCGCGCTATGAACAAGCTCACGGTCGGCGACTTGATGTCGCTCGAGCAGTATCACAAGCGGCGCGCGGACTTCCGCGCCGAGGTGCTCGCGCACAAGCGCTGCCGCCAGGTGGCTATTGGTCCGAACGTCACCCTCTACTTCGAGGACCGGCTCACGATGCAGTATCAGATCCAGGAGATGCTGCGGGCGGAGCGGATCTTCGAGTCGGAGGCGATCGCGGAGGAGCTCGAGACCTACAACCCGCTGATCCCGGACGGCCGCAACTTGAAGGCCACGATGATGCTCGAGTATCCGGATGCGACGGAGCGGGGAGTCGCGCTCCGGCGGCTCGCGGGCATCGAGCACGCCGTCTATTTCGAGATGGGGCCGATCGGGCGCGTCGCCGCGCGCGCGGACGAGGATCTGCCGCGCAGCAATGACGACAAGACCTCGGCCGTCCACTTCCTGAGATTCGAGCTCGATGACGCGATGTGCGCGGCGCTGAAGGCGGGCGCGCCGCTCGCGTTCGGCGTCGACCATCCGCAGTATGCGCACGAGGCAGCCGTCTCGGGCGCGGTGCGCGAAGCGCTCGCCGCGGATCTCGATTAGTCGCTCCGTCGCCAAGTATCGACACTCGCGTTCGCGCGCGAACGCGCTACAATCCGGCCGAGCTTCGCGGGGAGCTCGAGCAATGCGGCCGCTCGAGCGCGAAGGCAACAATGAGCACTGATTATCGCGCAGCCGACATCGAGGTCCTGAGCGGCCTCGAGCCCGTGCGTCGTCGTCCCGGTATGTATACCGACACGACGCGCCCGAACCACCTCGCGCACGAGGTGGTCGACAACAGCGTGGACGAGGCGATCGCGGGTCACGCGAAGAAGATCGACGTCGTGCTGTTCGCCGACGGCTCGCTGCAAGTGGCCGACGACGGCCGCGGCATGCCCGTCGACATCCACCCCGAGGAGAAGATCACCGGCGTCGAGCTGATCCTCACGCGGCTGCACGCGGGCGGCAAGTTCTCGGACAAGAACTACCAGTTCTCGGGCGGCCTGCACGGCGTCGGCGTGTCGGTGGTGAACGCGCTGTCGAAGAACCTCGAGGTCTGGATCCGGCGCGACGGCAAGGAATACAACATGAGCTTCGTCGACGGCGAGCGCCGCGGCAAGCTCGACGTCGTCGGCAAGGTCGGCAAGAACAACACCGGCACCACCGTCCGCTTCTGGCCGAACCCGAAGTACTTCGACAGCCCGCAGTTCTCGCTGTCGCGGCTCAAGCACGTGCTGCGCGCGAAAGCGGTGCTCTGCCCCGGCCTCGAGGTCACGCTCGAGGTGGAGAAGCCGAAGGAGAGCGAGCGCTGGGTTTACACCGGCGGGCTCGAGCAATACCTCAAGGAATCGATCGGCGCGGGCGACTTTCTGCCGGAGGAGCCGTTCGCTGGGCGGATCGAAGGCAAGAAGGAGGCGGTCGACTGGGCCGTGATCTGGCGCCGCGACTCGGTCGAGGCGGTGCTCGAGAGCTACGTGAACTTGATCCCAACGCCCCAAGGCGGCACCCATGTCAACGGCTTGCGCTCTGGCCTCGCCGACGCGCTGCGCGAGTTCTGCGAGTTCCGCAGTCTGCTGCCGCGCGGCTTGAAGCTCGCGCCGGAAGACGTCTGGGAAGGCGTGAGCTTCGTGCTGTCGGTGAAGATTCACGAGCCGCAGTTCTCGGGGCAGACCAAGGAGCGGCTCTCGTCGCGCGAGTGCGCGAGCTTCGTGCACGGTATCCTCAAGGACCACTTCGCGCTGTGGCTCAACCAGCATCCCGAGACCGGCGATCAGATCGCGGCGTTCGCGATCGAGAATGCGCAGCGGCGGCTCAAGACCGCGAAGCAGATCGTGCGCAAGCGCGTGGTCGCCGGTCCCGCGTTGCCCGGCAAGCTCGCCGACTGCACGAGCCAGGAGCCGTCGATCGCCGAGCTGTTCCTGGTCGAGGGCGACTCGGCCGGCGGCTCGGCGAAGCAGGCGCGCGACCGCGAGACGCAGGCGGTGATGCCGCTGCGCGGCAAGATCCTGAACACCTGGGAAGTGGACCCGGCCGAGCTGCTCGCTTCGCAAGAGGTGCACAACATCGCCATCGCGCTCGGCGTGGACCCGGGCTCGTCGGACCTGGAGGGCCTCCGCTACCACAAGGTTTGCATCCTCGCGGACGCGGACTCGGACGGCCAACACATCGCGACCCTGCTCTGCGCGCTGTTCTTGAAGCACTTCCGGCCGCTCGTCGAGGCGGGCCACGTGTGCGTCGCGATGCCGCCGCTGTTCCGGATCGATGTGGGCAAGGAGGTCCACTACGCGCTCGACGAGGCCGAGCGCACGCTGATCCTCGACCGCATCGAGGCGGAGCGGAAGACGGGCAAGGTCACGGTCACGCGCTTCAAGGGCCTGGGCGAGATGAACCCGTCGCAGCTCCGCGAGACCACGATGGCGAAGGAGACGCGCCGGCTCGTGCAGCTCACGATCGACGGCAAGACCGCCGACGACGCCGTCGACATGCTCGACAAGCTGCTCGCCAAGAAGCGCGCCTCCGACCGTCGCGACTGGCTGCAAGAGAAAGGCAACCTAGCCGACGTGTGAGGTGACCGAGCGGGATAGCGGTGATCGGGCCTCAGGAGGGAAATTCGAATGCGGACTAGACTGGGGAGCCGATCAGTCTGGACGTACACTCTGGCCCGATCCGGCAAACAGTGCGGTAGCCCTTCGCTTACTGTTCTTTCAGCGGGGCACGCGGAGAGCTAACGGTGCCAACTCCTAGCGAATACAAAAAGCGTTACGAGAATATCGACGTGCCATTGGCGGATGGCAGGACTGTTCCTGTCACGATAAACAAGTACCGCCTGGCGGGTGCAAAAGTGCAGCTCAGAGCGCGTGTAAATGCCGGGGCGCGAACCGATTTCCTGCAGGCGCTGGCCAAGCACGGCATTGACACTCCCCTGCGCATCGATACACCTAACGGGATTGCGCGTGTGGATCCGCGAGTGACCCAGCACGAAGACGCACTGAAAAAGCGTCAGCGGGACCTGCTGCTTACGGGCTCGTTGTCGACGGGTGTGTCCGATCTGCACCTGAGTGGCTTGGGAGGCTACCGCGACGTGCGGCCTCTGGGCGTGCGCCGCTTGGAGTTCGAGTTAGGCTCCCGAATGAATACGCATGTCACGGACTGGAGCTTGCTGGCGCGGTACGCGTTTGCGGGAAAAGGCTCACCGGAAGCTTGCCAGGTAGTGCTTCAACTAGCGAACGCCTGGGGTCTCGCGACCAATGTTCAGGCCTATGCGGACTCCGCCCTGGGGCTCGACTGCAATGGCTTTGTAGGAAACTACCTATGGCACGCCAAGAACGGGAATCCCTGGACAAATCTCGGCCTCGGCAATCACGACCTTGGGCCGGATTCTCCGATCCGCAGCGGCTTTCATGATCACTACCAGCGTCATTTGCTGGACCGTTGGGAATCGCTCGATACCAAAAAGATGTACGTCATGATGGAGGTTGGCAAAGACGGTATGGTCATCAACGGCGGCGACCCCAGCGCCTCCTCCCCCGGCCATATCGTGATCACGGAGCCCAATGGGCGCGCCGACCGTCCGGACAAAGATCCGAAAAAATCTTCGTTCGCGGTGAAGGTAGTTGAGGCCACCGGAGGGCATACACCGGAAGGCCTATGGGAGAGTTGGTACACGTGTACGGGCAGCAACAGCAGAACGAAGATATTTTCCGTTTTTCGGGAATCCATGGACGCCGGCCACCAAAAGATGGAAGTCAAAATTGCCGCCGTGAGTTGAGCGAGCAAGCCTCTTCAAATCGCCGCACCGCCGACGATGAGGTCGGGAAGGGAGTCGGATGTGCGTGACGCGCTGCAGCAGGTGCTCGACACTCTCGCGCCAGGCAGGTTGCGAGGCGTCAATTTCGTGAGGTTCAAATGAAGGACCAGGAGCTCAACTTCGACGGCATCGAGCGCGTGCCGCTCGCCGTGTTCACCGAGAAGGCGTACCTCGACTACTCGATGTACGTGATCTTGGATCGCGCGCTGCCGCACCTCGGCGACGGGCTCAAGCCCGTGCAGCGCCGCATCATCTACGCGATGAGCGACTTGGGTCTCTCCGCCGTGTCGAAGCCGAAGAAGTCCGCGCGCACCGTCGGCGACGTGATCGGCAAGTTCCATCCACACGGCGACAGTGCGTGCTACGAAGCCATGGTCCACATGGCGCAGCCGTTCAGCTATCGCTATCCGATCGTCGACGGCCAGGGCAACTGGGGCTCGCAGGACGACCCGAAGTCGTTCGCCGCGATGCGCTACACGGAGGCCAAGCTCACGCGCTACGCGCAGGTGCTGCTCGACGAGCTCGAGCAGGGCACGGTGGACTGGCAGCTCAACTTCGACGGCACGCTCTCCGAGCCCACACTGCTGCCCGCGCAGCTGCCGAACCTGCTCCTCAACGGCACGAGCGGCATCGCCGTCGGCATGTCCACCGACGTGCCGCCGCACAATCTGCGCGAGGTCGCCGCCGCGCTACTCCGGCTGCTCGACGAGCCCGACGTCACGCTCGCGCAGCTCATGAAGCACATCAAGGGTCCGGATTTCCCGACCGGCGGCGAGCTCGTGTCGAGCCGCGACGAGCTCGTGCAGATCTACAAGACCGGCGGCGGCACGCTCAAGCTGCGCGCGCGCTACACGATCGAGGACGGCGAGATCGTCATCAACGAGCTGCCGTTCCAGACGTCGGGCGCCAAGGTGCTCGAGCAGATCGCGGCGCAGATGACCGCGAAGAAGCTGCCGCTGATGGAGGACCTGCGTGACGAGTCGGACCACGAGAACCCCACGCGGCTCGTGCTCGTCGCGAAGAGCAAGGTGGACCTCGACGCGCTGATGAATCACCTCTTCGCGACCACCGACCTCGAGCGCACGATCCGCGTGAACGTCAACGTGATCGGCCTCGACGGCCGGCCGGCGGTGTTCGGGCTCAAGCCGCTGCTCGAGCAGTGGCTCGAGTTCCGCACGAAGACCGTCAAACGGCGGCTCCAGCACCGGCTCGAGCGCGTCACGCAGCGGCTGCACATCCTGGACGGCTTGCTGATCGCGTACCTCAACATCGACGCGGTCATCAAGATCATCCGCACCGAGGACGAGCCGAAGCCGGTCCTCATGAAGCGCTTCAAGCTGTCCGACACGCAAGCCGAGGCGATCCTCGAGCTCAAGCTGCGGCACCTGGCCAAGCTCGAGGAGATGAAGATCCGTACCGAGCAGAAGGGGCTCGCCGAGGAGCAGGCCGATCTCGAGGCCACGCTCAAGTCGAAGGCGAAGCTCGTGAAGCTCATCAAGACCGAGATCGAGGCGCTCGCCGAGAAGCACGGCGACGCGCGCCGCACCGGCATCGTCGAGCGCGAGGCGGCCCAAGCGATCGCGGAGTCGGAGCTCGTGGCCGACGAGCCGGTGACGGTCGTGCTGTCCGAGCGCGGCTGGGCGCGCGCGGCCAAGGGCCACGAGATCGACGTGGCCGGGCTCTCGTACAAGGCCGGCGACCAGTTCCTCGCGGCCGCGCGCGGCCGCAGCACCCAGCTCGCGGTGTTCATCGACAGCACGGGACGGGTCTACAGCGTCGGCGCGCACACGCTGCCCTCGGCGCGCGGCCAGGGTGAGCCGCTGTCGGGCTACTTCAATCCGCCCGACGGCTCGAGCTTCCGCGCGGTGCTGGTCGGCGCGCCCGAAGACAAGTGGGTCGTCGCGTCGTCGGCGGGCTACGGCTTCGTCGTCAAGCTCGAGGAGCTCCACTCGAACAAGAAGGCCGGCAAGACGGCGCTGCGTGTGCCCGAAGGCGGCACGGTGGTTCCCGCGTCGCCGGTCGGGGCCAACGGCAAGAAGCTCGCGGCGGTGTCGAGCGACGGGCGACTCCTGGTGTTCCCGGTCGCCGAGCTGCCGGAGCTGCCGCGCGGCAAGGGCAACAAGATCCTCGCGGTGCCGAAGAAGGACGGGATCGTGCTCAGCGCGGTCTGCGTGCTCGCGCCCGACCAGAGCCTGCGGCTCGATTCGGGCGAACGGCACATGACGATCAAGCCCGCCGACCTCGACCACTACGGGGGCGCGCGTGGCCACCGCGGCATGGCGCTACCGCGAGGCTGGCGCACGATCGACCGGCTCGCCGCCGAATAGACGGCGGTCTTTCGCAAACTTGAGACTCGCGGGCGGAGAGATCGGCCGCCCGCGCTGCCTATACCCCTAGACCTTCGCATCGAACGTCTAGGGAGCACGTGGAAAATCCGAATACTAAGGTCCTGCCGCCTGCCGCGGTCCCCGTGGCGCGTTCCCGTGCGGGCCGCTGGTGGCTCGGCGGCGCCGCGCTCGCGGTGGCGCTGACGGCGTTCGCGTACGTTACCCACGAGCAGGGCCGCCCGGTGCCGCCCGCCGTGCGGCAGGCTGCCGCCGCGCCCGTCCGGGTGGCGACCGCCGCCCGCCGCGACGTCGCCGTCGTCGAGCGCACGATCGGCACCGTGCTCGCGAACACCACGGTGCAGATCACCGCGCGGGTCGCGGGCGTGATCGACGCCGCCGATTTCCGCGAAGGGCAGCTCGTGAAGGCCGGCGATCTCCTGTTCCAGATCGACCCGCGGCCGTACCAGGCCGCGCTCGCGCAGGCGCGCGCCGACCTCGCGAAGGACCAGGCGCAGCTTACCAACGCCGTCAGCAACGAGAAGCGCACCCGGTCGGTCTTCGACGAGCACCTGACGTCCGCCGAGCAGCTCGACGCGGCCGTCGCGGCGACCGGCAGCGCAAAGGCCGCCGTCCAAGCCGACCAGGCCTCGGTCGATCTCGCGCAGCTGAACCTGGACTACACGCGCATCCGCTCGCCGGTCGAAGGCAAGACCGGCGCCATCCTCGTGCAGCCCGGTAATCTCGTCACGGCGAACAGCACGGCGCCGCTCGTGACGATCACCCAGATCCGGCCGATCAAGGTGTCGTTCGCGCTGCCGCAGTCCGATCTGCCGCGGATCCAGGCGCGCGCGGGCTCGGGCGGCCTGGTCGCCACGGTCGAGCCGCGCGGCGCCGGCAGCGACGGCCCCGCCGGCAACGTCGCCACCGTCGATTTCGTGAGCAACCGCGTGGACGACGAGACCGGCACGATCGAGCTCCGCGCGACCTTCGCGAACGCGGACGAGTCGCTCGTGCCCGGCCAGCTGCTCGACGTCGCGGTCGGGCTCGACCGCCTGCCGCTCGCCACGGTGGTGCCGCGCGCGGCCGTGAACGACGGGCCCGACGGGCAGTTTGCGTACGTGGTCACGGCCGACCGGCGCGCGGAGCAGCGCAGCGTCCGCGTGCTGTTCGACGACGGCACCGATGCCGCGATCGACGGCGACGTGCGGCCCGGCGAGATCGTGATCGTCGAGGGCCAGCTGCGGGTCGTGCCGGGCGCGGCCGTCTCGTACGACGAGGCACGGCCCACGCAGAGCGCGACGTCCGGCGCCGGCGCGGCGGCGGGGAACGACCGCGGCGCCTGAGGACCAACGATGAACGTCTCGCGCCGCTTCATCGATTACCCCGTGATGACCACGCTCGTCATGGCGGCGGCCGTGATCTTCGGCGCCGTCGGCTATTTCACGCTGCCGGTGAACGAGCTGCCGAACGTGGACTTCCCGACGATCGGCGTGTCGGCGAGCCTGCCCGGCGCCGATCCCGAGACGATGGCTTCGGCCGTCGCGGCGCCGCTCGAGAACGTGTTCTCGACGGTGCCCGGCATCGACTCGATGACGTCGTCGAGCGGGCAGGGCTTCACCAACATCACGCTGCAGTTCCGGCTCGACCGCAACATCGACGCGGCGGCGCAGGACGTGCAGGCGGCGATCTCCTCGGCGCAGCGCCAGCTGCCGCGCTCGATGCCGAGCCCGCCGACGTTCCGCAAGCAGAATCCGGCCGACTCGCCGATCCTGTTCCTCGCGTTGTCGTCGAAGACTCTGCCGATGACGACGGTGGACCGCTACGCCGAAACACTGCTCGCGCGCCAGTTGTCGACGCTGGAGGGCGTGGCGCAAGTGCAGGTGGCCGGCGCCGCGCACTACGCCGTGCGAATCCAAGCGGACCCGGCCGCGCTCGCCGCGCGCGGCATCGGCATCGACCAGCTCGCGGCCGCCATCCAGGAGTCGAACACGAATCAGGCCACGGGCGCGCTCAACGGGCTCGACGCGAAGATCATCCACACGGAGGGGCAGCTGCACGACGCGGCCGCGTTCCGCCGCCAGATCGTGGCGTACCGCGACGGCGCGCCCGTGCGTCTCGAGGACGTGGCGCGCGTCGTCGACAGCATCGACAGCGTGCGCGAGGGCAACTGGTACCGCGGCGAGCCCGCGATCACGGTCGCGATCAGCCGGCAGCCCGGCGCGAACACGATCGACGTCATCGACGAGATCAAGAACGTGCTGCCGCAGTTCGAGGCGTCGCTGCCGGCCGGCGTGGATCTCTCCGTCCGCTTCGACCGCAGCCAGTCGATTCGAGCGTCGATCGACGACGTGGAGCAGGCGCTCTTGATCGCCGGGGTGCTCGTCGTCGGCGTGATATTTCTGTTCCTACGGCGCGCGTCGGCGACGATCATCCCGTCGCTCGCGTTGCCGATCGCGGTGGTCGGCACGTTCGCCGGCATGGCCGCCTTCGGCTACAGCCTGGACAACCTGTCGTTGATGGCGCTCACGTTGTCGGTCGGCTTCGTGGTGGACGACGCGATCGTGATGCTCGAGAACATCGTTCGGCACATGGAGCTCGGCGAGAAGCCCTATGAGGCCGCGGTGCTGGGCTCGAAGGAGATCGGCTTCACGATCCTGTCGATGACCGTGTCGCTCGCCGCGGTCTTCATCCCGATCGTGTTCATGAGCGGCATCGTCGGGCGGCTGCTGCACGAGTTCGCCGTGACGATCGTGATCGCCGTGCTGGTGTCGGGCGTTGTGTCGGTGACGCTCACGCCCATGCTCGGTGCGCGTTTCCTGCGCGACGAACGCCACCGCAAGCCGGGCCGCTTCGAGCGGGCGAGCGAGAGTGCGTTCGTCTGGCTCCAGCGGGGCTACGAACTGAGCCTCCAGTGGAGTCTCCGCCACAAGCCGACCATTGCGTGGGTCTTCGTTGCGAGCGTCGTCGCGACAGTGGGGCTGTTCCTCGTGAGCCCTCAGGACTTTCTCCCGAGCGACGACACCGGCATCCTGCAGATCTCGGTGCAGGCGGCGAACGGCACCTCGTACGAGCACATGGTGGAGTACGGCCAGCAAGTGGCCGACGTCGTCAACAAGGATCCGAACGCGCTCGGCGCGATGCTGCAAGTGAGCTCGAGCGGCGCCGGCTCGAGCGCCGCGAGCGTCCGCGCGATGTTGAAGCCGCTCCACGAGCGACCGTTAACGGCCGAAGAGGTCGCGCGCGAGCTGCGCCGCAAGCTCGGCAACATGACGGGCGTGAACGTGTTCGTCACCAATCCGCCCGCGCTGCGCATCGGCGGCCGGAGCGCGCGGTCGAGCTATCAGTACACGTTGCAGGGCATCGATCTCGACGAGCTGCAGCGCGTCTCGGTGCAGCTCGAAGACAAGCTGCAGACGACGCCGGGGTTCGTCGGCGTCAACAGCGATTTCGACCGCGCCGCGCCTTCGGTCGAGGTCGAGATCGACCGCGAGCGCGCGGCCGCGCTCGGCGTCGCGCCGCAGCTCATCGAGGCGGCGATGGGTTACGCGTTCGGCGGTCAGCAGGTCTCGCAGATCTACGCGTCGAACGATCAGTATCAGGTGATCCTCGAGCTGCTGCCCGAGTTGCAGCGCAACCAGGATTCGCTGAAGACCCTGTATCTCACGTCGACCTCGGGCAAGCTCGTGCCGCTCGCCACCGTGATCAATGCGAGGAGCGGCACGATTCCGCAGAGCGTCAATCATTCGGGCTCGCTGCCGGCGATCACGATCTCGTTCGACCTCGCCGAAGGCTACGCGCTCTCCGACGCCGTCCGCGGCATCGAGCAGGCGAGCCGTGAGGTCGTCGTGCCGGCGACGATTACCGGCACCTTTCAAGGCACCGCGGGTGCGTTCCAGGAGACGACGGCGAATATGGGCGTGTTGCTCGCGATCGCGATCGTGGTGGTCTACATCGTGCTCGGGATCCTGTACGAGAGCTTCATCCACCCGCTCACGATCTTGTCCGGGCTGCCGTCGGCGGCGCTCGGCGCCCTGATCACGCTCAAGCTCGCCGGGATGCCGGTCACGCTCTACGCGTTCGTCGGCATGGTGATGCTGATCGGGATCGTCAAGAAGAACGCGATCATGATGGTCGACTTCGCGCTGCAGAAGCTGCGCGCCGAGACCGTCAGCGCCGAGCGGGCGGTGTACGAGGCCGCGGTCGTCCGGTTCCGGCCGATCATGATGACGACGATGGCCGCGCTCGTGGGCACGCTGCCGATCGTGTTCGGCGCGGGCATGGGGGCCGACTCGCGGCGGCCGCTCGGAGTGTGCGTGGCCGGTGGGTTGCTGCTGTCGCAGCTATTGACGCTCTACATCACGCCCGTGATCTTCGTGTATCTCGACAGATTCGGCGCACGCTTCGCCGCGCGCCGCGAGCCGGAGCCGCTGCTCGCTCAGCGGGCTTCGGCGAGGATCACCTCGGGCTCGTGGACGTAGTGGCCCTGCATGTAGGCCGCGCCGAGCTGGAACAGGACCGCCATCGTGTTCGCGTCCTCGACGCGCTCGGCGATCGTCGGAATGCCGCGCTTGCTCGCGGTGCCGATGAACGTACGGACCCGCTCCTGGAGGCCTTGGTCGGTGGAGAGACTCTGCATCAGCGACCCGTCGATCTTCAGGAAGTGCATCGGCGTGCTCGCGAGCACACGCGCCGAGTCGCGGCCGATGCCGAAGTGCTCGATGGCGAACCGATGGCCGCGAGCGCCGAGCTTCTCCGCGAGCGTCTTCGTCTGTGAGAGGTATTGGGTCGCGTCTTCTTCGCTGATCTGGAAGCAGAGCTTGTCGGGCTCGACCGCGCTGCTGTCCACCGCCTTCGCGAGCCAGTCGAGCAGCGTCTTGTCGATCAGCGACTCGCTCGATAGCTTCACGAACACGCAGTCGACGACGGTGCTCGCGACGAACTGCAGCGTCGCGCCGATGACCCACCGGTCGATCGCGCGAAGCATCCGGTTGCGGGCGGCGGCGGGCATGAATTCGGTGGCCGCCAGCTCGTCGCCCTGCGCGTCGATCATGCGGATCACGGTGTCGAACATCGTCTTCTGTTCGCCGATCAAGTTCGCGATCGGCAGATGCGCGAGCCGGAAGCGATTCTCCATGAGCGCGGTCTTGATCTGCTGCACCTGGATCTCGTCGAAGCGCTGCACGCGCGTGCTTTCGTCGGACGTCTGCTCGAGGACGACGCAGTTGCCGCCGCGCTCGCGTCCGCTCTGATTGGAGCGCTTCGCTTCCACGATCAAGCTTTCCATGCGCTCGGTCGCCGGCCCAACCTCCGCTAGCCCGATCGTGCAGGTCACCGACAGCGTGTTGTGCGCGGCGGAAAAGATTCGTTCGGCAATCCGCGCGATCGCGTTCTGCGCCCATGCTTCGACGTCGCGGAGCGTGCCGCGCTCGACGAAGATCGTGAACACCTGGCCGCCGAAGCGGCCGCAGACGTCGGCGGGTTGGGTGAGCGCGCGCAGCTGCTCGGCGATCTGCACGAGCACGTCTTCGCTCGAGATCGGGCCGATCTGGTCCTCGATCTCGCGAAACTTGTCGGGCCGGAGGTAGGCGAGCGCCCGCACGCCTTTGCGCGGCCCGGCGTCGAGCCGGTCCGTGAGCACCTCCAAGAAGCGGCGCCGGTGGTAGAACCCCGTGGTCGCGTCCTTGTTGACCGCCTCGTCGACGAGCGCCTCGGGCTCGGCCAGCGGCGCGGCGGCCCGTCGCGGTACGCACAGCTTGATCGCCGGGTCGCCGTCGAACGCCGTGGCCGCGAGCGCGATCTCGAGGGGCAGCGGCGAGCCGTCCGCCGCCCGCGCCACGACCTTGAGGTGGTCGGACTTCCACTGACCCTTCGTGCACGCGACGACCGCGCCCTTGAGCGCCGCTTGGCTTCCTGCCTGGAAGCAGTCCATGAGCGGCCCCAGCGCGGACTCCGCCTGCCCGTGGCCGAAGAGCTCGGCCCACGCCTGGTTCGCGTCGACGATGATCCCTTCCTGCACGTGGGCGATCGCGTCGACGGATCCGGCCATGAAGGCCTTGAGCTGGTTCTTGTACTGGTTCGCGGAGAGCAGTGTCTCGTTGAGCGCGCGCTCGAGCCGGAACGCGCGCAGCTCGCGCTCTGCGACGCTCCGCAGGCGCTCGGTCTGGCCGAGCGACACGAGGTCTGCCGCGCCGGCGAGCAGCGCGTCGGCGATGTCGGTTTCCTCGGCCGCCTTGCTTATGACGACGAGCGGAATCGTCCGCGCGGCCTGCTGCTTGATCTTCGCGATATCGCGGATCGGCGCCGGCAGGCTGTCGGGGAAGAAGCAGAGGAGCTCGGGCTCGTGATCGTCGAGCGCGCCCGCGAGAGCGTCGACCTTGGCGACCCACAGACAGCGGACCGCGTGGCCGCCGTCCCTGAGCGAGCGGTTCACGAGCTCGACGTCGTCCTCGCGACCGCTAAGGACAATCAACGGTACCGCAGCCTGGGATCGGGCCATGCGGAGTCACTTCTCCTTGTGATGCCGTTCAGTCTAGCACTCGCGTGCTCGGCCAAGGGGACCCGAGTCACACTCGCGGCAGCGCGCGCTACGCAATGGGGGTTTTACTTAACTCCCCGGGTGCTTCTTTGACCAGCCGCGGCACCAAGTATCCGGGCAGCAGGGCGCGCAACGCGGCGAGCAGGCGCCGGCCGGCGGCGGCGTCCACGTCGAAGTGCGCCGCGCCCGCCACCGGGTCGAGCAGATGCAGGTAGTACGGCAACACCCCGCACTCGAACAGCCGCTCGCTCAACGCGGCGAGCGTCGCCGCGTCGTCGTTCACGCCCTTGAGCAGCACCGACTGGTTGAGCAATGCGCCGATCGCGCGCTTGAGCGTGAGCAGCGCCGCGGCGACATGCGCGTCGAGCTCGTTCGCGTGATTGCAATGAATGACGACGACCGTCGCGAGGCGGGTGCGCTCGAGCAGCCGCGTGAGGCCGGTATCGACGCGCTCGGGCACGACGACCGGGAAGCGCGTGTGGATGCGCAGCGTCTCGACCGGCGTGTCTTCGAGCTTGGCAACGAGCTCCTCGAGCCGGCGATTCGACAGCGACAGCGGGTCGCCGCCGCTCAAGATCGCCTCCCTGATCCCGGGCGCCTCGCGGAGCGCGGCGATCGCGGGTTCCCAGTCGCCGCGCGCGGCGAGCTGGTCTTGATAAGGGAACGAGCGCCTGAAGCAGTATCGGCAGTGCACCGGGCACGCGCCGCTCGCGATCAGCAGCGCGCGGCCTGGATACTTGCGGATCAGCCCGCCCGCGGCGAGGCCCTGCTCGCGCACCGGGTCCGCGCCGAAGCCCGGGACGAGCGCATCCTCCTCCAAGCGCGGCCAAACCTGGCGCAGCAGCGGGTCGTCGGGGTCGCGCTGGCGCATCCGTGCGACGAACCCGCGCGGTACGAGCAGCGGGAAGCCGGCGCCGCCGCGCCCGCCGAGTGCTTCCAACGGCAGCTCGAGCAGCGCGGCGAGCTCGGCCGGGTCGCGGACGGCGTCACGAACGGCCGCTTGCCAGCCCCACGACTCGTGGGCGGCTTCGAGCGAGACGGCGGCCTGGCCCGGGGTTGCCGGACCCGTGTGACCCTGACCCGTGTGACTGATGGTGGCTCCTTCGAGCTCGTGTCTTCGGCGGGTCTAAAGAGTATTATCCCGCGCTCGGTTTCAGGTAGACACGTTTTCCATGGCAGTTTACAGCACCAACGAGTTTCGCGGCGGGATGAAGATCCTGCTCGACGGCGATCCGTACGCGATCCTCGAGAACGAGTACGTGAAGCCCGGCAAGGGTCAGGCGTTCAACCGCGTGAGGATCCGGAATTTGAAGACCGGCCGCGTCGTCGAGCGCACGTTCAAGTCCGGTGACACGGCCGAAGCGGCCGACGTCATGGACCAGGACATGCAGTACTTGTACAACGACGGCGACTTTTTCTACTTCATGCAGCCGGACACCTTCGAGCAGCTCGCGGCCGGCAAGGCGGCCGTGGCCGATGCGCAGATGTGGCTCAAGGAGCAGATGACCTGCATCGTCACGCTTTGGGACGGTGTGCCGCTCTACGTGACCGCGCCGAATCACGTCGAGCTCAAGATCGTCGAGACCGACCCGGGCGTCCGCGGCGACACCGCCACCGGTGGTCAGAAGCCCGCGAAGCTCGAGAGCGGCGCCGTCGTGCGCGTGCCGCTCTTCATCAACGAAGGCGAAGTCATCCGCGTCGACACGCGGACCGGCGCCTACGTGTCGCGCGTCAAGCAGTAACCAGCGCGGGCGCGATTTGCGTCCTGCAATCGCGGCACTTCCGCCATCCCTGGCGGTCGAGCACGCGGCTCACGCGTCGCGCACGTGCGCGAAGCTCATCGCGGCGGCGACGGAATCGGCGCTCGCCGCGAGGGCGACGAGCCGATCCACTCCGATGGCCACGCCCGCGCAGGGTGGCAGACGCTCGAGCGCCGCGAGTAACTCCTCGTCGAGCGGCGGCGCGACGCGGCCCGCCCGCCTGCGAGCGTCGAGCTCGAGCTCGAAGCGGCGGCGCTGCTCCGCGGCATCGGTGAGCTCCGCGAAGCCGTTCGCGAGCTCGATGCCGCGCGCGAACACCTCGAACCGCGCCGCGACGGGCGGTGGGCCCGGCTTGAGCCGCGCGAGCGCCGCTTGGCTCGCCGGGTAGTCGTGGACGAATGTGAGCGCGCCGGGCGCGAATCCGGGCACGACGAGCGTGCTGAACGCGAGATCGAGCACCGCGTCGTGGCTGAGCCCCGCCGGGACGTCGACGCCCCGGTCGCGGATCGCCGCGACGAGGCTCGGTGTTGCGCTCGTCGGCGCGAGGCCGAGCTCGCGCACACACGCGTCGCCGTAAGTGATTCGCACGGCGCCGGGCGCGAGCGGGCGCCGTTCCCCGGCGGAGTCGGCCGCTAGCGCGTCGCGCAGCAGCAGCTCGACCTCGGTCATCAGCGCGACCTCGTCCCAGCCCACGCGATACCACTCGAGCAGCGTGAACTCGGGCTGATGCCAGCGGCCGAGCTCGTCGTCGCGGAACACGCGGGCGAGCTGATAGATGTCGCCGCTGCCGCTCGCGAGCAGGCGCTTCATCGCGTACTCGGGCGACGTGTGCAGATACAGCGGACGTTCGCCGAGGCTCCGCGCCTGCGCCGTGACGCTTTCCAAGGCGGGATCGGACACGCCCGCCGGCGACAGCGCCGGCGTCTCGACCTCGAGCACGCCGCGCGTCGCGAAGAACGCGCGGATGCGTGCGAGCACGTCCGCGCGCAGGCGCAGCGTCGCGGGCGTCGCCGCGAGCGAATAGCTCATCTGCGGGCGTCGCCGGTCGCCGGCGCGGTCGTGCGGCCCAGCGCGCGGCCCATGACCGCCGCGTCGCCCGGTGTCAGCGAGCCGTCCCAGCGCACGGCGTTCGGTCCGAACAGCACGACGACCGTCGATCCCAAGTTGAATCGGCCGAGCTCGGCGCCGCGCGCGAGCGGCCTCGGCGGCTCCTCGCGCCACTCGCGTCCCGCGCCGCTCGCGATCTCGCCGCGGCCGACGACGCTCACGCTCGACACGTTCAGAGCGCCCACGAGCACCACGACCATCGGCCCGGCGTGCGTATCGAGCCAGCAGATCGCGCGCTCGTTGCGGCAGAACAGGCGCTCGATCGCGGCAGCCGTCGCGCGGCTCACGCTGAAGCGCTCGCCCGGCACATAGCGCACGCGAGTTAGTGCGCCCGCGAGCGGAACGTGCACGCGGTGATAGTTGTGCGGTGCGAGATAGATGGTGAGGTAGCTGCCGCCCTGCAGCGCGCGGGCGGCGTCGCCGTCCTCGCCGAGCAAGTCCCCAAGCGAGTAGCTCATGCCCTTGGCTTGGAGCAGGCGATCCGCGTCGAGCGTCCCGAATTCGGTGACGACGCCGTCCGCGGGCGCGACCACGGTAGCCTCGTCACCGGCGATCGGCCGCGCGCCGGGCTTGAGCGCGCGCGTGAAGAACGCGTTGAAGCTCGCGTAGCGCGCGAGGTCGGCGAGCTCCGCGTCGGCGAGGTCGATGCCATAACCGCGCGCGAACCCTCGGATCAGCGGCGCCTTGATCCAGCCGCGTTCGGAGCGCGCAAGACGATAAACAATAGCCGAGAGCAGGTTCTTCGGTAGCAGGTGTTGCAGCAGCCGCACCCGGGCCGTCGAGGTCATCCCGGCGGCGTTCGCGGTATCGCGCGATAGCGCGCGCGAATCAACGGGTAGTCGGCGGTGAGCTTTGCGGCATCCTGGGGTCCGCGCGACAGCGCGATCCACTCGGCGCCCGGGCCGAGCACGTAGAGCGTCGGGTTGTGCACCACGGTATACGCGCCGCCGCCGTGGTCGTGCTTCTCGACGGTGACGCCGAGCGTCTTGAGCAGCGGCGCCAGGTCCGCGTCGGTTGCGGTCACGCCGATGAACGCGGCGTCGAAGTGGCTCAAGTACTCGGCGATGCGCTCGGGCGTGTCGCGGGCCGGGTCGACGCTCACGAACACGACCTTCGGCGTCGTTGCAGGCGCGCGTGCGGCGATCGCGGCACGCGCATCGGCGAGCACCTTGAGCGTCAACGGGCAAATGTCCGGGCAGTTCGTGAAGCCGAAGAACAGCCAAGTGAAATTGCCGCGCGCCGACGCGAGATGGAACGCGCGGCCGTTCTGGTCGACGAACGGCACGTCCGGCAGCTCGAGCGTGGCCGGCAGAATGGTGGCCACGCTCGGCGGCGCCATGCGATCCGCCGACGGGCGCCACAGGATCGCCGCCACGAGCACCACGAGCGCGACGACGAGTACTCTCAGCATTCCGGCTAACACGCGCCGAATTATCGCACAACGAGTATGATGCGCGCGCCATGGAGCGCGCGGATCTCGAGCGGCGATTGACCGCCGCCACGAGCTACGACGAGTGCGTTGCCGCGCTCGCGAAGTTCTTCGTGGCGCACGATGTCGTGTTCGGTCACGGCACCGACAACGCCGGCGACGAAGCGTTCTGGCTCCTCAAGCACCTGCAGAATTGGCGCGACGGCGCGTGGGACGAGAAGCCGGATCGCGGGCTGATCGCGGCGGCCGTCGAGATTGCGGGGCGCAGAGTTGCCGAGCGCAAGCCGCTCGCATATCTCTTGGGCGAGGCGTGGTTCGCGGGACTGCGTTTCAAGGTCGATCCGCGGGTGCTCGTGCCGCGCTCGCCGCTCGCCGAGGTCATCGAGCGCGGCTTCGCGCCGTGGTGCGAGCTCGACGACGGCGACCGCGTGCTCGACATCGGCACGGGCAGCGGCTGCCTCGCGATCGCTGCGGCGCGCTACTGTCCCGGCGTGAGCGTCGACGCGACGGACGTGTCGGCCGACGCGCTCGCCGTGGCGGCCGAGAACGTCGCGTTGCACGCCGTCGAGGCGCGCGTTCGGCTCCATCGGGCCGACCTGTTTCCGCCCGGGCGGCAGCGATATCGCGTTATCATGTCGAACCCGCCCTATGTGCCCGCCGCAGAGGTGCCGACGTTGCCGGCGGAATACCGGCACGAGCCCGCGATCGGGCTCGCGGGTGGGGCGAGCGGTTTCGAGCCCGCGGTGCGCGTGCTCCGCGGCGCGCCCGAACGGCTCACGCCCGACGGTGTGTTGCTCGTCGAGGTCGGCGCCGGGGCCGAGGCGTTCGCGGCCGCGCATCCGCGGCTGCCGATGATCTGGCTAGAGTTCGAGCGCGGCGGCGACGGTGTGTTCGCGGTCACGGCTGCCGAGCTCGAGACTTTCCTTCGCGGCGGCTAGGTAGGCATCATTCGCAGGCTATTCATTTATATAGGGCGGGTGCCGGGGGTTCGTGCCCGCCGGCCGGCTCAAGGTACTTAACATGGCAGGCGACACTTTCGGGCTGTTGTTCACGGTCACGACGTTCGGCGAAAGCCACGGCGCCGCCATGGGTTGCGTCGTCGACGGCTGCCCGCCGGGACTGAAGCTCGCCGAGGCCGACATCCAGAGAGACCTCGACCGCCGCCGGCCGGGACGCTCGCGGCACGTGACGCAGCGGCAGGAACCGGATCAGGTGCGGATCCTGTCGGGTGTGTTCGAAGGGCAAACCACGGGCACGGCCATTGGCTTGCTCGTCGAGAATGTCGACCAGCGCAGCGGCGACTATTCGAAGATCAAGGACAGCTTCAGACCGGGTCACGCCGACTACACGTATCAACAGAAGTACGGCATCCGCGACTACCGGGGCGGCGGCCGCGCGTCGGCGCGCGAGACGGTGATGCGCGTGGCGGCGGGTGCGATCGCGCGCAAGTACCTCGCGGAGCAGGCCGGCGTCTCGATTCGCGGCTACCTCGCGGAGATCGGCCCGTTCGAGCTTGCGGCCGTCGACCTCGAGCACGTCGACGACAATCCGTTCTTCTGCGCAGAGCCCGCGAAGATTCCGGAGCTCGGCGAGTACATGGACCAGCTTCGCGCGGCCGGCGACTCGATCGGCGCGCGCATCAACCTGATCGCGGCGGGGGTGCCCGTCGGCCTCGGCGAGCCCGTGTTCGACAAGCTCGAAGCCGACATCGCGCACGGTCTCATGAGCATCAACGCGGTGAAGGGTGTCGAGTTCGGCGACGGCTTCAAAGTTGTGCGCCAACGCGGCAGCGAGCATCGCGACGAGATCACTCCCGACGGCTTCAAGAAGAACTCCTCGGGCGGAACGCTCGGCGGCATCTCGAGCGGTCAGGACATCCTGGTGAGCATCGCGTTGAAACCGACGTCGAGCATCCAAGTGCCCGGCACGACGGTCGACATGCAGGGCAAGTCCACCGAGATCGTCACGACCGGCCGGCACGACCCGTGTGTGGGGCTGCGAGCGACGCCGATCGCCGAGGCGATGCTAGCGCTCACGTTGATGGACCACTACTTGCGGCATCGCGCCCAGAACGCCGACGTCCGTTCGGCCATGCCGGTGCTCGGGGCGAAACAGCGGCCCTGATGGGGCAGGTCGGTCGCTGCGCTGCGCCGCGGCAACGCTCGGACGCGGCGACCGTCCCCGGCAAGTGCGGCTCCGGCGCTCTCGACACTCGCTGGCGCCCCGACGACTTGGATATTATGGTAAGCGGTCGCCGACCGGGCTTCCCGGGGCGTGCTGCGGCCCCGAATGAAGTCGGGGGGATGTCGAAAACTCGAACAAAAATCACAGTCCGCGAGGGTTGGAAATTGTTAAATTCCGCTGCTGAATCGTCGGGTCGGCGCGTGAGCGTTTCACCTCGGCGGGCCGCCGCGCGTCGCACCGCGACGCGCGGGGATCGATCCGGAACGGTCGTCCGATAAACAGCCGCGGCGATTGCGGCGATCAACGGCGAAGACGCCCGAGATTTTGGTAAATCAGTGTTATGTAAGGTATCTTTCGGTCCGTCATCGAGGTTTTCGTGCTCACCGGGGCGACACCTTGGAAATACGGATTCGGACGACCGAGGTAGCTAGGGAGATTGCATGAGAGCACTGGCACGTTGGGGCGTGATGCCGCTACTGGCCGCTCCCCTCGGGGCATGGGGACTCGGGCTCGGCGACATCGAGTTGCAGTCCGCGCTCAATCAGCCGTTTCAGGCGCAGATCGTGCTCGTGTCCGCGAGCCCGGACGAGCTCGCGGGGCTCAAGGTCGCGCTCGCCGGTGACGACGCTTTCACTCGTTACGGCATCGAACGCCCCGGTTTCCTCTCCCAGCTGCAGTTTCGCGTAGCCACGGATCGCTCCGGTCGCCATGTCGTCCAGGTGAGCTCGCGCGAGTCGATCGCCGAGCCCTTCGTCACGTTGCTCGTCGAGGCCACGTGGCCGCGCGGCCGGTTGCTGCGCGAGTACACGGTGCTGCTCGATCCGCCGATTCTCTTGCCCGCTCCCGCGGCGCCGACCCCTGTGCAACCTGCGGAGACGCGTCGCGCAGAGCCCGCCGAGCCCGCGGCTCCCATCACCCGGCCCGCGCCGCCCCCCGCGACTCGGCCGCAGACTGCGCCCGCGCCCGTCCCGGCCCCCAGCGCGAGCCCGGCTCAGGTGCCGCTCACGACCTCGGTTTCGCCCCAAGGGACCTACGGGCCCGTGCAGCGCGCGGAAACGCTCTGGGCCATTGCGGAGCGCTTCCGTCCCGACGGCGCATCGATGAACCAGATGATGGTCGCGTTGTTCGAAGCGAATCCGCAGGCTTTCGGCGGCAACATGAACGTGTTGCGCGTCGGCGCCGTGCTGCGGATGCCGCAGACGGGCGACCTGCAGAATCTCAGCGTGACCGCCGCGAACGCCGAAGTGCAGCGGCAGACGGACCAGTGGCAGAATCGCTCGCCGCGGCTCGTGCTCGTTCCGCCAAGTGTCGTCACCCCGACGGCGCCGGTGCGCACGGCCGCGCCGGAGCCCGCGCGCACGTCTCCACCGGCTCGCGCGCCCGCGCCCGCGCCGACGCCGGAGCGCGCGCCTGCCGCGCAATCGCCCGCGGCGGTCGCGGACGGCGGCGCGCCTCCCGATCGACGGCCGCTCGAGCTTCAGGCCGAGGAACTGCGCAATCTGCAGTCCGCAGCCGCGGGCGAGCAGGCACCCGCTCCCGCGCCGGCCGCCGAGGCTTCTCCGGGCGTCGACGTCGAGCCGGCCCAAGTCTTCACCGACGAGACGAAACCCGCGGCGGAACCCGCGCCCGCTCCGGCTCCGCCCGCGTCCGTGACGCCGGCGGCCAATGGGCCGTCGCTGGTCACGCAGATCTTGGGTTGGGTGACCTCGCCGTTCGTGTTGATCGGCGTCGGCGTCGCCGCGCTGCTGCTCGCGGCATTGTGGTTCGTGCGGCGCCGCCGTGACGATCCGGAGGACGTGACCGGCCGGTGGGAAGCGCTCGAAGCCGAGGTCGACGACGAAGACGCGCGTCGCGCCACGGCGCGGCTGCGGCGCCAAGCGCCGGAAGAAAGCATCGTGGTCGAGGAGGCCGCGCGACCGCGGCGTGCCGAGGCCGAAGCGGCATCCGACGACACGCGCCTCAAGCCGTCGCCGCGCGCGCAACGGGCCGCGCCGCCCCCGCCGGCTCCGGCGGACGAGACGCTGTCGAGCCAAACCGTCATCAATCTCGACCAGGCGGATCCAGTCGCGGAAGCCGACTTCCACATGGCGTACGGCCTCTACGATCAGGCGGCCGAGCTCGTGCAAAAGGCGCTCGACGCCGCGCCCAATCGGCGCGACTTGAAGCTCAAGCTGCTCGAAGTGTTCTTCGTCTGGGGCAACAAGGACGCGTTCACCAAAGCTGCCCACAGCTTGCGCAAAGAGACCGGTCAGAAGCCCGATGCCGACTGGGACAAGGTCGTCATCATGGGCAAGCAGATCTGCCCGGACGAGCGCCTGTTCGCCGAAGCGACGGCTGCCGCCGGCGCGGTCGATCTCGACCTGCAGGCTGGCGATTCGCCGCTCGATCTCGCGTTTGACGACGGGGCGGCCGGCGAGGTGGATCTCGACCTCGGCATGTCCGACGGTGGTCTCGACCTGGACCTCGAGTCGTCCGGTACACGCGAGCTCAAGGCGCCGGGTCGCGCGGCTCCCGCGGCGAAGCAATCCGCTGCGAAACCAGCCGCCGGGAAGAGCCTCGAAGATTCGCTCGACATCGGCGAGCGGACGGCCGCGGGCCTCGAGGCCGCACTGTTCGACGAGTCGAACCAGGACGACTCGGCGTCGCGCACGACGCCGGATCTCGCCGCCGACAGCCTTGCGATCACGCAGGAGTCGCCGACGATCGAGTCGTCGCGCGCTCGCGGTTGGGGCCGCGCATCGACGGATAGCCCGACGACGAAGTTGTCGGCGGCCGACGTGCCGACGGTGGAAACGCCGACGATCGAAAGCCCCGGCGCGGATGCGCCGACGATCGAGACGCCGACGATGGAAACCTCCTACCGGGACAGCCCGACGGTGGAGCAGCCTGGGATCAACATGGGTGTGAGCGACCGCACCGCGGAGATCGACCTCGACGACCTCGGTCTCGACGTCAAGGATCTCGAGGACTTGCCGCAGGACTTGGGCGACTTGTCAGCGGATACGCGCGAGCAGCTTGGGCTCAAGGGCGACGATGACCTCCTGTCCGCGACGGGCGTGACCCAGGTGCTCGTCGGCGGCGAGGAGGACGACGATTTCGCGCAGCGCAAGACGTCGGTGCTCAGTGAGGAAGACGCGACGATGCTCGCGCCGGGCTTCGACGACAGCACTCTCACCGGTACGGAGGTGCTCGAGCATCGTCTCGAGGCCGACGAGTCGGGCGACACTTCGCTCGTAAAGTCGCTGCGTCGAGACGACGGGCTCGACTTGAATCTCGACGATCTGTCCGCGGCGCTGCATGGCGCCGACACGGTCGAGCAGGCGCAACCGCGCTCGTTCTCGCGCGACGTGTTCGGCGGCGGGGACACGCCGGTCGACCTCGACATCGGGCGCGACGTGAGGGGCTCGGACGATCCGACGGGCACCGAAGAGGTGAGCCCGCTCGATCCGCAGACGATGACGGAGGTTGGCACGAAGCTCGACCTCGCACGGGCGTACATCGACATGGGCGACCCGGAGGGCGCGCGCAGCATTCTCGAGGAGGTGCTCGACGAGGGCGACCCGGGGCAGCGGCGTGAGGCGCAGAGCCTGATCGACGTCCTGCGCGCTTAGTCCGTCGCTCGTCCTCCATTCCGCTTCCCTTTGCGGTCCGGTCAAGCGACCGGGCCTTGTTGCGCCCTGGCGGCGCGCGGTCAGAGCCCAGCTCGGCGGCGGGCGTCGTGCGCGCTCCTCGGGGGC
>DASQOL010000211.1:0-4518 GCA_035644475.1 Gammaproteobacteria bacterium | reverse complement strand
ATTGGCGGACGGTGCCTGGCGTCGCGTTCCGGGGCGGAAACCCGGTCGATGACCAGTCGCGCGCCGATTACTTCGACTCGCTCCATCACAGCGCCGCCGTCGTCGGACTCAACACCAGCGCGTTCATCGAGGCCGGCATCGCGCAGCGGCCGGTGCTCGCCATCCTCCCGCCGGAATTCAGCGCGAGCCAGGAAGGCACGCTGCACTTCCGCTATCTCGTCGAAGGCGGTCTGCTGACGACGTCGCGAACGTTGGAGGAGCACGAGGCGCAGCTCGCGGCGATGCTCGAGGGGCCGCCCGCGGAGGTGATGGCGCGCCAGGAGGCGTTCGTCCGCTCGTTCGTGCGGCCGTGTGGCCTGGACGTCGCGGCGACCTCGGTGATGGCCGATGCGCTCGAATCGCTTGCCTCGGCCGGGCCGGCCGAAGCGTCCCGGCCCGCGCCGCTCGTCGGCAGGATCGGCCTCGCGACGCTGCGCGCGCTCGAGCGTGTCCCCGCGGGCCGGCGCTGGCTGCTCGACGAACGCGAGGTGTCGTCCAAGAAGCGCCGGGCGGACGAGGAGCAGGCGCGCGGAGCGGCCGGAGTCGCCGGATGAGGATCCTCTTCTTCGCGCGGCACTACTCGTACCTGCGGCTGTTCGAATCGGGCATCGCGGAGCTCGCGCGCCGCGGCCACGAGCTGCACCTGTCGGCGGACCGCGAAGAGTCGATGGGCGGCCGGCGCATGGTGGAGCGGCTCGCGGAGCAGTATCCGACGATCACGCTCGGCGCCACGCCGGGCCGCGCGCCCGGCGCGTGGGCGGAGTTCGCGCGGCGGCTGCGGCTCGGCATCGACTACCTGCGCTATCTCGATCCGCGGTACGCGGAGACACCGCACCTGCGCGCACGGGCGCGCGACCGCGCACCGCGCAGCGTCGTGGCGTTGGCCGAACGTCTCGGCCAGGGCGGCCGCGACACCTTCGCACGCGTGCTGCGAGCGCTCGAGCGCGGCGTTCCACCAAGCCCGGAGCTCGAGCGCTCTATCGCCGCCCAGCATCCCGACGTCGTGCTCGTGACGCCGCTCATCGAGCTCGGGTCGCCGCAGATGGACCACCTCGCCGCGGCCAGGGCGCTCGGCGTCCGCACCGCGCTTCCCGTCGCAAGCTGGGATCACCTCTCCAGCAAGGCGGTCATCCGCAACGTGCCGGACCTCGTACTGGTCTGGAACGACGTCCAGAAGCAGGAAGCCGTCGGGATGCACGGCGTCTCGCCCGATCGGGTCGTCGTCACGGGCGCGCACCCGTACGACCAGTGGTTCGGCCGCGCGCCGTCGCGCAGCCGCGAGAGCTTCTGCTCGCGCGTCGGGCTGCGCGCCGATCGTCCGTTCGTCCTCTACCTCTGTTCGTCGCTGTTCCGTGGGACCGCGAACGAGCCGGCGTTCGTCGAGCGATGGGTCGAGGCGATCCGCACGAGCGGCGATCCACGGCTGCAGGACATCGGCATCCTGATCCGCCCGCATCCCGCGCGTCCCGACGAGTGGAAGCAGATCGACCTCTCGGGCTTCAGGAACATCGCGTTCTGGGGCGCGCACCCGGTCGATGACGAGGCGAAGAACGACTACTTCGATTCGATGTACTACAGCGCCGCGGTCGTCGGGCTGAACACGAGCGCGTTCCTCGAGGCGGCCGTCGTCGGCAAGCCCGTACATGCCGTACTGGACGACGAGATCTCGAAGCACAACCAGGAAGGGACCATCCACTTCCACTACCTGCTCGACGTGAACGGCGGCCTGTTGCGCGTCGCGCGGACGCTCGACGAGCACGTGCGGCTGCTGGCCGACTCGCTGGCGGGCGAGGGCGGCGGCGACGCGAAGGCGCAGCGCTTCGTCGAAGGGTTCATCCGCCCGTTCGGCGCATCGGTGGCCGCGACGCCCCGGTTCGCCGACGCGATCGAGACGCTCGGCGCGTCGCAAGCGCCGCAGCGGACGGGCGCGGGTGTCGCCGAAGGGCTGCTGCGGCTCGCGCTCTATCCGGCCGTCGGCGCGCTGCAGGTGCTGCTCGTGACGCAGCCGCAGCGCAAGCGGGTGCGCCTGCAGTTGCGCAAGTGGTTCCAGGACGGGCGCCGTCGCGTGTTCGTGAAGCTGAAACAGTTCGCGCAAAGCCAGCTCGGCGAAAAGGAGCTGACGGCGGCGCCGCTCGGCCCCCCTTCGGCGCTGACGCCGAAGCCGGGACGTCAACGCGACCCCGCGAAGAAGCTCGCCGGCTGGAACCTGCCGGAGGCGGAGGAGACGCGCGAGCTCGTCACCGGGCTCGGTCGCAGCGGCAGGCCGATCCTGATCGGGCCGTGGCTCTCGGAAGCGGGCTTCGAGCTGCTCTACTGGATTCCGTTCCTCGCATGGGCGAAGGCGTACGGCAACCTCGATCCGTCGCAGCTCGTCGTCATCTCGCGCGGCGGCGCGGCCTCGTGGTATCGCGACATCACCACGAACTACGAAGACGTCCTGTCGTTCTACTCGCCCGACGAGTTCCGCGCGCGCAACGACGCGCGCATCGTCGAGCAGCGCGGCCGGCTGAAGCACGTCGAGATCTCGAGCTTCGACCGGGAGATCATCGCGAAGGTGACGGAGAAGCGCGGGCTCAGCGGCGTCCGCCTGCTGCACCCGTCGACGATGTACCGGCTGTTCGATCACTTCTGGTTCCAGCGCGTCCCCATCACGCTGATCGAGGCGTTCACGTCGTTCGGCGCGCTGCCGCCCGTCGAACTGGGCGATCTGCGAAGCGCGCTGCCCGGGCGCTTCGTGGCCGCGAAGTTCTACGGCAACACGGCGCTGCCCGACACGCCGGAGAATCACGCGTTCGTCGCGTCGTATCTCGAGGAGCTGACGCGCCACATCGACGTCGTGCTGCTGAACACCGGCCAGCGGTTCGACGACCACGAGGACATCGCGAAAGGAAACCGCGGACGGATCCACACGATCGACCACCTGATGACACCCGCGACGAACCTCGAGGTGCAGACACGCATCATCGCCGCCGCCGAGGCGTACGTCGGCACCTACGGAGGCTTCTCCTACGTGGCGCCGCTGTCGGGCACGCACGCGCTCACGTTCTACTCGCACATCACCGGCTTCCGCTTCGATCATCTCGAAGTGGCCAAGCGCGTGTTCTCCGGGTTGCGCAAGGGGAGCTTCGTCGAGCTCGATCTGAGGTCGGTCGACATGCTCCGGCTCGGTTTCGGCGCGCCGCACCATGAACTTATTACGAAGGTTTAAGCGGCCGCTCCGCGACGCGTTACGGCATCGGGCCGAGCTGCGCGAACAACTGCAGTGGCAGCGGGCGGCGTGGGTGGTCGAGCGCGAGATAGACGCTGTCGTCAGCGCAGGACGGACCATCGTCGCCGGGCCCTGGCTGTCGGAAGTCGGCTTCGAGGCGCTGTACTGGGTGCCGTTCCTCCGATGGGTCAAGACGGCGTTCCGGCTCGATCCCGCGCGCGTGGTTGCCGTCTCGCGCGGCGGCGTCGCGTCGTGGTACGAGGGGATCGCGAATCGCTACGTCGAGATCTGGGATCACGTCGATCCCGCCGAGTTCGCGCGCCGTGCCAGGGAGCGCGGCGCCACCAAGCAACTCGAGGTCTCGGCCTTCGATCGCGAGGTCGTGCAGACTGTCGAGCGCGTCATCGGCGAGCGCGTGGCGGTCCTCCACCCGTCGCTCATGTACCGGCTGTTCTCGCTCTTCTGGTCCGGCCAGCGGCCCCAGAGCTTTCTCGACGCGCACACGCGGTTCGAGCCGATCGCGCCGCCACGCATGATCGACCCGGCGCGCCTGCCGCGCGAATACGTCGCGGTGAAGTTCTACGCGGCGCAGTCGCTGCCCGATACACCGGAGGTGCGGCGGACGCTTGCGTGGTTCGTGGAGAGCCTGGCCGAGCGGACCAGCGTCGTGCTGCTGGATACGGGACTCGTGCTCGACGAGCACGCCGACTATTCGTTCGGCGCGTCTGGACGCGTCGTCAGCGCGAGGCCCTGGATGACGCCCGCCAACAACCTCGGCGTGCAGACGCAGATCATCGCGGGCGCGCAGGCGTTTGCCGGCACGTGCGGCAGCGTGGCATGGCTCGCGCCGATGCTCGGCGTCAATACATCCGCGGTCTACGTCGATCCGAAGTGGCTCCACGCGCATCTCGGCGTGATGCTGCGCGCCTCCCATCGCGCTGGCGCCGGCCATTTTGCGGCGCTCGACCTTCGCGGGCTCGCGCCGCTGGCTCAAGGCTCAGGGCTCATGGCTCAAGCCACGCTAGCCTCGAGCCCAAAGCCCAAAGCCCCGTGAGCCGTAAGCCTTGAGCCCTAAGCCTTGAGCCCTAAGCCTTGAGCCCTGAACCTATCCTCCGCTCCGGCCGCTGCCTGATCATCGGCGAGGTGGCGCTCACCCACGACGGCAGCCTCGGCCTCGCGCACGCGTTCGTGGACGCCATCGCCAACGCCGGCGCCGACGCCGTGAAGTTCCAGACGCACATCGCGTCGGCCGAGAGCACGCCGTCCGAGCC
>DASQOL010000210.1:0-10952 GCA_035644475.1 Gammaproteobacteria bacterium | reverse complement strand
GGGGCTTCCCGAGACCCTCGCCGCACAGGGATGTGCGGCGCGGAGCCTCAGGGACGATCTTCCGGCGTGTCTCGGGAAGAGCCTTCGAGGTGCGGCCGCCGCCACGCACGACCGCAAACGGCCAACGTGAGACTCATTTCGCGAGCACCTCGATCGGATCGGGAGCGATCTTCGGGTTCGCCTGCTCGTCGATGATGATTCGCGCGAGATCGCGGCGCTCGCGCGCGAACACGCGCCGCAGCAGGAACAGGGCCACCATCACGAGGCCGACGACGAGCCCCCACCAGAGCCCCGGGGCGCCGAAGTCGAGCACGAAGCCGAGCACGAGGCTTACCGGCATGCCGATACCCCAGAAACCCGCGAGCCCCGCGATCACCGGCACGCGCGTGTCGCCGAGCCCGCGCAACAGTCCGAGCGACACGACCTGCAGGCCGTCGAAGACCTGAAACACGCCCGCAATCGGCAGCAGCACGACCGTGAGCGCGAGCACACCCGGATCGGCCGTGTAGAGCCGCGCCAGCGGCCCGGGGAAGCCGATCAGGACCCCGGCCATGAGCGCCATGAAGCCCGCCCCCACCGCGAGCGCCGCGAGCGTCCCGCGGTGCACGGCGACCGCGTCGCCGCGGCCAACCGCATGCCCCACGATCACGGCCGCGGCGGACGACACACCGAGCGGCACCATGAACGTCAACGACGCGAGGTTGATGGCGACCTGGTGCGCGGCGACCTGGACGACGCCGAGCCAGCCCATGAGCAGGGCGACCGTGCCGAACACGCCGCTCTCGACCACCATCTGCGCGCCGATCGGCGCGCCGATCGCGAGCATTCGGCCGAGCGCGCGCGGATCGAACACGCCGGGCGCGAGCCGCCGCAAATAGCGCTCGAGCTCCGGCCAGCCGAGGACCAGCAGCAGCGCCGCCATGAACCAGCGGCTCGTCGTCGTCGCCCAGGCGGAGCCGAGCACGCCGAGCGCCGGGAAGCCCAAGTGGCCGTAGATCCACAGGCAATTGAGCAGCGCGTTCAGCAGGTTCGCGATCACGATCGTCACGACGATCGGCCTCGTCCGCCGGTGCGCCTGCAGCGTCTGCCGCAGCGCCACGAACGCGAGCATCGGCCAGAGGCCCGGGATCGAGCGATGGACGTAACCGGCCGCCGCGGGGACCACGACCGCGGGCTCGCGGACGGCCGCGAGCACCGGCCCGACAGTCCAGAGCGCGAGCGACAGCGGGATGGTCAAGAGCACGGACAGCACGAGGCCTCTCTGCACCCCGCGCGTGACGGCGAGCTCGTCGCGCGCGCCGAGCGCCTGGGCGACGATCGGGTCGAGCGCCATCAGTACGCCGATGCCGAGCCCGGAGATGATCCAGAAATACAGGTTGCCGAGCGCCGCCGCCGCCAACGCGGCCGCGGACACGCGGCCGACCATGATGGTGTCCACGACGCCCATGAGCATCGTGCCGACCTGGATCAGCACGATCGGCGCCGCGAGCCTCAAGAGCGCGAGCAGATCGGCGCGCGTCGGCAGTCGCTGGTTTACGAACGGCATCGGTGTCGCGGCAAGAGCGCCGCCCGCGCGGCGGGGCGCGCAGATTACTAGAGCGACGCGGTCGTTCCAACTTTTTGCGCGGCAGCGCGCGTCTGGGGCCTCGTCGAGCGACAGCCGAGGGAGTCCGTGGATTTGGCGGCAAGCGAGGCCGAAGCGGCGCTGCCCCAGGAGGGCGGTGCGTGGATAGAGGAGCGTCATCAGCCGATCAGAGAGTCGGGGGATGTCGGGTGTGGGGGTGGCTCTCGGGCTCGGCCGATGACGCTTCCTCGAAACGATTGCGGGTGGAAAGCTCCTCTCGTTAGTCGTACAGGTGATTCGGAATCGGACCGCGCTCGGCCATGCCGAACCCGTCCGCGTGTGCAAACAGTTCCATGATCTCGGGCACGACCCGCGGTTGCTCGCGGATCACGTAGTCGTCCCGGCCGACGTCGCGAATGTTCGCGGCAGAAGAGACTCCAGCCAACACCAACGTAGCCATGATCGCGCCGGTCGTGCCGTCTATGTTTTGCATGCTTCCCCTCCTGTCTCGTCTTCCGTGACGGGGCTCGCGAACCCGAGCGGCGAGCCCAAAGCGATCCATTTGCCGATAATGCTGCAAGCGGCGTGCCAGCGCAGAACCCCCAGCAAGATGGCGGTTTGCGGCAGCCGCGCCGGCACCGACGCAACCAGTATTTGGAGAGCCCCCGCCTGCGCCTCACGTTGGGGATCGCGCCGGGACCGCCTGGGCGGCCGGTCTGCGGGGGACGTCGCCAATTGGAGACACCATCCCAAATTTTGCAAAACGACGACCCCGACCCCCGCGCGCGAGGCGGGGCGCCGCGTTCGGGCCGGTCCGCGCTCAGTGGCAGCGGCCGTCGAGCCGCAGGAGCGCCCGGCTGATCTGCTGGAGGAGCACGCCGTCGGCGCGCTCGCATCCCAATCCTTCGGTGGCCCCGTTCTGCATCAGGAGCTCGTCGTACCTCCACTGCTCGAGCATTCGAACCTTCTCGACCGTCGTGAGATGGTCGGTGGCGAGCACGAACGCGAGCTCGTCGATCGGCGCGCCGATGTCGTCGATCGGCGGAACGCCGTCGGCGAATGTGCCGGCGGAGCCGCCGAGTACGGGGGTTTCCGCGTCGAGATCCACGGGGCTCGCGCCGCGCCATGGCACAGAACTTGCTCCGCCCCTTGCAAAGACGCTCGGGAGTATTTGCATGCCGGCCATCCTATTGTTCGTTCGCAAGCTGAAGGACAACGAAATCTACGATCGGCAAGGCAACAAGCTCGGCGCGATCGACGACGTGATGCTCGCCGACGACATCTCGCGCGTTCGCTATGTCGTGCTCGGCTTCAGCGAGTCGTTGTCCAGGCCCAAGAAGTCCTTCGCAGTGCCCGTCGAGGCGCTGACGCTGGACACCGAGAACGAGTGCTTCGTGCTCGACGTGCCCAAGGCGCGGCTCGCGGCGGCCGCCGGTTTCGACCCCAAGGCCCCGCCGCCGAACGCCGATCCGCTGTTCGAAGCAGCCACCCACGCCTAGGCCTTCGGCTCGGACGGCGGTTGCCGACCGGCCCACTTGAACTGCCGATTGCCGCGTCGCGCCGCGTCGACGAAGACGAGTGCACCGAGAAAAATCAGCACGACGATCGCGAGCGCCGTCAGTATGTAAATCGCCATTGCGCTGCTCCTTGTCTCCGTGCCTTGAGCAGCAAGTTCCGTGCCCGGTGCGCGGCCCGCGCGAAGCCTCGCCGTGGCGCTCGAGCGAATTGCAGACGCTGGGAGCCGCGGCGCAACTTCTGCAACAGGGCGACGCCGGCGTGAAGGCGCGCGGGACGGCGCGTCCCTCGAAGGAACTCGTGGCACGGGAGTTGCAGCCGGCGTCGACATGAGAACGTCGCGCACGTAACCCAAGATGGCCGCCACCCACCTGGCCGCGGACCTCGGCAACCACAACCGGCCGCGACGGATGTTCGCCTTGCTGCTTGCCGCGGTGTTCCTGGTGCTATTCGCGCGCATGATCGCGCCGTTCTTCGAGGCGGTCGTGCTCGCCGCGGCGTTCAGTGGGCTCCTCTATCCGCTCTACGCACGGCTCCGCAAACGCGTGCGGCGCGACTGGCTGGCCGCGCTCGCCACCACGCTGCTCGCGTTGATCGTGGTGGTGCTGCCGCTCACGATCCTCGTGGGCGTACTGACGAAGGAAGCCGTGCATGTGAGCGACGTCGTCGCCCCGTGGGTCGACGGCAAGCACGATGCGCGCGACCTCTCCGTCGTGGTGCCGGAATGGCTGCCGTACCGGAATCAAGTGCTCGCCCGCGCCGGCGAGGTCGTGAACCAAACGGGCACGTTCGTCGTCGACCGCCTGAGCCGTGCCACGCAGAGCAGCGTAATCTTCCTGATGAACCTATTCGTGATGCTCTACGCGCTGTTCTTTTTCTTCATGAGGGGGCCGCGCCTGCTCAAGTTCCTCGACGAATACACGCCGCTCGACGCCGACGACAAGCGGGTGATTGCCGCGAAGGGCCTGGCGATCACCCGGGCCACACTCAAGAGCATCCTGATCATCGGCGCGCTCCAAGGCACTCTCGGCGGACTCGCTTTCGCCGCGGCGGGCATCGACGGCCCGGTGTTCTGGGGCATCGTAATGGCCGTGGCGTCGACGCTGCCGGCCGTCGGGACCGCGCTCGTGTGGGTGCCGGCCACGTTCGTGCTGTACCTGCAGGGTCAACCCGCCGTCGCTTTCTGGTTCGCCGCGTGGTGCGCGATCGTCGTGAGCGGGCTCGACAATCTGATCCGACCGCGGCTCGTCGGCAACGACGCGAAGATGCCCGATCTCGTCGTCTTGCTCAGCACCCTTGGCGGGATCGCGATGTTCGGGGCAGCCGGTATCATCATCGGCCCCGTGCTCGCCGGGTTGTTCCTCACGAGCCTCGACATCTTCACGGCGACCTTCGGCCGCGAGTTGCGACACGGCGCGGCCACGGCGCCTCCGCTTCTCGAGCCCGAGCTCGCCGAGCCTCGGGTCGTCGAGCCCCGCGAAGTCGCCGACGCCGAGCTCGTCCGGCGCGGACCCGACTGATCAGCGGCGCCCCGTGCCGTCGAACAACTCGCCGTCGAACAACTCCATGAGCTCGCGGCGGCTTTTAGCGCGAGCGTCCTGCACGCGCAGCTGCAGCGCGAACTGTCTGAGCTCCTCGTACGTCCATCGCGAGTAGTCGGGGCGCCGCGGCAGCAGCGTCGCGGCCCGTCTCGGCAGGCTCATTTTCTCCATCGCGCTCTCTCCACAGGTATGACGTTGTCGTACTGACGCGCGCTGCGCGCGCCGCTCGCGGGCTCCGGGGCGGCGGGCGTGCGGCGCTCGCTCGCCTTCGCCGATTCGAACTTGACGCCCTTGCCGGCCGATCGGTCCCAATACTCCGCAAACTGCGGAGTCACTTCGATCAGCGTGAGGAGCGCGCGCCCGCCTTTCGCCGCGCGACGCACCGCCTCGGTGGCGTGGCGTACGACGCGCGCGGTGCCGGCGACCGAGCAGAACCGGAAGCCGTCCTGCAGCACGACGCTCACGTTCGGGTCTCCCTCGATGTCGTGGAGCCCGTCGCCGATGATGCCGCAGAGAAGCCAAATGCGCTTCGCGTCGCGCGTGTGCGCCACGGTCGTCGGCCGCGCTCGCATGCCGTCGCCGCAGCGGCTCACGAGCATGGCCCGGTCGAAGGCGAGCAGCAGCGTTTGCAAAAGCTGCGAGTCGGTGTCGTCCATCGTCGTACCCCGCCTAGATTTCCTTTTGCGCCTCGTCATCGGACCAGCCGCAGCGACGCAGCACGCGGAACCGAACCTTGGCGGGCTCGCTCTGCAACTGCGCGCTCTCCTCGTCGAGGGGATCGGACCGGTGCTCGCTAATGACCTTCGCGATGACGCGCTTGGATGTATCCATGCCGGGCGTGTTGGTGATCATCTTTGTTCTCCGTCAGAGGCCTAGGTCGGTGCGTTGGACTTTGGCGAAGCGTTCCGCCACATCGGTCCAGTTCACGAGCTCCCAGAAGTTGTCGAGCCACTCCTTCTTGCGGTTCTGGTACTGCAGGTAGTACGCGTGCTCCCACATGTCTATGACCAGGATGGGCAGCGCGCCGTTGCCAACGTTGCCTTGGTGGTCGAAGACCTGCTCCACCACCAGCCGCTTGCCGAGCGGCTCCCAGGACAACGCGCCCCAGCCGGAGCCCTGCACCGTCTCCGCGGCCGAGGTCAGCTGCGCCTTGAACGCGTCGAACGACCCAAAATGCTGGTCGAACGCTGCCCCGAGGCCGCCGTTCGGGGTGCCGCCCCCTTTCGGCGACATGTTCTTCCAGAGCAGCGAGTGCAGCACGTGCCCCGAGATGTGGAACGCGAGGCTCTTCTCGAGCTGGCCGAGGTGCCCGAACTCCTGATGCTCGCGCGCGTCCGCGAGCTTCTCGAGCGTATCGTTCGCTCCTTTGACGTAGGCGGCGTGGTGCTTGCTGTAGTGCAGGTCGACGATCTCGGCCGAGAGATGCGGCTCGAGCGCGTCGACATCGTAGGGCAGACTTGGCAGGGCGTACTTCGACATCGGGTTCCTCCTTGTTGTTTCTCAGCGCACGCCCGTCGGCGCGGCGGTCTCCGCCGGCGGCACCATGAGCCTTCGCACCCGCAGGTAGATCTGGGCGAGCGACATCGCGAGCGCGAGCAACGACTGCGCTCGCGCCGACCGGGCTCGGCCCCGCTCAGCCCGCGACGCCCCCCGTCGCCGGCCCGCGCCCGCCGCCGAGACACACCGGCCCACGGCGAACGCGGCCGCAACCACCGACGCCGACACAGCGAGCGGCACGGCGATGACACGCAAGCGCTCCGCGAGCCGCCGGCGCGCGGCGGCTAGTCGCAAGCGGCTGCTCTCGGCCCCCTCCACCGCCCGGACCACGACCAGCCGCTGCCGTTTAAGGTCGCCCGGCGACCACTGCAACGACATCGGCATGTTCCTCGGTGGGGACCCGCCCGTGCAGCACCTCGCGGCGCAGCGCGGGCAGTGTGAGATTGCGGCTCAGCCGCGCGGTCGTCTGCCAAAGGTAATAGGCGAGCGCGGCATGGCCGAGCGCGAACACGATCGCGGGCACGGCCCAGCCGATCTGCGCTCGCCAAAAGACGTACAAAACGCACGCTACGAGGAGCACCCACGCCACGACGAGCGCGGCGGCTGCGACCATCACGAGCACGAGCATCGCGAGGCCGGAGAGCGCCGCGAGCCGTGCCTCGGCCGCGGCGAGCTCGACCACGCCGCGGGCGCGCTCCGCGATCGCGCCGAGCAGCTCCTCGCCGGCCGCTCTCAAGCTCGCGTCCGGCGGGCCTCCTGGCTCGATCGCGCTCGCGTCTTGCATCGCCGCGCCCATCGTCGCGCCCCGGGCGCTCAGCGCCTGCGCAACAGGTTCACCAGCACGATGCCGGCCGCGAACGCGAGACCCGCCGAGAGCAGCGGATTCTCCTCCACGTACCCGCGCAACTTGCTGATGTTCTCGTCGGCCGCCGCCAGCGCTTGCTCGCCGACCTCCTTTGCTTGACGCGCCGTGCGAGCGGCCGCGCCGCGCACCTCGCGCTCGGCCTCGTTCGCAACGTCGGCCACGCGGTCCACCGTGTCGTGGGCCATCGATGCCAGTCGTTCGGTCGTCGGGTTCGAGGACTCGCTGTTGCGAGCTCCCGCACGTGTTTGGGCCATGGTGAATTTCCTCCTGAAGCGTTGTGACCGTCGATAGCCCTTTGGTTTTAGATCGGGGCTAGATAGTTGTATCCGCTGCAGGAACCGTGCCACGCGTTCCTGGGCTGCGGCGAACACAACGACGCACGAAATCGGCGCGCCCACCGGGTTCAGGGTTGAAGAGCGGTCACAAAGATTGCAGCAGGTCGCGGATCTTGCGCGGATCCACCGGTTTCACGAGGTGATGGTCGAACCCCGCCTCGCGAGATCGGCGCCGGTCTTCCGCCCCGCTGTACCCGGTGACGGCCGCGATCAGCACGTCGCGTGCCCAGGGCTCCTGGCGGAGCCGACGGCAAACCTCGTCGCCGTCGAGCCCCGGCATCGTGATGTCGAGCAACAGCACATCGGGCTTGACGCGACGCGCCGTGTCGAGCGCGTCGTTGCCGTCATACGCCGTATAGACCTCGTAGCCCATGGTCTCGAGCCACTCGGCGAGCCCGATCGCGGCGTCTACGTGATCGTCGGCGATCAGAACCCGGCAGGACACGAATGCCGCCTGCCGAGAGGAGCGCGCGGAGCCGCGAAACGCCCGCGCTACCCGTTCACGAGACCGCGCCGGCCGCGCGATCGCGCCGCCCGATGTGACGCTCTCGCCCCTCGAGGTTGCGTTGCCATCCGATGCCACGTTGCTATCCCGAACGGGGGCGTTGCGCTCACGCGAACGCCCCCATTGCATGCGCTCGGGGCGCTAGACGACCCTGCGGCCGAAGAGCGCGAACACCACCGCAAGAATCAAGCCCACCACGAACAGAATCCAAGCGATGTTGGTGGCGACACCCGCGATTCCAGTAAAGCCAAGAACCGCCGCGACGAGCGCCACGATTAGAAACGTCACTGCCCACCCGATCATTGCCTTCTCCTCGACCCCGTCCGGGTCCAAAAAAAGGGCCGGCAGTCCCCCGCCGGCCCCAAGAAGCCCCGCGCACTCCGTGCTTGGGTACTTGCCAATAGGCCAGGCCGCGAGATCAGCCCGTGCTTCCCACCACGAGCTGATTCTTCACCTGCTTCACGTCGCCGGTGTTCTTCGCGATCTGCTCAGCGAGCTCCTTCTGCTCCTTCGAGCCGACGGTGCCGGAGAGCGTGACCACATCGCCGCGCGTGTCGACGTCGATCTTCGTGCCCTTGATGTGCGAATCGGCGAGCAGCTTCGACTTCACCATCGCGGTGGTCGTCGCGTCGTCGACCCAGACGCCGAACGGCCGCTCGCCATTCTTCGTCGTGGCAGCAGTGTGCTGCGGCGCCGCCGCGCGCGTACCGCCCTTGACCGTGAGCTCGTTGTCGACACTCACGACGCCGTCGATGCCCTTCGCGAGCTCGCCTGCGAGGTCCTTGTCGATGCTGTCGTCCACGGTGCCCGTGAGGTGCACCTTACCGGCCGTCGTGTGAGTCTCGATCGCGAACGCATCCAAGTGCGTATTCAACGCGTACACGGCTTCGAGCTTGCCCGTGATCCACGCGTCCTTGGCGTCGCCCGTGAAATCGCCCGCATACGCCTGTGCGCCGGCGAGCGCGCTTCCTATGAGCAGCGCCGTGATCGTCAATTGCTTCTTCATGGGATTTCCTCCAAGTGACCGTAATTTCGTGATGCGATGCGCCGCTGAGGTCGCAGCCCACCTAGTTGAGGTTGCGGCTCCAGTCGTCGACCTCTCGTTCGGCCTCGTCCTTTCGCTTGCCGTAGAGCTCTTGCACTCGGCCGACGAGGCTCTCGCGCTTGCCCTCGATCACGTCCCAGTCGTCGTCCGTGAGCTTGCCCCACTTCTGAATCGCCTTGCCCTTCAGCTGTTTCCACTGGCCCTCGATGCGATCCCAATTCATTCCAGATCTCCTCGAACGGTTGCACCGTCGTACTCGATGCCCCTGTTCTGCAAACGGCGTGCCAGCGGCAAAGCCGCGCCGCGCCTCGCTTTGCGGCGAGATCTATTCCAAAAGCGGTAACAGGAATTGGAAGTTGGGCGTTAGCCGGACGAGTCTTTCGAGTCGTAGGCGTTCAGGCGGTTGTAGAGGGTGTTCAGGCTGATGCCGAGGGTCTCGGCGGCGGCGCGCTTGTCGCCGTTCAAGTGCTCGAGCGTGCGCATGATGAGCTCGCGCTCGACGTCGCGAATCGACCGGCCGATCGTGAGCCCCTGGCGCTCTTCCTGTTCGCCGAACGGACTCTCGAAGCGCTCCGGCAGCTCGAGCTCGGTCGCGTCGGGGTTCGACATGATCGACGCGCGCTGCACGACGTGCTTGAGCTCGCGCACGTTGCCGGGCCAGTGATACGACTGGAGCCGCTTCATGGTCTGCGGCGAGAACGCCCGCTCCCGGGCCGCGGCGGGCTTGGACTGGCCCAAGAAATACTCGACGAGCAGCGGTACGTCGGCCGCGCGCTCGCGCAGCGGCGGCAGCGACAGCGGGAACACGCTGAGCCGGTAATAGACGTCCTCGCGCAGCGAGCGCTCGGCGATCGCCTTCTTCGGATCGCGATTGGTCGCGGCGATGATCCGCGAGTCGACCTGCACCTCGCGCTCGCTGCCCACCGGCAACACCGAGCCCGTCTCGAGTACCCGCAGGAAATGCGGCTGCAGCTCGATCGGCATCTCGGCAAGCTCGTCCAAGAAAAGCGTGCCCTCGTCGGCGCGCTTGAAAAATCCCGGATGCCGCCGCACCGCGCCGGTAAAGCTGCCCTTCTCGTGCCCGAAGAGCTCGCTGCCCGCGAGCTCGCGCGACAAGGAGCCGCAGTTCACCGCGACGAATTGGCCGGTGCGCCCGCTCGCGCGGTGGATCCCCTCGGCCACGAGCTCCTTGCCGGTGCCGGTCTCGCCGAGCACGAGCACCGGGCTGTCGGTGCGTCCGACCTTCTCGATCTGCTCGTAGACGGCCTGCATCGGGGCCGACTCGCCGATCAATAGGCCGAAGTGGCGCGTGATGCCGTCGCCCGTGTCCTCCGACACCTCGCCGGCCGCCTCGATCTCCTTGAGCAGGCTCAAGAGCTCGCGGCTGTCGATCGGCTTCGTGAGGTACGAGACAGAAGGTCCACTCAAGTTCTTGATCAGCGACTTGATTCCGGGATGCCCGGTGATGAACACGACGCGCTTGACCGCGCTGCTGCCGCGGAGCTCCTCGAGCAGCTCGAGACCGTTGCCGTCGGGCAGCATGAGGTCGAGCAGCAGCACGTCGGGGGTGTTGCTCGCGAGCAGCCGCCGCGCATCCGCGAGCCGCTCCGCGGTCTGCACGGTATGACCGTGCAGCTGCAGCATCTCACTCGCGGCCGCGACGAAGTCGGGCTCGTCGTCTACGAGCAGCACCTTAGCCATTCAAATTAACTCCGCACTTGGGGAAGATTCGTTGTTATAGGGGGGATTCTATACCCGCAGTTCCTATAGCCAGTAGTCGATCACGCGGCTCAGTGCCTCGACCGCGCGATCCTTGAGGGGCCGCCGCCTCCACTCGCGCAGGAGCACGGGTTTCGCGCCGTCAACGTCCGCGAGGAACTGCTGCTCGAGCAGCGCCGCGAAGCGCCTGCCGAGAACGATCGCGTTGACCTCGTCGTTGTGTAGGAAGCTGCGGTGATCCAAATTGCTCGATCCCACGGTGGACCAGACGCCGTCGATCACGGCCGTCTTCGCATGCAGCACCGTGTCGCGGGTCTCGTAGAGCCGCACGCCCGCGCGCAGCAACTTGCCGTAGCGCGAGCGCGA
>DASQOL010000209.1:0-18426 GCA_035644475.1 Gammaproteobacteria bacterium | reverse complement strand
ATCGCATAGTGGCGGTGCGGTGCGAGTACACCCTATCAAAGAGCAAGGGGCGTACCCGAAGGTAGCGCCCCCTGCCGAGTCATCAAGTCGAGAGAGTTACGTTAGCGACAGCTCGCCGGACGGTACTTCGCGTCGAGGGTGCCGCCTTTGCAGTCCCAGCTGACCGTGCCGTTCGCCGCGCCCAGGCCCTTGAGCGTGAGCGTCTTGCCGTTCGCGGTGCCACCCAAGTTGTTCGCGTGGGTCGTGACCGTGATCGTGGCCGGGTTACCAGTCGTGAACGCGATGCTCGCGATGTATTGCGACGAAGAGTCGACGATACCCGCAGCGCTCATGTCGGGCGGCATCACGCCGCGCGCCTGGTAGTACTCGGCGATCGACACCTTCGCGGCGTCGAGGAACGTCATCGGCTCCGACACCTTCGCGCGAATCGTGTAGTCCTGATAAGCCGGGATCGCGATCGCGGCCAAGATGCCAATGATGGCCACCACGATCATCAACTCGATCAAGGTGAAGCCCTGTTGCACTTTCTTCATGATTGAAAAGCTCCTTGCTACTTTCGAAACGGTTTCCATTGCACCGACGCCCTATGGCGCGTCTGGGCGGGTATTCTGCAAGCGCTGTGCCAGTGCCGGCGCGTCTATGTCAAAACTCCCGCAACGGCGCCATTGTCAGAGATGCTCGGAAAAATTGCCGTGACCTGGTTCGACATATTGCGGTCGGAGCCAAACGGCCGAAAGCCGAATATGCGTCACAAACTGACCGATTTTGTCAGTCCCGACGTCGGCCGGCGGCGACAACCGGCTGGTCGGAACGAGCGCGCTCATCGAGCATCGGCCCGGCTCTCGCGGATTTCCGGCGCGCCGTCGACCGCCGCCCACGCGAGGTCGAGGATCAGCTCGATGTCCGGCGAGCGGTGCGCGTTCTCCAGTGCGGCGGGCCGCGCCTGCCAGAGGGCGAGGGCACGGTCGGGCCGGCCGCCGTTCAGCGAGCCGAGCATCGCCGCCGTCAATGCGTAGAGCCGCCGGTCGTCGTCGCTGCGTTCGTCGGCCACGGCTCTGACTCCGCGCGCGGCCATGCCGCCGGCGTCGCGGTTCGCGACGGCGCGATAGAGGTCGATCCAGGTCCGCAGTCGCTCGGAGCCGTGCTCGACGCAGGCCGCGGGAAGCGCAGCATCGAGAACGGCGGCTCCGTCCCGGATGTCGAGGAACGCCAGGGACCTGACGGCGACGGCATGCAGCGTCTGCAGTCGCAGCTCTTCCGAGTCGCGCGCCTCGCAGGATGCGGCGAGCGACCGCGCGAGGGCCAGATCGGGATCCGCGAATGTCGCGGCCGTAGCGCCATCGGTGGCGAGCGTTTCAACTGCTAGGCGCGCGTCCTGCACGCGGACCGTTCTGTCGTAGATGGCCGAGACTGTCGCTTCGGCGTAACTGAAGGGCTCTATCCCGGTCATTTCGAGCAACGGCAACGGGGAGTTGCGCCAGCCCGAGAACATCGTCGGAGTCTGCCGCATGAAGCGTGCTTTCCCCGCGTGGAGATCGAGAAACGGAAAGAAGTCCGAGTTCGGCGGCGACCCGGAGCGCGCCGCTACGGCGTCGAACTGTCGCTTGGAGCCCGTGTTGCGGATCGCAAAGTCGGCGGGGCTGTTGAGCCGGACGTTCGCGAGATCCTTCGCGAGGGCTCCGCTCAACACGCGGCCGAAGTCCGGCTGACCGAGCCGGCCGGTAGGGCGCGCGACGATCAAGATGTTCTCGCCGTCCGTGTTATAGATCGCAAAGTCGCTGAAGTGAGCCGACAGCGCTTTCAGCACCGAGATGGCGAGCTCGTCGTTGAACTCGTAGAGCTGCAGCCATTGCACGAGCACTCCATCCGGCTTCAGATAGAGTGGGATCGTTCGATAGAACTCCTCGGAGAACAGGCCGGCAACTCCGCTCACCCATGGATTCGAGGGCTCGGCGACGATGACGTCGTAGGCGCGATTCTGCAGCGAAAAGAAAGTCTTCGCGTCTTCGAGATGGATGTGGCTCCGCGGGTCGGTAAAAGTGCGCCGCACGCGGTCGCCGAAGCCCCTCGCCGCCGTGATCACGGCTGACTCGATCTCCACGGTGTCCACTTGTTCGATGGCGGGGTCGGCGAGGAGCGTGTGCGTCGTCATGCCGGACCCGAGACCGATATTGGCCACCGTCTTCGCATCGGGCTTGTACGCCAGTGGCAGCGCGGCGACCATGACCATCGTGATTTCATCGCCGGTGGCGGGTAGCCCGGGTTTCATTTGGATCCCGGCATCGGGCTTGCCGTTGGTCCAGATGATCACCTCGCCGCCCGGCGCCAGGGTCAGACCGACGCTCGCGGTCTTACCGTCCGCGTAGAACAGGACCTTCGCCTCGGGGTCGAGCTCGGCTCGGCCGTATCGAAAGACTCCCGAAGTGAGCCGCCTCGGCTCGAGGTTGGCGCCAACGGCAACGACCAGCAACACGGCAGCTCCGGCGAATGCCGCGCGAGCGACCGCGCCGATCCGACCATGCGCGCCGCTCCGGTGGAGCAGTACTAGCCCGAGCAGGATGTCGAGCGCCGCTCCGAAGGTGATCAACGACTTCAGACCGAACAGCGGCAAGCCGATGTGCACGGCGAACAGCACGCCGGCGATCGAGCCCAACGTGTTCGCGGCGTATACCTGGCCGATCGCGCGCTCCCCCTGCGCCGAGCGCATGAGGACGTGCGTGAACAGCGGCAGCGTCATGCCGGCGAAGAACGTCGTCGGCACCATGACGACCAACGCGAGTGTGTGACTGAAGGCAATGAACAGCGTGTAGCCGGCGTCGTTGTGCTGCACCGCGGAGAGAAACCCAGCCATCATGTCGAACGTCGCGACGTAGAGGGGGACGGTCAGCACGGCCATCACCCCCATGGCGACCTGCACCCAGCCGGCGAAGCGCGTGCCGTCGCCGACACGGTCGATGCGGCGCTTTATCCATAGACCGCCGAGTGCGAGTCCCGTAATGAATGCGCTGAGCATCAACTCGAACGAATGCGTCGTGCTGCCCAGCACGAGGCTCAGCATTCGTATCCAGCCGATTTCGTACATGAAGGACGTTGCGCCGGTTACGCCTGCCGCGACGAAGAACAATGTCGCCAATGCATCCGTCTCGGCGGTACGCTGCGGGTTTTTCGCCGGCGTTGCGACTTGCGGTTCCGATCTGACCAGCGCCCAAACGACCAGCGCGAGGGCTATGTTCAGCAGCCCCGCGGTCAGCATCGTTCCCGGCAAGCCGACGACGCCGACCAACCAGAAGCCGCTCACGAGCACCCCTACGGCGGCGCCGATGCTGTTGGTGAAGTACAGCATCGCTACGCTCGCGCCCGGCTGATCTGGGAATCTCCTTACTATTCCGGTGGACATCAGCGGGAACGTCATTCCGAGCAGTACGGTTTGCGGCAGCATCAAGAGCGTACCGGCTGCCCACTTGAGCACACCCGCGAACGCGGGGCTGCTTAGCGACGGCAAGAGCGAGAAGTAGAAACCGTCGGAGACCGATACGAAGACCCCGTGAAACAGCAGCGCGGCGACGCCGATGATCGCCTCGACGAGCGCATAAACCACGAGCGGTCTGCGGACGACGGCGGGAAATTTCGCCGTGAGCCACGAGCCCAACGCGAGCCCGCCCATGAAGATCATCAATACGAGCGATTGTGCGTAGGCCGCGTGGCCGAGAAACAGTTTTAGATAGTGGGTCCAAATCGATTCGTAGATCAGGCCCGAGAAGCCGGAGATCGCGAAGATTGCGAAGAAGATCCAGCGCGGCGGGCGAAGAGCTAGCTCCGCGGCGCGGACGGGCACGGCCTGAGTCATGAGCACACCAACGTGACGGCGTTGCGTTGGATTATGTCGCGCGCTCGTCGCCCAGACGGGACTTGGGTCTCAGTTCTGCCGGCGCGGTGCGTTCACTCGATTCCGAGCTTCTTGATGCGATACCGGAGCGCCCGGAACGTCATGCCGAGCGCCTTCGCCGCCGCGGTCTTGTTGTAGCGCGTCTGCTCGAGCGCCTTGACGATCGCCTCGCGCTCGATCTCCTCGAGCTGCGTGCCGAGCGACGCGTCCGAGGCGATCCCCGGCGCATCGACCGCGGCATCGCGGCGCAGCTGCAAGTCATCGACGTCGATCTCGTTCCCTGAGCACAGTGTGAGCGCGCGCTCGAGGATGTTCTCGAGCTCCCGCACGTTGCCGGGGAAGCGATAGCCGAGCAGCGCCGTTTGTGCCTGCTGCGTCAGGTGCGGGATGGGAACGTCTTGGCCGTCCGCGAGACGCGTGAGCATGTGATGCGCGAGCATCAGCACGTCCTCGCCGCGCTCGCGCAGCGGCGGCACGTTCAAGTCGATCACGTTGATCCGGTAGAACAGGTCCTCGCGGAAGTCGCCGCTTTCGACGAGCTCGGCGAGGTTGCGATGCGTCGCCGAGAGCACCCGCGCATCGATCGGCACCTCGTTGGCCTGACCGACCGGACGAATGGTCTTCTCCTGGATCACGCGCAGCAGCTTCACCTGCATGTGCAGAGGCAAGTCGGCCACCTCGTCCAAGAACAAGGTGCCGCCCTCGGCCGTTTGCACGAGGCCCACCTTGTCGACCACCGCCCCGGTGAAGCTGCCCTTCTTGTGGCCGAAGAACTCGCTTTCCATGAGCTCGGTCGGGATTGCGCCGCAGTTGATCGGGATGAACGGCCCGTCGCGCCGCGGGCCCGCTTCGTGAATCATCCGCGCGACGAGCTCCTTGCCGGTGCCCGACTCGCCCGAGATATGCACCGGCGCTTGGCTCCGCGCGACCTTCGCGATCATCGTGCGGACCTTCTCCATCGCGGAAGACGTGCCGACGAGGCCGTCCGCTACGGCCACGCGAGGCGCCGCGATTCGCCGCAGCTTTAGCGCCGCCGTGACGAGCTTGCGCAGGTCGTTGAGGTCGAGCGGCTTCGACACGAAATCGAACGCCCCAAGCTTGAGCGCGCGGACCGCCGCCTCGACGCTGCCGTGCGCCGTGATCACGGCCACCGGCGTGCCCGGAATCTCGCGCTGCAGCCACTCGACGAGCTCGAGGCCGTCGCCGTCGGGCAAGCGCATGTCGGTGAGGCAGAGGTCGAACTCGTCCTTGGCGAGCAGCTGCTTGGCGCTCGCGAGATCCGCGCACGCGCGCGTGGACACGTCCATGCGTTCGAGCGTGATCGACAAGAGCTCGCGGATATCCGGTTCGTCGTCGACGACGAGCGCGATCGGTTTCATGGAGCCTCGTCGTTGCCTTGCCAGCGGTCCGGATCGGCGAAGACTACGCGAAACACGCTGCCGCCGCCCGGCCTCGGCTGATAGCGCAGGCTGGCGCCGTTGCGCTCGCAGAGCTCGCGCGAAATATACAGACCAAGCCCGGTGCCTCCGGGTTGGCCGGTATAGAAGGGCTCGAAGATCTGCTCGGCGTGCTCCGGCGCAATGCCGGGCCCCCGGTCCGCGACCTCGAGGTAGACCCTACCCGAGCTCTCCAGCACGGCGCAGTGGAGCTCGACCGAGATCGCGCCGGCTGCGACGCTCGCGTACTTGACTGCGTTCTCGCAGAGGTTCCAGACCACCTGGTGCAGATGCGTCGGGTCCATCCACGCTTCGAGACTGCGGTCCGCGCCGTGCACCGCGATCGAGCCCTCGAACAGCTCGAGGGTCTGCGTGAACTCCTGAGCGAAGTCTTCGAGCCACTGCTCGAGCGGCAGCCATTGCTGGCGCGTTTTGCCGCGCCGGGTAAGCGTGAGCACGCTGTCGACGATCTGGCTCACGCGCCGCGCGTTCACTCGGATGATGTCGGTGAGCCGCTGGTCGTCGGACGAGATCGTCGCGGACTCGGCGAGCAGCTGCCCCGCGTGGCTCATCGCGCCGATCGGATTGCGGATTTCGTGCGCGATGCTGGCGCTCAGACGTCCGAGAGCCGCAAGCTTCGCTTGCAGCACCCGCTCCGAGATCAGCGACGTGTCCTCGAGGAAGACCATCACGCCGCCGCTGCGATCGGCGCCCAGCAATGCGAAGTGCGGCTGAATCGTCGTCGTGCCGTCGCTCGACGGAAACGCGCTGCGCGCCTTATCGAACGTTCCCGCCTCGTGCCGCCACGATTGAAGCTGCCCGGCGAGACTGGACGACACGTCCGGGAGCCCTCGGCCGACCGCGTCCGGATCGGACCCGAGCAGCTTCAGCGCGGACTCGTTGATCAGGCGGATCTTGTCGTCGCCGTCGACGACGACGATGCTCTCGCGCAGGTGTTGAATGATGTACTCGTTGAGCTCGACCAGGTTGCGCAGGTCGAGTCCACGCTGTTCCGCCAACGCCTCCGTCTCGACGATCCGAGTGCGCAACGCTTGCACCACGGCCGTGATCACGAAGATCACCGCGCCCAGAATGCCCGTCGGCGCGAATTGGCCCGCCGTCGTCATGCCCTCGAGCTGGGCAAACGTCTGCTCGAGCAGCAGCGCGAGCGTGGAGAGGGCCGCGAGCAAGAACGCGCGCTCGGGGCTCAATAGCAGTGCGAGCGTACCGGCCGAGACCACGAGTATTCCGCCGAGGCCGCTCGAGATGCCGCCGCTCGCGTGGACCAAGAACGTTACGGTGATCAGGTCGGCGCCGAATTGCAGGAAGGTTTGCACGGCCGGGCTCGGTACGCGCCGCTGCAGCAGCACGAGCTCGGCGCAACCCATGCCGAGCATCCCGAGCAGCGTTTCCCAGGCGAGCAGGGGATCGGCGGCGCCGACGATGCGCGGCTCGTCGACGAGGTAGAACACCGTGAGCAGCAACGCGCCGACCGCGAGCCTGAAGAGGTTCAGCAGGATCAGGACGCGCCACGCGAAGTCGTCGGCGACGGATTCGGCGCCCCCGCGGGCCCGCGATGTCGGCTTCTCGACTTCGAGGGTTTGGGCAGCAGGCATGTCGCGGAATTCTACCCGATCGCCCTCAGCGCCCTGGGCGCTGCGTCCCAGATTCCGCGGCGGCCGCGGGCGCGTCGCGGTCTGTTACGGGCCGGCGGCACGGATGCTACGCGGCCAGCGGAAGGTGCGGCAAACCCCGGCGTGTGGGCGCGTGGCCGGCTCAGAACGGCCGGCGCCACCGCAGCCCGGAGAATCTCGCGTAGTCGCCGTCCGTCGTAACCCACTCGCAGCCATGCTCCATCGCGAGCGCCGCGAACCAGGCGTCCTGCACTAGATTGCCACGCGCCTTGCCCGACTCGCAGAGGGACTCGAAGATCGGCCAATGTCGCTCGCCGGGAAAGATGACGGTCGCATTCGGTAGCTCGAGCAGCGCTCGGCAGAAGGCGAGTACGTCCCCGAGTGAGTCCGGCTCGGCGAACACCCCGCGATGCGTGCAAATCCGGACCATGCTCGCGAGCGCCTGCGGTGCAACACCGAAAGCGCCCGGACCGTTGACGACGTCGTCGAGCCAGCTCTTGTAGCGCTCGTGGTCCTTCGAGTCCGGACGGAACGCGTAGATCAAGATGTTGACGTCGGGCAAGATCAATCGCGGTCTTCCAACCGGTCGAGCAACGCTGCGCTGTCGTCCAGATCGACGCCGGGCAGCAGTCCACCTCCCGCCCGGCTCACGGGCAGGGAGACGAACGGCTTCTCCGAGCGCTTCAACGGGCGACGCATCGCGAGCCTCAGGCCCTGCTCGATCAACGCGGTCAACGTGATTCCGCGCCGCGTGGCTTCCTGGCGCGCCCGTTCGAGCAGTGCCGGTTCGAGACGGACTGTGGTGCGCATATGCCAAAGCATATCAATCGTATGTCTGTATGTCTAAGAGGCGATCCGACGCTATGGCGATTCGAGAACGGCTGAGCCGCGCCTTTACGTCCCGCGCCGCTTTCGGGGACAATACGCCGCCCCGCGCCCACTGCCAGAAAAGAACCCGATGAATCTGCACGAATATCAGTCGAAAGCGCTGTTCGCCGAGTACGGCATTCCGGTGCCGCAAGGTCACGTCGCAACCACGCCGGCCGAGGCGAAAGCTGCGGCCGAGAAGCTCGGCGGCTCGCTCTGGGTCGTGAAGGCGCAGGTCCACGCGGGCGGGCGGGGCAAAGCGGGCGGCGTGAAGCTCGCCCGCTCCATGGCCGAGGTGGAGCAATACGCCAAGGCGATGCTCGGCACTCGCCTCGTCACGCACCAGAGCGGCCCGGAGGGCTTGCCGGTCGATTTCGTCTACGTCGAGTCGGGCTCCGCCATCGAGCGCGAGCTGTATCTCTCGCTGGTGGTCGACCGGAGCTCCGAGCGCATCGCGATCATGGCGTCGGCCGCGGGCGGCATGGACATCGAGCAGGTCGCGCACGACACGCCGGAGAAGATCTTCACGCTCGGGTTGCACCCGGCCGCGGGCTTGGAGGACTTCCAAGCGCGCAAGCTCGGCTTCGGCCTGGGATTGAACGCCGCGCAGCAGGGCGAGCTCCGCGACATCCTGAGGAAGCTCACCAAGCTCTTTCGCGAGTGCGACGCGAGCCTGCTCGAGATCAACCCGCTGATCGTGACCAAGGACGGCCACATCATGGCCCTCGACGGCAAGATCAACATCGAGGACAACGCGCTGTTCCGCCAGAAGCGGCTCGCCGCGTTGCGCGACAAGAACCAAGAGGACGAGCGCGAGCGCGTCGCGCATGAGAACGACCTCAACTACGTCTCGCTCGACGGCAACATCGCGTGCATGGTCAATGGCGCCGGCCTCGCGATGGCCACGATGGACCTCATCAAGCTGCACGGCGGCGAGCCCGCGAACTTCTTGGACGTGGGCGGCGGCGCCACGGCCGAGCGCGTGACGCAGGCGTTCAAGATCATCCTCACCAACAAGAAGGTGAAGGCGATCCTCGTGAACATCTTCGGCGGCATCGTGCGCTGCGACACGATCGCCGAGGGCGTGATCACGGCGGTGAAGCAAGTGCACGTGGGCGTGCCCGTCGTGGTGCGCCTCGAAGGAACGAACGTCGAGAAGGGACGCGAGATGCTCGCGGCGAGCGGATTGAAAGTCGTCGCCGCCACCGGGCTCACCGATGCGGCCTCGAAAGTCGTGAAGCTGGCCGGAGCCTGAAGCCATGAGCATCCTCGTCGACAAGAACACCAAGGTCATCTGCCAGGGTCTCACCGGCAAGCAAGGCACGTTTCACACCCAGCAGTGCCTGGACTACGGCACCAGGGTCGTCGCCGGTGTCACGCCGGGCCGCGGGGGCGAGAAGCACCTGAACCTGCCGGTGTACGACACGGTGGCCGATGCGAGGAAGGCCACCGGCGCGACGGTCAGCATGATCTACGTGCCGGCGCCGTTCGCGGCCGACGCGATCCTCGAGGCGGCCGACGCCGGCATCGAGCTCGTGGTCTGCATCACCGAGGGCGTGCCGGTGCTCGACATGGTCAAGGTGAAGGCCGTGCTCAAGGGCACGGCCACGCGGCTCATCGGGCCCAACTGCCCCGGCATCATCACGCCGGGCGCCTGCAAGATCGGCATCATGCCGGGCTCGATCCACAAGCCGGGCTCGATCGGCATCGTATCGCGCTCGGGCACGCTGACGTACGAGGCGGTGAATCAGACGACGCTGCGCGGGCTCGGCCAGAGCACGTGTGTCGGCATCGGCGGCGACCCGGTCCGCGGCATGAACTTCATCGACTGCATCGAGCTCTTCGAGAGGGATCCGGCGACGCGCGGCATCATCATGGTCGGCGAGATCGGCGGCTCCGACGAGGAGGCCGCGGCCGCTTACATCGAGAAGCACGTGTCGAAGCCCGTGGTGGGCTACATCGCGGGCGTCACCGCGCCGCCCGGCAAGCGCATGGGCCACGCGGGCGCGATCATCTCGGGCGGCAAAGGCACGGCGGTCGAGAAGTTCGCCGCGCTCGAGAAGGCCGGCGTGCGCACGGTTCGGTCGCTCGCAGACCTCGGCGACGCGATGGCCAAGGCGCTGGGATAACACGGGGGTGAGGGTCGCCCTCGCTCAGCTGAACACGCGCGTCGGCGCGATCGACGCGAACACGAAGAAGGTCTTGGAGTGCGCCGCGCGCGCGCGCGACGAGCTCCACTGCGACCTCGTGCTGTTCCCCGAGCTCACGCTCTGCGGCTATCCGCCGGAGGATCTGCTGCTGCACCGCGGCTTGCGCAGCCGCGTCGAGGCCGCGTTCGCGACGGTCAAGGACGGCGTGCGGGGCGTCGCGGTGTATCTCGGCTACCCGGAATACGACGGCGGCGCGATCTACAACAGCGCCGCGCTGATCCGCGACGGCGTCGTGCTCGCCAATCACCGCAAAATCGCGCTGCCGAACTACGCCGTGTTCGACGAGAAGCGCTATTTCACGCCGGGGGAGGACGCGACGGTCGTCGACCTCGATGGCATCAAGCTCGGCTTGATCATCTGCGAGGACGTCTGGGTACCCGGCCCGTGCCGCGCGCCGGCGCAAGCGGGCGCGCAGGCGATCCTCGTGATCAACGGCTCGCCGTTCCACATGTCGCAGCAGCGCGTGCGCGAGCAAGTGCTCGCAGCGCGGGCCAAGGAAAACTCGCTGCCGTTGCTCTACGTGAACATGGTGGGCGGGCAGGACGAGCTCGTGTTCGACGGCGGCTCGATCGTCGTCGACTCGGCGGGCGAGGTGCGCGTGCGCGCGCCGCTGTTCGAGGAAGGGCTGTACGTCGTCGAGCTCGACGCGGAACGCGGCAGGCTGGAGCCGGTCGCGGCCGCTCCGCCGGCGCCCACGCCGCCGCTCGCGGAGCGCGTGTACGGTGCGCTCGTGCTCGGCACGCGCGACTACGTGGACAAGAACGGCTTCGCGGGCACCGTGCTCGGCCTCTCGGGCGGCGTCGATTCGGCGTTGACGCTCTCGATCGCGGTGGACGCGCTCGGCGCGGACCGCGTGCACGCCGTGATGATGCCGTCACGTTACACGTCGCAGATGAGCAAGGACGACGCGGCCGAGCAGGCCAAGCGCCTCGGCGTGCGGTTCGACACGCTGCCGATCGAGCCGTTGTTCGAGACCACGCTCGCCACCCTGCGCGACGTGTTCGTGGGCCTCGCGCCCGACACTACCGAGGAAAACATTCAGGCGCGCTGCCGCGGAATCCTGCTGATGGCGATCTCGAACAAGCTCGGCGAGATGCTGTTGTCGACGGGGAACAAGAGCGAGATGGCGGTGGGCTACGCGACGCTCTACGGCGACATGGCCGGCGGCTTCGCGCCGCTCAAGGATTGCACGAAGACGCTCGTCTACCAGCTCGCGAGCTACCGCAACTCGATCGCGCCGGTGATCCCAGAACGGGTGATCGCGCGCCCGCCGACCGCGGAGCTCCGCGACAACCAGAAGGACAGCGACTCGCTGCCGCCGTACGACGTGCTCGATCCGATCCTCGAGGCCTTCATCGAGAAGGACTACTCGGTAGAACAGATCACGGCGCTCGGATTCGACCGCGCCACGGTCGTACGGGTGCTGCAGATGGTCAAGCGCGCGGAGTACAAGCGGCGCCAGGCGCCACCCGGCGTGCGCGTCAGCAACCGCGCGTTCGGCCGCGACTGGCGCTACCCCATCACCTCAGGCTATTGATCGGCGACGGTCTCGGCGGCCGCGGGGCCGAACGTGGCGGCAAGCACGCGCTTCGAGTCGCTCGCGAGATCCGTCATGCCCATCTTCTCGTAGGCGCTGGTCAGGATCTGGAGCGTGTGCTCGAGCTCCGGCGCGCCGGGATAGTGCTCGAGCGCGTACTTCGAGCGGTTCACGGCCGCGACGTACGCGCCGCGCTCGATGTAGTACGCCGCGACGTAGTTCTCGTACTTCGCGAGCCGATTGCGCAGGAACACCATGCGCTGCCGCGCGTCGGGCACGTACTCGCTGTCGGGGAACCGGCGGATCAGGTCTTGAAAGGTCGAGAACGACTTCATCGAGTCCTTCGGCGGCCGCATCGACAGGTCGACCCTGAACAACCGCTCGATCACGTTCGGCGCCTGGTCGAAGCTGATGACGCCGCGCATATAGAGACAGTAGTCGATGCGGGCGTTCGTCGGGTTCTCCTTCTCGAACGTCTCGGCCGCGTCGATGGCCTGCTCGGGCTGTTGACTCCTGTAAAACAGGTAGATCAGGTCGAGCTGCGCCTGGCGCGTCTCGGGGCTGAACGGATAGCGCGCCTCGAGCGCCTTGTAATACTGAATCGCGCTCGGGTAGTTCGACGATTCCATGGCCGAGCGGCCCTTCTCATAGATGGCCCCCGGTCCCTGGTCGGTCACGGTATTGTCGCGCCGGCCGCACGCGGCTAGGGCGATGGCGATGAAGCCGAGGAGCAACGCTGTCTTTAGCAATCGAAGCACGATTTCTATCCGGTGACACGCAGGGGGCGCGATAATCGCGGCCGGTTTTCTCGAGGACGCTCGTTGGACGATGGAGTATAGCCGAAAGTTTCAGCGGCCCAGGGAGTTGCGCGCATGCAACGCATCCAGCGCCGCCTGATCGTGCCCGAGGGCCTGGCCGGGCGCCGGCTCGACCAGGCGGCGGCCGAGCTCCTGCCCGAGTATTCGCGCAGCCGGCTCAAGACCTGGATCGACGCGGGCCGGCTCACGGTTGGCGGTCTCAGTCTGCGGCCCCGGACGCTGCTCAAGGGCGGCGAGGAGCTTGCGCTCGAAGCCGAGCTCGAGACGGCGGTCGCGGTCGAGCCCGAGGCCATTGCGCTCACGATCGTCCATTCCGACGACGCGCTGCTCGTCGTCGACAAGCCGGCTGGCCTGGTCGTTCACCCCGGCGCGGGCAACCGTTCCGGCACTTTACAGAACGCGCTGCTGCATCTCGATGCGGAGCTCGCCGTGCTGCCGCGTGCCGGGCTCATCCATCGGCTCGACAAGGACACGAGCGGCCTGCTGCTCGTGGCGCGCACGCTCGAGAGCCAAACGGCGCTCACCGCGGCTCTCGCGAGCCGTTCGATCCGACGTACCTATCGCGCGCTCTGTCACGGCGTGCTCACGGGCGGCGGGGAGATCGATGCGCCGATCGGCAGGCACAGGCGCGAGCGCACCAAGATGGCCGTCGTCGACGGCGGCCGCGCCGCGCGCACGCGTTATCGGGTGGTCGAGCGATTCCGGGCGCACACGCACTGCGAGGTCGAGCTCGAGACCGGCCGCACGCACCAGATCCGCGTGCACATGGCCCACATCCGCGCGCCGCTCGTGGGCGACCCCGTGTATGGCGGCCGGCCGCGCTTGCCGCCGGAGCCGACCACTGAGCTGCGCGACGCGCTGCGCGGCTTCCGTCGCCAGGCGCTGCACGCGAGCCGGCTCGCTTTCACCCATCCCTCGACTGGCGCCGCGCTCGCGTTCGACAGCCCGGTGCCGGCCGATTTCGCCGGCCTGCTCGGGGCATTGCGCGCCGACGCTGCCGCGGCCAGAAAATAGGGACATGTTTGATTTTCGGCGAGACGTGGTGAGCGCTCCGCTGGGCTTCGCGCCCGACTGGCCGGCCCCGGCGCCCGTGCGTGCGCTCGTGACCGAGCGGTCGGGCGGTGTCGGCGACGGCCGCTACGCCACGCTCAACCTCGCGACGCACGTCGGCGACGCTGCGGCGGCCGTCGCGGCGAACCGCGCGCGATTGCGCGCCGCCTTGCCGAGCGAGCCGCGCTGGCTCGAGCAAGTCCACGGCTCGACCGTGCTCGATCTCGACCGGCAAGGCTCGGCGCTGCCGCCCGCGGACGGCGCGGTCACCGCCCGAGCGGGCACCGTATGCGCGGTGCTCACGGCGGACTGCCTCCCCGTGCTCCTCTGCGACCGAGCGGGCCGGCGCGTCGGCGTGGCGCATGCCGGCTGGCGCGGCCTCCTGCGGGGCGTGCTGCCGGCGGCCGTCGCCGCGCTCGACTCCGACCCGAGCGACCTGCTCGCCTGGCTCGGCCCGGCGATCGCCCCCGACGCCTACGAGGTCGGGGCGGACGTCCGCGACGCCTACCTCGCGGTCGACGCGAGCGCCGCGGCGCACTTCGCCCCGAACGGGCGCGGCCGCTGGCAGGCGGATCTCTACGGCCTCGCGCGCGCGAGCCTCGCCGCCGCCGGGGTCGCGGCGGTGTTCGGCGGCGACTTCTGCACCTTCGCCGAGAGCGGGCGTTTCTTCTCGCATCGGCGCGAGCCGCCGTGCGGCCGGATGGCGACCCTCATCTGGCTCGCCGAAAAATAGGGACATGCTGCATTTTCCGGTGAGACGCTTCGGATCGGAGCGGAGGCGGCGGAAAATTCAGCATGTCCCTATTTTTCGGCGCCGGACTCTCGCGGTTGATAAGCGCCGCCGTTACCCTCATGTCGCAGACCTAGCCCGCTCGTTAGGACCCTAAACCTATGCGCATGGACAAACTGACGACCCAGTTCCAGCAGGCGCTCGCCGAGGCGCAGTCGTTCGCCGTCGGCCGCGACCACCAGTTCATCGAGCCCGTGCACCTGATGTCGGCGCTTCTCGAGCAGGAGGGCGGCACGGTCCGCGGCGTCCTGACCAAGGCCGGCGTCAACATGAACCTGCTGCGCTCGCAGCTCGGCGAGGCCCTCGACAGGCTGCCCACGGTCGAAGGCACGCCGGGCGAGGTCCACATCGGCAACGAGCTCGCGAAGCTCCTCAACGTTACCGACAAGCTCGCGCAGGAGCGCGGCGACTCGTATATCTCTTCCGAGCTGTTCGTGCTCGCGGCCATCCAGTCGAAGGGCGACCTCGCGCGGATCCTCGAGAAGGCCGGCGCCGTCAAAGGCGCGATCGCCAAGGCGATCGACGAGATCCGCGGCGGCGACAAGGTCCAGGACCAAAACGCCGAGGAGAAGCGCCAGTCGCTCGAGAAGTACACGATCGACCTCACCGCGCGCGCCGAGCAGGAGAAGCTCGACCCCGTGATCGGCCGCGACGACGAGATCCGGCGCACGATCCAGGTGCTGCAGCGCCGCACGAAGAACAACCCGGTGCTGATCGGCGAGCCCGGCGTCGGCAAGACCGCTATTGTCGAGGGTCTCGCACAGAGGATCGTCAACGGCCAAGTGCCCGAGGGCCTCAAGGGCAAGCGCGTGCTGTCGCTCGACATGGGCTCGTTGATCGCCGGCGCCAAGTTCCGCGGTGAGTTCGAGGAGCGCCTGAAGGGCGTGCTCAACGACCTCGCGAAGCAGGAAGGCCAGGTGATCCTCTTCATCGACGAGCTGCACACCACGGTCGGCGCCGGGAAAGCGGAAGGCGCGATGGATGCCGGCAACATGCTGAAGCCCGCGCTGGCGCGCGGCGAGCTGCACTGCGTGGGCGCGACCACGCTCGACGAGTACCGCAAGTACGTCGAGAAGGACGCCGCGCTCGAGCGGCGCTTCCAGAAGGTGCTCGTCGACGAGCCGTCGGTGGAGGACACGATCGCGATCCTGCGGGGACTCAAGGAGCGCTACGAGGTCCACCACAAAGTGGAGATCACCGACCCCGCGATCGTCGCGGCCGCCACGCTCTCGCACCGCTACATCAGCGACCGCCAACTGCCGGATAAGGCGATCGACTTGATCGACGAGGCCGCGTCGCGCATCCGGATGGAGATCGACTCGAAGCCCGAGGAGATGGACCGGCTCGATCGCCGTCTGATCCAGCTCAAGATCGAGCGCGAGGCCTTAAAGAAGGAGTCCGACGACGCGTCGAAGCGCCGGTTCGCCGACCTCGAGAAGGAGATCGACAAGGTCGAGGCCGAGCTCGCTGACTTGGAGGAGGTCTGGAAGGCCGAGAAGGCCGCCGTTCAGGGCGAGGCGCAGATCAAAGCCGACCTCGAGCGCGAGCGCGCGGAGCTCGAGAAGGCGCGGCGCGCGTCGGACTTGGGCCGCATGGCCGAGCTCCAGTACGGCAAGATCCCGGAGCTCGAGCGGCGGCTCGAGCAAGCGCTGCGCGGCGACCGCGGCGCGTCGAACAAGCTGCTGCGCAACAAGGTCACCGAGGAAGAAGTCGCCGAGGTCGTCTCGAAGTGGACCGGCATCCCCGTGTCCAAGATGCTCGAGAGCGAGAAGGACAAGCTGCTCCGCATGGAGGAGTTCCTCGAGAAGCGCGTCGTGGGTCAAAGCGAAGCGCTGACCACGGTCGCGAACGCGATCCGCCGCGCGCGCGCGGGGCTCGCCGATCCGAATCGGCCGAACGGCTCGTTCCTGTTCCTGGGTCCCACCGGCGTCGGCAAGACCGAGCTCACCAAGGCGCTCGCGTCGTTCCTGTTCGACACCGAGGAGGCCATGATCCGGATCGATATGTCCGAGTTCATGGAGAAGCACTCGGTCGCGCGGCTGATCGGCGCGCCGCCGGGCTACGTCGGCTACGAGGAAGGCGGCTATCTCACCGAGGCCGTGCGCCGCAAGCCGTATTCGGTCGTGTTGCTCGACGAGGTGGAGAAGGCGCACCCCGACGTGTTCAACGTGCTGCTGCAAGTGCTCGACGACGGTCGGCTCACGGACGGCCAGGGCCGCACGGTCGACTTCCGCAACACCGTGATCGTGATGACGTCGAATCTCGGCAGCCAGCGGATCCAAGAGCTCGCGGGCGCGGAGAACTACGAGCGCATGAAAGAAGAGGTGATGGAGATCGTCGGCCAGCACTTCAGGCCCGAGTTCATCAATCGCATCGACGACGTGGTGGTGTTCCACCCGCTCGAGAGCGAGCACATCCGCAAGATCGTCGACATCCAGCTCGAGTACCTGCGCCGCCGGCTCGGCGAGCGCGAGATCACGCTCACGCTCGATTCCGCCGCGCGTGACCGGATCGCGCAGGCCGGCTTCGATCCGGTATACGGTGCGCGGCCGCTCAAGCGTGCGATCCAGCAGCAATTGGAGAACCCGCTCGCGCAGCGTATCCTGCGCGGCGATTTCGGCCCCGGCGACGCGATCCGCGTGGTCGCGAAAGGCGACGGCCTCGACTTCGCCAAAGGAGTCAAAGAGGCCGCCGCGTAGGGTCTGACCCCCTTGGGGTCTGACCCTAATTGGGTTTGAGGAGTGAATTAGGGTCAGACCCCAAGAGGGGTCAGACCCTCGAGCATGCCGGCCGCGCGCCGGCGCGAGACAGATTTATGCCGATCTACGAGTACCGTTGTACTGCCTGCGGCCACGAGCTGGACGCATTGCAGAAGCTTGCCGACGCCCCGCTCAAAAAGTGCCCCGAGTGCGGCAAGCAGAAGCTGCAACGGCTGATGTCCGCTCCGTCGTTTCGCCTGAAGGGCAGTGGTTGGTACGAGACCGACTTCAAGAACGACTCCGAGAAGAAGCGCAACCTCGTGGAGACCGGCGGCGCCGAGAAGTCGGACGCGGCCGTCGAAGCCACCGCAAAGAGCGACGAAGCGAAAAACACGGCGACCGAGGCCAAGCCCGAGGCGAAGCCTGAAGCGAAGCCGGCTGCCTCCGCTGACGGCGAGAAGAAGCCGGCGGCGAAGAAGCCTGCGGCTCCTCGCAAGAAGGCGTCGACCAAGGCGAGACGCTCCGCGAGCGCCTGATGCGCCTGCGCCGTTATCTGGTGGCGGGCCTGCTGGTCTGGCTGCCGGTCGGCGTCACGATTCTGGTGTTCAAGGTCCTGCTGGACCTCATGGACCGCCTGCTGTTCCTGATCCCGGCGGCGTATCGGCCGGAGACGGTGCTCGGCTTCCGGATCCCGGGGCTCGGCGCACTGCTCGCGGTGATCGTGCTGTTCGCGACGGGCGTGCTCGGCGCCAACCTGCTCGGGCGCAGGCTGGTCGTCTGGTACGAGTCGCTGCTCAACCGCATTCCGCTCGTGCGCACCGTGTACGGCGGCGTCAAGAATTTCGCGTCGGTCGTCCTCAACGATCGCGGCCCGAGCTTCAAGAAGGTGCTCTTGATCGAGTACCCGAGCAAAGGCCTCTATCGCATCGCGTTTCAGACGGGCGAGGAAGTCCCCGAGATCGTGACCGCCACGGGGCGCGACGTCGTGCCCGTGTTCGTGCCCACGTCGCCGAACGCGGCGTCGGGCTTCGTGGTATTCGCGCCGCGCGCCGAGCTCGTCGAGCTGTCGATGTCGGTGGAGGAGGCGCTCAAGCTCGTGATCTCGCTGGGCGTGGTCGTGCCCGAGGCGCGGGACGGAGTCGCCGCCGCGGCCGCGCCGCTTGCGCACCCCCAACGTTCCCCCTAAACTCCCGCCTCTTTCTTCGCGCCGCCTTATCTTTCAACCGCTTACACAATTGGGCGGTGCTCTTGATCGAAAGAGTCCGGCGGCGAAGCTCACGAGGGTAGTGCCATGCGCAGTCATTACTGCGGCCAAGTCAATCGAACGGCGATCGGGCGCGAGATCAGCGTTGCGGGTTGGGTGCATCGGCGCCGCGATCACGGCGGCGTGATCTTCATCGACCTCCGCGACCGCGAGGGGTTGCTGCAAGTCGTGTTCGATCCGGACCGCGCGGAGATGTTCGCGGAGGCCGAGAAGCTCCGCGGCGAGTTCGTGCTCG
>DASQOL010000208.1:0-21014 GCA_035644475.1 Gammaproteobacteria bacterium | reverse complement strand
GGTGCCCGGCTCACCATCTGGTACGCGGCCATGTTCGCCGTGGGCCTCACCGCGCTCGGGATCACGATGTGGCTCGCGTTGCGGCTCAATCTCTATCACGCGATCGACGACTCGCTGCGCGACCGTGTGGTCGGCATCGCGCGGTTTCTCGCGGACCACGCGACGCGTCTCGATGAGGACGAGGTCAAGGAGGAGTTCCGGGCGCACGGGGAGCTCTTTCAAGTCGCGGACGCAAGCGGGGACTGGGTTCATCGCGGCGCGGACGTCGCCGACCTCGATTTGGGGCCTGGCTCCGCCGTCGCGGCCGACGGTACTTTCCAAGACGCGGTTCTGCATGGCGCGCCCGTGCGCGTTTTCACCCGAGCCGTGGACGTCGGTTCGCGACACTTCACGGTGCAGATCGCGGCGCCGCTCGCGCAGCTCGAAGAGGGTTTGTACGGCTCGTTGTGGTTCTTGCTGCCGACGTTTCCGCTGGTTCTCGTGCTCGCGTCGGCCGGAGGGTATTGGCTGAGCCGGCGCGCGCTGGCCCCGGTCGACGACATCACGCGCGCGGCGCAGTCCATCACGGCCGACAACCTGTCGCAGCGGCTCGCCGTCGCGCCGGCCGGCGACGAGCTATCGAGGTTGTCGGAGACGCTCAACGCGATGATCGGCCGCCTGGAAGCCTCTTTTCGCACGATTTCGCGCTTCACGGCCGACGCGTCGCACGAGCTGCGAACGCCCCTCGCGGTGATGCGCACGACGGCGGAAGTCGCGCTGCGGGGAGATTCGGCGCCCGGCGATCACGCTGCGGCCCTCGAGCACGTCGTGGTCGAGATCGACCGGATGTCGCACCTGGTCGAGAATCTGCTGATGATCGCGAAGGCCGACTCCGGCGAGGCGGAGCTGCAGAGGCGGCCCGTGGATGTCGTGGCCGCCGTGGCCGAAGCCTGCGAGCAGGCGTGCGTGCTCGCGCGCGTAAAGGGCGTGGAGGTCTCGGTGCGGCTGCCGGAGCGATCCGTGTCGATCTTGGGCGATGCGCACGCGCTGCGCCGCTTGTTCCTGATCCTGCTCGACAACGCCGTCAAGTACACGCCGAGCGGCGGCCGTTGCGAAGTGTTCGTTTCGGCGCACGCCGCCGAAGTGGTCGGGACCGTTACGGATACGGGCATCGGGATCTCGACCGAGGATTTACCGCACATCTTCGACAGGTTCTATCGCGTCGATCGCGCGCGCTCGAGAGAGCAGGGCGGCGCGGGCCTCGGGCTCGCGATCGGCCGCTGGATCGCGGAGGCTCACGGTGGCGCGATCGCGGTGGACAGCGAGCTCGACCGCGGCTCGTCGTTTCGCGTGCATCTACCTCTCGCGTGAGCTCGCGTCGTCGGGGTCGAGGGACGCCGAATTGCGGTGCGCGCGGCTCTGCACGATCGCAAACACGGCCGGCAGCACCCACAGCGTCGCGAGCGTGGCGGCTGCGAGCCCCCCGACGACCGCGCGGCCGAGCGGCGCCGTCTGCTCGCCGCCCTCGCCGAAGCCGATGGCGAGCGGCAGCATGCCGGCGAGCATCGCGAGGCTCGTCATCAGGATCGGCCGCAGCCGGCTCTGTGCGCCGTCGACCGCCGCCGACGCGGCCGAGCCGCCCGCGAGCCGGCTGCGCTCCGCGAACGTCACGAGCAGGATCGCGTTCGCGACCGCGACACCGATGCTCATGATCGCGCCCATGTACGACTGTATGTTCAGTGTGGTTCCAGTGAGCGCCAAAGCGACCGCGACGCCCGCGATCGCGGCCGGTGCGGTCGAGACGACGACGAGCGCGAGCTTCAGCGATTGGAAGTTCGCGGCGAGCAACAGAAAGATGACGGCGACCGCGAGCAGCAAGCCGGTTTGCAAGCCGTCGAGCATCTGCTCCATCGGCACGACTTGGCCCCGCAGCGCGACGCTCGCGCGCGCGGGGGGAGCGCCGAGCTCCGCGAGCGCGGCGCGCACTTGCGCCGCGACGGTGCCGAGGTCGCCGGCTAGGTTCGCGGTGACGGTGATCATGCGCTGCATGTTGTAGCGCTCGTACTGGCCCGGAGTCGTCCCGGGCGTAACGCTCGCGAGGCTGCGCAGCAGCACGGGCTGGCCGCCGTTATAGGCCACGGGAAGGTTCTCGAGATCCTCGACCGAGCTCATCGCGGTCTGCGGGATCTGCACCTGGATCTGGTATGCGACGCCGCTGTTCGGGTCCGCCCAGTAGTTCGGCACGACGAAGCGGCTCGACGACGTCGCCGATACGAGCGAGCGCGAGACCTCCGTCATGTCGACGCCCATGAGCCCGGCGCTCTCGCGGCTCACGTTCACGTCGAGCGTGGGATAGTCGAGCGCCTGGCCGAAGCGCACGTCGCGCAGCGCGGAGATCTGCATGAGCCGGTCGCGCACCCGCGTGGCGAACTCGCGGTTCGCCGCGAGGCTCGGGCCGCTCACGGCCACCTCGATCGGCGTCGAGGAGCCGAGGCTCATCACCTGGCTCACGATGTCGCTCGGCTCGAACGAGAAGCTCACGTTCGGCATCTTGTCGGCGAAGGTCTTGCGCAGACGTTCCTTGAGCGCCTCGGTGGAGATGCCGGTGCCTTCGTTCAACTGCACTTGCAGCACGCCTTCTTCCGATCCGCCGTTCCACAGATAGATCAAGTTGATCGGATAGTTCGGCGCGTGCACGCCGAGAAAGGCGAGCGTGATGCGCACGTTCTCGGGTCCCACCTCGTTCTTGATGATGTCGAGCGCTTGCAGGGCCGCCTGTTCGGTGCCGTCCACGCGAGTGCCGGTCGGTGCGCGCAGCCGCACTTGTATCTGGCCCGTGTCGACCTTCGGGAAGATTTCGGTGCCGAGCCGCGCGCCGACGAGCCCGATCGCGAGCGCGCTCACCACGGCGTAGCCAGCGACCATGAGCCACCGCAGGCGTACGGCGCGTTCCAAGGTGCGCGCGTAGCTGCCTCGCAGCCGCGCGAAGCGGTCGGCGGCCGGTGCCGCCGCGAGTGACGTGGGGTTCGGTGCTGCATGCCCGCGCAGCAACCACACCGAGAGTATCGGAACGAGGGTGCTCGACAGTAGGAAGGAGCCGACCATCGCGAAGCCTACGGCTAGCGACAACGGCAAGAACATTGCGCGCGCCGCACCGACCATGAAGAACGACGGCACGAACACGGCGAGGATACAGAGCATGGCGATCAACAGCGGCAGCGCAACCTCCCGGCCCGAGTCCACGACGGCGCGTGCCACCTTCTTGCCCGTGCCCACGTGCGTATGGATGTTCTCGATCACCACCGTCGACATGTCGACGAGCACGCCGATTGCGAGCGCGAGCCCGCCGAGCGTCATGATGTTCACGGTCTGTCCCGTGAGCCAAAGCGCAAGCAGCGCGCCCATGAGCGCCAGGGGGATGTTGATCACGACGATCGCGGCGCTGCGCCAGTCGCCGAGGAACAGCAGCACCATGATGCCGGTGAGCACGGCGCCGAGCGCGCCCTCGAACGTGAGGCCTTCGATCGCGCGGATCACGAACGGCGCTTGATCGAACTCGTAGCTCACCTTCACGCCTTCGGGCACGACGCTCTGGAACTTCGGCAGGTTCTCCTTGACGAGTGCGACGACCGACAAGGTCGACGCGTCGGCGCGCTTCGTGACCGGAATATAGACCGTGCGGCGGCCGTCGATGAGCGCGTAGCTCGTGACGATGTCGGACCCGTCGGTCACCGTGCCGACGTCGCGCACGAACACCGTCGGGTAAGCGCCCGGGCGGATCGGCACGCTCTCGAGGTCCTTTATGTTCTTGACGACGGAGTTCAGCGGCACCATCGGATACTTGCCGGACACCGCCATGTTGCCCGACGGGCTGATGAGATTCGCGCGCGTGATCGCCGTGACGATCTCGTCCGGTGACATGTTGAACGAGCGCATCCGCTCGGGGTCCACGTTGACCAGGATGGTGCGCGCGCTGCCGCCGAACGGCGGCGGCGCCGACACGCCGGGCAGCGTCGAGAACAGCGGCCGCACGAGATTGAGGGCCGCGTCCTGCATCTGCGCGACCGTGCGCGTCTCGCTCGTGAACACGAGATTGCCCACCGGCACGCTGCCCGCGTCGAACCGCGTGATGAACGGCGGCACGGTGCCCGGCGGCATGAACGCGCGAGCGCGGTTCACGTAGCCGACGGTCTCGGCCATCGCCTGATTCATGTCGGTGCCCGGATAGAACTGCAGCTTCATGATCGCGGCGCCCTGGATCGACTTCGATTCGACGTGCTCCAGCCCCGTGATGTAGAGGAAGTGATACTCGTAGTAGTAGGTGAGATAGCCCTCCATCTGCGCCGGATCCATGCCGCCGTACGGTTGCGCCACGTAGATCGTCGGGATGCCGAGCGTCGGGAAGATGTCGCGCGGCATTCGTTCGATCGCGAGCGCGGTGCCGAGCACGACGGCGATCACGATGACAAGCACGGTTACCGGACGGCGCAGAGCGGCTTGAACCAAATTCATGTGTGCGACCCGCGACTTTCACTTAAGCGTACGCGACGCAACTGAAAATCATCTGAAAAATCGCGGGCAGTTTTCAGATGCCTTTCAGATGCGGGCGATAGACTTCGACGATGCTGTCTCTCGACCAAGGCCGGCCGCGCCGGCGCGCGCGGGCTGCGGCGCTCGGCGTGTTGTTGTCGGCCGCCGCGGCGTGGGGCCAGTCGATCGACGTGCCCGTGGTGCAACCCGAGCGGCGCGCCATGGCGCGTGTGTCGAGCCAACCGGCCACGGCCGAAGCGCTGCACGAGGCCGACCTGGGATCGAAGGTGTCGGGCGAGGTCACGGAGCTCGACGTCGACATCGGCAGCCGCGTCAAGGCCGGCCAGGTGCTCGCGCGGATGGCGGTTCCGGAGCTCATTCAAGCGCGCAACGCGGCCGCGGCGCAGGTCGCCGCGCTGCGCTCCGCGTACGAGCGCACGGCGGCGCTGGCCGAGCGCAACTCCGTCACGCAAAAATCGCTCGCGGAGGCGAAGGCTCGGCTCGACGGCGCGATCGCCGCGGAGGCCGAGGCGCAAGCGCAGATGGGTTACGCCACGATTCAAGCCCCGTTCGACGGTGTCGTGACTTTGCGGGCGATCGACCGCGGCGACATGGTCTATCAGGCGGGCTCGCCGAAAGGCAGCGGCCAGCCGCTGCTGCGTATCGCGCAAGTCGACGTGATTCGCGTGAAGACCTACGTCCCCGAGCGCGACTCGATCTGGGTGGACGCGGGCGATCCGGCCACCGTCGCGTTCGAAGCCCTGCCCGGCACGACGTTCCAAGGCAAGGTCGCGCGGCTCTCGGGCGCGCTCGATCCGGCCACGCGCACGATGCTCGTCGAGATCGATTTGCCGAACGCCGACGGCAGGATCCGGCCCGGCTTCTACGGCCGCACGGAGATCGCCCTCGAGCGGCGCGAGGGCGCGCTCGCTTTACCGAGCGACGCCGTGCGCACCGACGGCGGCAATGCCTACGTCTACGTCGTCGGCGCGGACGACACCGTGCGCCGCACCGCGGTCTCGATCGGGCTCCAGGACGCGGGGTGGGTCGAGATCGCCGGCGGCCTGACGGGTAACGAGCGCGTCGTGGCCGGCGCCGCCGCGCGTCTCGCCGACGGCGCGGCCGTTCGCGCCGTGACGGCCGGGAACGCCGCGCGATGAGCCGCCTGCGCCGCCCGCGAGCACGCATCGTCGCGGCGCTGCCGCTGCTCGCGGCGGCGTGTGCGCAGGATGCCGGCGCACAGGCGGCGGGCGCCGACGGCGTGCTGCAAATCGATTTTGCGACCGCGTTGCGGCTCGCCGACGAGCGCAACCTCGACGTCGCGATCTACGTGGAGCGCGTCGCGGAGGCGACGGCGAAGCTCGCGCAGGCACGGACGCTCGCGGTGCCCACCCTACGCGTCGGGGCGAGCTCCAACCGTCACAATGGCGCTCTGCAAGAGACGAGCGGGAACGTTCTCGACGCCGATCGAGCCGCGCGTTTTAGCGGGCTCGGGGCCGGCGCGGTCGGCGCCGGCGATCTGCAGGCGCCCGGCCTGTCGCTCGGCGTCGACCTCGCGGACGCGATCTTCCAACCGCTCGTCGCGCGCCAGAATCGCGCCGCGGTGCAAGCCGCTTCGGTTGCGAACCGGCACGCGGTGCTCGTCGCGACGGCGAGCGCCTATCTCGACTGGCTTCGGGCGCGGGCCGAAGGCGTCATCGTCGCTGACGCGCTGCAGCGCGCGGTCGAGCTCGCAACCCTGACGGCGAGCTACGCGGACGCGGGCGAAGGCCTGCTGGCCGACGCCGAGATGGCGGCCGTGCAGCCGCTGCTATGGGGACAGCGCCGCGCAGCGACCGCCGAGCGATCCGAGGCCGCGGCGGCCGAGCTGTCGCGGTTGCTGCATCTCGACGCCGACGTGCGGCTCGAGCCGCTCGAGAACGAGATCCCCGCCTTGGCGATCTTCGACGAGCAAGACAACCTCGAGCAGCTCGTGGCGCGCGCCGTCGACGGGCGGCCCGAGACCGACCAGCTCGACGCGCTGCGCGCGGCCGCCGAGGACGACCTCGCCGCACAGCGCTACGGTTGGTTCATTCCGAACGTCGCGCTCAACTACAGCTCGGGAGAGTTCGGCGGCGGCCCCGGATCGTCGATCGCGAGCACGGGACATCGCGACGACCTGTCGTTGCTGCTCTATTGGCAATTCGACGCGCTCGGCATCGGCAACCGGGCGCGCGCCGACGAGAAACGCGCGCGCCTTCGCGAGATCGGGCTCGAGCGCGACAAGCTCGCGGACGCGATCGCGGCCGAGGTGCGCACGGACTACGCACGCGTACGGAGCCTGCGCGAGCAGCTCGCTTTTGCCGGCTCGGCGGTGGCGCGGGCGCAGTCGGCATACGAGCTGCAGCGCGAGCGGATCTACGATCAACAGGGCTTGCCGCTCGAGGCGTTTCAGGCGATGCAGGTGCTTGCGGCCGCGGAGCTCGCGCGGCTCGACACGCAGGTGGGATACGGCGTCGCGCAGATCAGGCTGCACACCGCGCTCGGCAATCCCGTCGAGTTGCGCTGACGCGGCTAGGCCGCGTGGGGACCTCGATCGACGCTCGAGAGATACTTCACGGCGTCGGAGGTCATGCGTTCGGTGCACCAGCGCGCGTAGGGTTTGGCGAACAGCATGCCGAGAACGCGCGACGTCCGTCGCCTCGAGCCACGAGAACAACGGCGCGAGGGTCACAGTTTCACCGTGCGCAACCGGAGCGCGTTGCCGATCACGGACACCGAGGACAAGCTCATCGCGAGGCTCGCGATCACGGGCGAGAGCAGCAGCCCGAACGTGGGATACAGGAGACCGGCGGCGATTGGAACTCCGAGCGCGTTGTAGCCGAACGCGAACACGAGATTCTGCCGAATGTTGGCCATCACGTGGCGCGACAGCCGCAGGGCGCGCGCGATGCCGCGCAAATCGCCCTTCACGAGCGTGACGCCGGCCGACTCCATCGCGACGTCGGTGCCCGTGCCCATGGCGATGCCGACGTCGGCCTGGGCGAGCGCCGGGGCGTCGTTGACGCCGTCGCCGGCCATCGCGACCACCGCGCCTTCGTCCTGTAGTCGCTTGACGATCGCGGCTTTGTCTTGCGGCAGGACGTCGGCGATCACCTCGTCCACGCCGAGCTTGCGTCCGACGGCTTGCGCAGTGTGCGCGTTGTCGCCGGTCAGCATGATGATGCGCACGCCAGCGTCCCTCAGCGCTTCGATCGCGGCCGGCGTCGTGCGCTTGATGGCATCGGCGACGATCAACAGCCCCGCCGGCCGGCCGTCGGCCGCGGCGAAGATCGCGGTGGCGCCCTCGGCACGCTCGGCTTCGGCGGCTGTCGACAGCGACTCCACGTCAACTCCGTTGCGCCGCATCAGCGCCAGATTGCCGACCACTATCGACCTGCCGCCCGCCTTGCCCCAAACGCCGAGCCCCGGGTCGGAGTCGAACTCCGCCGTTTCCAGCAAGGCCAAGCTCCGCGCCTTCGCCGCGTCGACGATCGAACGCGCGAGCGGATGCTCGCTCGACGATTCGACGCTCGCCGCCAACCGCAGCAGCTCGTCATCCGCGAAACCGCTCGCGGCCAGCACGCGCCGGAGGCTCGGTTTGCCCTCGGTCAGCGTTCCCGTCTTGTCGGCGACGATCGTCGAGACCTTCTCGAGGCGTTCGAGCGCCGCCGCGTCCTTGATCAGCACGCCCTCCTGCGCGCCGCGGCCTACGCCGACCATGATGGACATCGGCGTCGCGAGCCCGAGCGCGCACGGGCACGCGATGATCAGCACCGACACCGCGACCACGAGCGCATGCGCGAGCTGCGGCGGCGGGCCGACGAACGCCCAGACGAGCGCGGCGCCGACAGCTGCGGCCACCACCGCGGGCACGAACCAAGCCGCCACGCGGTCGGCGAGTCGCTGCACCGGGGCGCGCGAGCGCTGCGCCTGCGCGACCATCGCCACGATCTGCGCCAGCAGGGTGTCCCCGCCGACGCGCTCTGCGCGCATCACCAACGTGCCGCTGCCGTTGGTCGTGCCGGCGGACAGCGGCGCGTCTTTGGCCTTGCGGACGGGGTCCGGTTCGCCGGTGAGCATCGACTCGTCGACATGGCTCGAGCCGTCGACGACGCCGCCGTCGACCGGAATCTTCTCGCCGGGCCGGACCCGCAATCGGTCGCCCGATTGCACGTGCTCGAGCGGAACGTCGGCTTCATTACCGCGCTCGTCGATGCGGTGCGCGATCTTCGGCGCGAGCGCGAGCAGCGCGCGAATGGCTCCGGAAGTCTGCGCGCGCGCGCGCAGCTCGAGAACTTGGCCGAGCAGCACGAGCGTGACGATCACGGCCGCGGCTTCGAAATAGAGCGGCGGCGCGCCCGAGGCGTCGCGGAACGAGGCGGGCAAAAAGTCCGGCAGCACCGTCGCAAGCACGGAGAACAGCCAGGCGGCGCCGGTTCCGAGCGCGATCAGCGTGAACATGTTGAGGCTGCGGTTCGCGAGCGAGCGCCAACCGCGGACGAAGAACGGGGAGCCGCTTGAGAGCACGACCGGAGTCGCGAGCGCGAGCTCGGCCCACGCTACGGCTGCGTGCGGAAACAGGTGCATCGGGTTCAGTGCGGGCACGAGCTCGCCGAGCATCGGCCAGAGAAGCGGCGCCGTCAGAAGCGCGCCTATCCATAGGCGTCGCCGCATGCTCGCGAGCTCGCGGTCTTCGCCTTCCTCGGCCGGCGGTGTCAGCGGCTCGAGCGTCATGCCGCAGATCGGGCACGCGCCCGGCGACGTCTGCCGGATCTGCGGGTGCATCGGGCAGGTCCAGATCGTGCCGGACGGCGGGCTCGCGGAATCCGGCGTCATCGTCCGGACCGGCGCGGCAACCGGTCCACCACCTGGATGACGGCGGGCTCATCGCTGAGCTCCGCGATCAGACGGTTCATCTTCCACTCCTAGGCCGCTCCCCCGGCACGGAGAACTTAGCAGTCGGGCGTGCGCGTCGCGATACGAATTTCTACGTAGCAGGGTGCCGCCTCCGCCTTGTACGCGATTCTACTTATGTCCGCCGGCCGTCCGGACGCGGAGAATTCATCGCGCAGCGACAGAACTCACAGGAGAACGGTCATGGGGATCGAGAGCAAGACGAGCGGCGAGCAACGCCTGCAAATGATTGCCGAGGCGGCGTACTTCCGCGCCGCGGACCGCGGATTCAAGGTCGTAGCGGGCGATCGCGCTCAGTAGTCATCCCGGGAATCGTCGTCGTCGACGTCGTCCTCTTCGTCGTCGTCTTCGTCCTCGTCCCAGTCTTCCTCGTCTTCCTCGTCCTCGTCTTTTTTGGCGTCTTTTTCCTCTCTGTCGCGCCAGTCGCCGTCGTCGTCGTCGCCGGCCGGCGGGATCCAGTCCTCCGGTGCCTCGGCGCGGTCGAGATCCATCTCGACCCACTCGCCCGAGTCGATCTCCTCGCGCTCGCCGTCGAAGTGCTGGATCGCGATGAGGTCCTCGTCGACGTCGATGGAGACCACTCTAAATAGTTGATCCTTGTCGAGGTCTCGATACCAGCGACCCGCCAGTGGGTCCAAATCATGGCTCATGGATTGCGGACTCCGTTCAGAAACTTGCCCTAATCGTACCCGAGATGGATGGCGCCGAGTCAGCCTTGCGGTTCGGCGCGGTCAGAGATACGGCGAGAACAACCACGCGGCGCCGTCGGCCAGCTTGGTCGCGAGGGGTCGCCCGTCGACGCCGGCGAGGGTGACCTCCGTGGACCGCCTGCGCAGTTCCTCGAAGTGCAGGGCGAGCTCGGCGACCACGTCGCGATCGTAGACCTCGACGTTCATCTCGAAGTTCAACCGCAGGCTGCGGGGATCGAGGTTCGCCGAGCCGACCTGGGCGTACTGGTCGTCGACGTAGAACAGCTTGCTGTGGACGAACGGCGGCGGCTGGTAGTAGACGCGCACGCCGCGGCGGAGCAGCTCCCAGAGCATGTGCCGGGTCGCGCGGTGCACGTACCAGAGGTTGTTCTGGGCCGGCAGCACCACGGCCACGTCCACGCCTTCGAGCGCGGCCGCTTGCAGCGGCGCGATGAGCTCGCGCGGCGGCAGGAAGTACGGCGTCATGATCGCGACGCGCTCGTGCGCGTGGCCGATTGCGCCGACGATGACCTCGGTTAGCCGGTCGAAGTCGGTCTCCGGCCCATCCGAAATCGCGCGGCACAATGCCGTGCCGCCGCCCTTCCGGGACGAGGGTTCCACGGCCGCGGTCTCGCCCGTCGCGAACAGCCAGTCGTGCGCGAATACGGCGTCGATCTGGGCGACTATCGGTCCGGCGAAGCGAAAGTGCAGGTCCACGATGCGATCCGCGGCCGCGACCGCGAGGTAGCGATCGCGGATGTTGATCCCGCCCGTGAACGCTATCTCGCCGTCGACCGCGAGGATCTTGCGATGGTTGCGCAGGTTGACGCTGATCGTGGGCGGCCAGAGCCGCGGCGGCAGGAATCGTGCGACGCGCACGTTCGCTTGCCGCAGCAGCGGTACGACGCTCGGCCACGAGTAGAGCTCCCCGACGCCGTCGAGGAGCACGCGCACGTCGACGCCCCGGCCGGCGGCCGCGCCAAGCGCCGCGACGAACTGCCGGCCTATGGGGCCTGAATCGAAGATATACGTCGAGAAGAACACGCGGCGGTGTGCGTTCTCGACGGCCGCGAGCATCGCGGGGAAGGCGTGCTCGCCGTTGTGCAGCACGTCGACGGAGTTCTCCGGGGTTAGCGGCCGGTCGGTCACGGCGAAGCCGAGCCGCGCGAGCGGCTCGAGGCCTTGCGGCGCCGCGGCGGCGTGCGGCGTCGAAGGCGGCTCGGGCTGGCCCGCGCGGAGCTTTTGGGCGCGTGTCTTGACGCGGTTGATGCCGAACAGGCCGTAGAGCAGCGGTCCGACGAACGGCAGCGTATAGCAAACCGCGATCCAGGCGAAGGCCGATTGCGGATGGCGCTTGTGCAGCAACGCGTGCGCCGATGCGAGCGTGCTCAACAGGAAACCCGACACCGCGAAAAGGCTGCCGATGAGATGGGTCTCGAGCATGAGTTGTGTAACATTAGACCAGGGTCAGACCCCGGGGCCAGACCCCAGGGCTCGCCTCGGAGTCTGACCCTGGTCGCCCAGTCTGGCCCTGGGGTCTGACCCTAGAGACAGACGCGCGCCGGGAGCTTGACGCAAGGAGAATCGCAGCATGGCCAAGAAGACGTTCCTGTCCGACATCAAGACGTTGCGTAAACGCGCGCGCGAGCACATCGAGAAGGGTGCCGTCACCGAGGGCTACAACGCCGATCGCAAGACGGTGCTCAAGCTCCTCAACGAGGCGCTGGCCACGGAGCTCATCTGCGTGCTGCGCTACAAGCGGCACTACTTCATGGCTACCGGCATCCACAGCCAGAGCGTCGCGCCGGAGTTCCTGCAGCACGCGAACGAGGAGCAGGCGCACGCCGACGAGATCGCGGCGCGCATCGTGCAGCTCGGCGGCGAGCCGAACTTTTCGCCGGAGGGCCTCGCGAGCCGCAGCCACGCCGAATACGTCGAAGGCGAGAACCTGATCGACATGATCAAGGAGGACCTCGTCGCCGAGCGTATCGCGATCGACAGCTACCGCGAGATGGTCAAGTACTGCGGCAACGACGACCCCACCACGCGGCGCATGCTCGAAGGCATTCTCGCGATGGAGGAGGAGCACGCCGACGACCTCGTGAGCCTGCTCGAGCAGCTCGGCGCCAGCTGACGTTGACTTCCGGCGAGCGCGCCCCGACATCCCCACGCCGTGGAATTCAAGGACTACTACGAGATCATGGGCGTGGCGCGCGACGCGGCGCCCGAGGACATCAAGCGCGCCTACCGCCGGCTGGCGCGTAAGTATCACCCCGACGTCAGCAAGGAAAAGAACGCCGAGGAGCGCTTCAAGGAGATCGGCGAGGCCTACGAGGTGCTCCGCGATCCCGAGAAGCGCGCCGCGTACGACCAGCTCGGCAAGCGGCCGGCCGGCGAGGAGTTTCGTCCGCCGCCCGATTGGCGTTTCGACTTCGATGCGGAGCCGGGCGCCGGCGGCGGTGCCGGAGCCGGCGCGCACAGCGACTTCTTCGAGCAGCTGTTCGGCGGGCTCGGCGGGCTCCGGGGCGCGCGCGGCGGCCGCGCCACGTTTCGCAGCCGCGGGTTCGACACGACGGCCCGCGTGGAGGTCACGCTCGAGGAGGCGTTCGGCGGCACGACTCGCACCCTTTCGTTGCAGAGGGTGGAGCGGGACAAGGACGGCCGCGCGAAGCCGCGCACGCAGCAGCTCAACGTGAGGATCCCCGCGGGGGTCACCGACGGCCAGCAAATCCGCGTGCCGGCCCAGGGCGAGCCCGGCACCGGCGGCGAGGCGCCCGGCGACCTGTTCCTCGAGATCCACGTCCAGCCGCACCGTTGGTTCCGGCTCGAGGGTCGGGACGTGTGGCTCGACCTGCCGGTGACTCCTTGGGAGGCGGCGCTCGGCGAGACCGTGCGCGTGCCGACGCTCGCCGGCCGCGTGGACCTCAAGGTCCCGAAGGGCTCGCAGACCGACCGGCAGCTGCGCTTGAAGGAGCGCGGCCTGCCCGGCAGCCCGTCCGGTGACCAGTTCGTGGTGCTGAAGATCGTCGTGCCGCCGGCCGACACGCCCGAGCGCGAGGCGCTCTACAAAGAGCTCGCGGCCGCAACGCAGATGAATCCGCGCGCCGCGATGGAGACTTGACCATGAGCGATCCGATCGACGTCGACCTGCTCGACGAGACCCTGCGATTCACGTTGGCCGACATCTGCCGGATCTGCGACGTGCACGAGCAGCTCGTCGTGGAGATCGTGGAGGAGGGCATCGTCGAGCCGCTCGGCGCCGCGCGCCCGCAGTGGCAATTCACGGGCATCGCGATCACCCGGATCCAACGCGTGATCAAGCTGCAGCACGATTTCGACGTGAACTTGCCCGGCGCGGCGCTCGCGCTCGAGCTCCTCGAGGAGATCGAGCGGCTGAAACGCGCGCTCGGACGCTAACGAGGAGCACGCTGATGGGACTCGCCGACAACCAATGCATTCCGTGCCGCGGCGGCGTTCCGCCGCTGCCGCAGAAGCGCATCGACGAGCTGCTCGCCCAGCTCGAGCCCGGCTGGACACTGAACGCCGCGGGCCACCTGCTCCGCACGTACGAATTCCGCGATTTCGCGACCGCGATGAAGCTCGCGAACGACGTCGCTGACATCGCGGAGGAACAGGGCCACCATCCGGACCTGCACGTCGCTTGGGGGCGCTGCGCCGTCGAGATCTGGACGCACAAGATCAACGGCCTCACCGAGAGCGACTTCTTCCTCGCCGCGAAGGCGGACCGCGCGTTTCACTGGCGCTAAGGTATTGGTGCCAGGCACCACCGGTGCCTGACACCCGTGCCTGACACCCGTGCCTGACACGTAGAGCGTCGTTCGGCTAGATCGGGGCCTCCGTCGCCGCGGGTCCGTCGCCGTCCTCGTAGGTCTGGCTGGCGAACTTGATCAGGCAGAAGCCGTGGCCGAACGGATCGGAGAAGGTGATGCACTTCGATCCCTTCCACTCGATGCACTCGCTCTCGCGGCGCGCGCCCGCGCCGACGGCCCGGCGCTCGGCGGCCGCGAGATCGTCGACGACGAAGTCGAGGTGGACCGGCGTCCAGTGTCTCGCGTAGTCGCGTGCGGCGGCCGAGCTCTTCGCCGGGGCGGAGCCTGCCGGTTTGCGCAACAAGTAGATCGTCGACGAGGCTCCCGAGAGCTCGGCCACGTCGTCGTCGAGCAGGCGGCTCAAACGCAACCCGAGGGCTTCGCGATAGAACGCGATCGCGGGGTCGAGATCCGGCACGTCGATGTCGACGAGGATTCGCACGGCGGCTATGCGGCTATTGGTGCAGCCACGGGGCGTAGCTCAACCCGACCAGCAGGCCTTCGGGGCTCACGAACCGGGCGACCGTTTGTCCCCACGGCTCGAGCCGAGCCTCGTGCACGAATTTCTGTCCGTTCTTCTTCATCTCTTCGACCGCGGCCTTCACGGCGTCCACGTCGGCGAGCTCGAACTCGATCGTCGCGGTCGGCTCGGCCAAGTGCGGCGGCCACGTATCCGTGCCGAAGCACGACTGCGCCGCCATCCGGAGCGGCCACACCCCGAAGTGCTTGGCGCCCGCGTAGTTGTCCATGGAGAGGTAGTCATCTTGCGCCTTCAGGGGCAGTCCGAGCGTGTCCCGATAGAGCTTGGCGCTTTCCGGCGGGTTCTTCGTGATGGGCGCGAAGCCCGCGATGCACACGATCTTCATGAGCGGGAGCGTACCCGCGAGAGGATGTGTTCCGCCACTGCTTGCGGGGTGCGGTGCTCCGTCGCCACGTGCTCCGCGAACTCCGGCCGCCGGTGCGCGAGGCAGCACTCGTCCGATCTCCGAAGCTGCCAGGCCGTGGCGCCGCGACGGGTTTCGCGCCGCTCCAAGCGCTCGCGCACCGCGCAGAGCGGGGCCGTGAGGCAGAAGTGGAAAGTCTCGGAGTCGTGCCGGCGAACGCCCGCGAGAAATTGGTCAAGGTAGGAGGTGTTGGAGAACGCCATCGGCACGACCACCGTGCGCCGCAGCCGGCGCAGCGCTCGAATGAGCCGAATGCTCGTCGTGCGCCACGCGCTCAGATCTTGAAAGTCGCCCGACGGTGCGGGCCATGGGGCGCGCAAGCGCGACAGGATCAGCCCCACGGGCTCGGGGTCGAAGAGAACGCTGCGAGGCAGCTGCCGTACGAGCAGTCTCGCGACGGTGGTCTTGCCGATGCCGAAGGAGCCGTTGATGAAGATGACCATACCCGTGCGGCCAAGCGCGCGATCGAAACGGCGTCAGGGCTCCCCGACGTCGCGCGACGACTCTCTGTCCTTCTTGCTCGAGATATCGAGCTCGATCTGCGACGCGGGGGGCGGCGGCGGCATCCGACCGGACGATAGGAATAGTAGAGCCCAGCCCGCCGCGCTGACGCTCGGCCGGCTGCGCTTCGCCGCGCGCATGGCACGCGCGGCGCCCCAAATGACGAGGAACACCGCGGCCGTTGCAACCAACACGATCAGAACGAACGTGCCGATCTCGCCGATCATCCCCGCTGCTCAGCGCGCGCCGCGGTAACCGAGGAGGCGTGCAGGGAGATAGAGCACGGCGCGAAGCAAGGCGAACACGGCGTCGACGGTGACGCCGATCAGCCGGAACGGCAACGAGACGAGCCATGCGACCGGCCAAAGGACGAGCGCCAGCAGCGCCAACGGCCAACACAGGACGAACAGTAGGCACCAAAGGACGAGCGATAGCAGGGTTCTCATGTGGTCACTCCCGCGGCGAGGGCGCGCCGTCGCCGTCACCGTTCAACCAAGCGTCGACAGCCCGGTCTCGTTTTGCCGCGCCGGAGAGCCGAAAGACGTCCTGCCGGCCGACCAGCCCGCGGACGTCCAGTGCAACGCGACCAGCTGTACGTCGGCGCTTCATAACTCCCTCGATCTCACCACGCCCGCCGGCGAGGGTCGACGTGCCACGCGGCGGCTCGCCGCCGCTCCGCCGGACCTACGCCAGATACGCGTAGATGGACGCAAGCACCCCCAGCAACGTCGCGAGGAACACGCTGTGCTTCACGGTGAACCGGAACAGCTTGCCTTCCTCCGTCCGCGGCATGCCGGTGGCGGCCACCGCCACGGCGAGGCTCGTCAAGCTGATCATCTTGCCCATCACGCCGCCGGCCGAGTTCGACGCCGCCATCATCGCGGGGTTGAGCCCCAGCTGGTTCGCCGTGACGACCTGTAGGTTCCCGAACAGCGCGTTCGCCGACGTGTCGCTGCCCGTCAGGAACACGCCGAGCCAGCCCAGCAGGGCGCTGAAGAACGGGAACAGCACGCCGGTCGCGGCAAACGCGAGGCCGAGCGTGACGGTCGCGCCGCTGTAGTTCATCAAATATGCGAGCCCGAGCACGCACGCGATCGTGAAGATCGAGAACCCGAGCTGCTTCGCGACTTTGCCCAGCAGGCCCACGTACATGCCGACGGACACGCGCAGCGTGAACGCGGCCACGACGGTAGCGAGCGCGCACGCGGTGCCCGCGGCGGCGAGCCAGTCGAAGTCGTAGACAGCCCGGTACGGCGCCGGCGCGGTGACTACCGGCGGCATCCGCGTGATCAGGTTGTGGAGACCAGGCCACGGAATGTGCATCGACGTCTTCAAGAGCTCCGCCTTGGTGCCCGGGTAGCCCCAGATCAGCACGAACACCACGAGGAACAGGTACGGCGACCACGCGAGCAACGTGCGGCCGAAGCCGTGCGCCTTCGGCTGGATGCGCGCGGCGGTGTCGCCCGCCATCACGAAGGTGTCTTTCGGCTGCCAGACCTTGAAGAGCAGCACGAGCCCCACGATGGCCGTGAGCGCGGCCAAGATGTCGACGAGCTGCGGGCCGACGAAGTTCGACACGAAGAACTGAACGCTGGCGAAGCACAACCCGCAAACGATCGCGGCGGGCAACACGCCCTTCAAGCCGCGCACGCCGCCCATCACGAGGATCAGGTACGCGGGAATCAGCACGGAGATCGGGGCGCAGAGGCGGCCCACCCACGCGCTGAGCTCGGCCTCGGGTATTCCGGTTGTGTTGGCGAGCGTGGTAACCGGAATGCCGATCGAGCCGAACGCGACCGGGGCCGTGTTTGCGAGCAAGCAAATGCCCGCGGCGAAGAACGGCGAGAACCCGAGGCCCGTTAGCATGCCGGCCGCGACGGCCACCGGGGTGCCGAAGCCCGCGGCGCCCTCGACGAATGCGCCGAACGCAAATGCGATCAGCATCGCCTGGAGTCGCCGGTCCGCGGTGAGGCTGCCGATGGAGTCCTTGATGATGTCGAAGTTGCCCGTTTCGAGCGTCAGCCGATACAGAACCACGGCCCAGTAGACGATCCACGCGATCGGCAGCAGCCCGAACGACGCACCCATCAGCGTTGCGCTCAGGGCGAGCTTCACCGGCATGCCGTAGATGCCGATCGCGACGACGAAGCCGGCCGCAAGTCCGCAGAGACCCGCGATCCATGCCGGCTTGCGCAGCACCCCGATCAGGAGCAGCAGCACGAAGATCGGCACTGCCGCCGCGAGCGCGGACAAAGCGAGGCTATCCCCGAGGGGCATGTAGTTGTGTTGCCACATATCGTTGTTAGTCCCAGTCGCTAGTTTTTGTGCACGCCGTAGTCTTTGATGTCGTCGAAGAAGCCCGTGATCGTTAGCGTGATCGTTACAGGCTTGTCGTTGATGTTGAGCCAATACCAGCCGTGCTCGCCATCGAACGGCGCCACGAGTGAGCCCGTGGAGCCGGTCACACCGTCTTGATCCTCGCGGTAGCGCACGAAGAACTCGCCGCCGACAGCCGGGTCGTGGCCGTGCAGATCGGTGTAGACCACGCCGCCGTCGCTCTGCCACGAATAAAGAATCACCTTGGATTCGCGCATGATCGCTTTTATTTCCGTCTCGCCGTTGACGGGCAGCGTTAGCGTGATCGTGCGCGTTTGAATCGGCCGGTCCTCGGCCTGGTGCACGGCCGGGTTCGGTAGCGGCGTCGGCTCGCCGGCCTCCGGAATCTCGACCTCGCGCACGCGCTCGTTGCCGCCGAGCACGTCTTTGACCTCGATCGTGCGCGTCGGCGGCGCGCGCAGCTTGTCGAGGCCGAGCGCGTGGCCGGCGCCCGTGGGATCGATGCCGTATTCGGCCGGCAGCACCGCGATGACGAGGACCAAGCCCGCCACCGCGGCGGCCGCGAGCACGCTCCACGCGAGGCGCTTGCCCGACGGCGCCTGCCAGCTCGATGTCGGCTCGGGCCTTGTCATGGCTTCTGCGTGTCGTGCCAGGTTGGGTCGGCGTAGTGGTCCGCTCGTCCCGACACCGGATTGCGATAGTGGAACGGCGGCACGAATGCCGACGGGTACGGCGAATAGGGCACCGACTGCGCGCGGTCCGGCGGCAGCCGGTCGTAGGGCGCGAAGATCGCGGACGCCTTCTTCGCCCAGCCTTCCTCGTAGTTCGTGTAGAACGTCTGATAGCCGTGCAGGTAGTCGAGCTTCCAGATGCCGTCCTGCTTCACGAACACGTTCTCGTAGATACCGTCGCCCCACTGCGCGTTGGCGTTCACGATGCCGAACATCACGAACAGGCGCGAGCGTGCGAAGGCCGTCTTGCCGTCCTCGGCCACGTGGATCACGGGCTGCAGGTGCATGTGATTGAACAGCGAGCCGTCGCGCGGGCCCACGTTGCCCGGCGTGAGGTTGTGCATGTACTCGCGGACGCGATCCTGGCCGATGAACACGCCGCGGCCCAGGATCTCGACGACGCCTGCGGGCGCGAACAGGTCGGCGACGTCGTCGTGGCGCGACTTGTCCACGTAGTGACCGTAGACACCGGCGAGGTTCTCGAGCTCGTCGAAGTCCTTCAGGCGCTCAACCTTCGCCTTGGCCGCGGCGACCGCTGACTCGAGCGCCGCGATGTCGGCGGTCGTGTCCGCATCGCCGCCCGAGCGCGAGCAAGCCGCTACGGCCAGGATTGCGGCGAGCAGGGAGGCGCGGGCGAACGATCTCGTCATGCCGTCTCCTATTGCCCGCTCACGGGATTCTTGTAGTGGAACGGCGGCACGTAGACGCCGGGATAGGGCGAGTACTCTTCGCTCGGCGGCGCGTCGGGCGTGACGGCGGCGGGCACCGCGTAGGCTTTGACGGCCTCGGCGTTCGTGTTTAGCCAGCCGCCTTCGTACGGCGCGACGAACGTGGCATACCAGTGGAGCTTGCGGATCTTCCAAACGCCGCTCTGCTTGACGTACTCGTTCTCGTACGTGCCTTCGCCCCAATTGCCGCCCGAGCCGGAGCCCGCGACGCCGGTCATCAGGAACAGCCGCCAACGCGCCTGCGCGGTCTGCCCGTCGGGCGCGACCGTGACGATCGGCTGGAGCTGGAAGTGATCGAACAGCACGCCTTCGAGCGGGCCTTGCTTGCCGCCGGAGAGCGCGTCGAGGTAGCGGCGAATGCCGGCCTTGCCTCGATAGACGCCGCTCGGGCCGATCTCGAGCGTGGCGTCGTCGGCCAAGAGATCGACGACCTCGTCCCAGAGCATCTTGTCGGTGTAGTAGCCGTAGCTGCCTTGGAGGTTCTCGATCGCGTTGACGTCGTCGACGCGGGTCGCGCGCCCGTCGAGCTTTGCGACGCGGTTACGAACGGCGGCGATGCGCTCCTCCGACACGGGTTGAGCGCTCGCGGCCGACGGCGCGATCGGCGCCGCTGCCGCCGCGGGCGCCACGCACACGCCGGGCTCGCAACGTCCCGACACGGGGTTCCGGTAGTGATAGGGGACCTGATACGCGCTCGGATACGACTGATAGGTCTCGGTGGACGGCCGGTCCGGCGGGAAGTCGGCGAGCGGCGGATTCATCGGCTCCGCCGCCTTGTGCCAGCCCGGCGAGTACGGCGCCGAAAAGGTCTGGTACCAGTGCACCTTGCCGAACTTCCAGACGCCGTTCTCTTTGACGTACTCGTTCTCGTACGGTCCTTCCGCCCAGGTCGCGCTCTTGCCGTGCTCGCCGATCTGAATCAACGCGCGGTAGCGACCCTTCGCCGTGAGGCCGTCGGGTGCGACATGCACCACACCCTGCAGGATCATATGGTTGAACAGCTGGCCGGGCTTCAAGCCCTCGCCGCCGATGATCCGATCGTAGTACTCGGCGATCCGCGCCTTGCCGACGTAGACGCCGGAGCCGCCGAGCTCCGCCGTCGTCTCCGCCGCGTCGGCGAACAACGCCCCGATCTGCCGGCTCAGCTTCTTGTCGACGTAGTAGCCGTAGGAGTTCTGCAGCCGCTTGATCGCCTTCGTGTCCTCGAGGATCTGGGCATCGTGCTCCAGCCCCGCGAGCTCGCGTTCGAGGGCGCCCAGGCGTTCGGCGCCCGTGCGCGCCTCTTGCGCGCCGATCGTGCTGCCGACGAGCGCGGCGCACAGCGCCGCCACGCTGGCGACTCCTAAAACACGAGTCGTGGACATGCTAAAACCGTCCCCCTTGTCTCGCCCGCAGCAACGCTGCGCGCGCGTCGCCCGCCTCTTGTGGGGCGGTGCGCTGTCGGCGCTATTTAAGCATACCGTCGCGCTTCGCCGCAGGCCCAAAACCACGGACGGAGGTCGTGCCTCTCTTTGGCCGCGCGATGCGCGTGATGGCGGCGGCCGCACCTCGAATGGCTCCGTCGCGGCGGTAGCGACGAGCCGAGCCACAGCGCCGAGAGCCGCGGAGCCCGGGCGCGCAGCGCCCGGGGGCGAGCCGCAGGCGAGCATCCAGAACGCGGCGGCACGCCGTCTCTACGAAGCGCAACAATTAAACGACCGCCCTCTTTGTTTATTGAAGGGGGACCCCGGCGAACGCGCCGTGGCTCGGCCGCAGAAATGCTCCTGCAACTGCGGCACTCCCGCCATCCATGGCGGTCGGGGACCGGCCG